>NZ_CP072203.1:4827103-5128797 GCF_017654315.1 Gordonia polyisoprenivorans
CTCGATCAGCGGCCGATACGTGAACACCGCCAACAACACCAGATTGGGGCCCACGATGGCGAGGAACAGGGCATAGGACTTCCACGGCCGACGCCCGCCCGCGCGGGGCAGCACATGTTCGTTCACCGATGGCACTCGGCGAGTATTCAGCCGACAGCTGACCGGACGCGAACGGCCGCGTTGAGCGCCGGTGAGCGATACGTGTCCGGCAGGTGTCGCCGCCCGATCGGTTGCGACGCGTGGACGCGGTCAGCCCAGCCGGCAGTTCAGGACGGTCGGTTGGTTCAGGACGGTCGGTTGGTTCAGGACGGTCGGTTGGTCAGGATTCGCGGGCCGTCGGCGGTGACGGCCACGGTGTGCTCCCAGTGCGCGGCCCGCGAGCCGTCGTCGGTGACGACCGTCCAGTCGTCGTCGAGAACGCTGGTCTCGGTGGTGCCCAGGGTGAGCATCGGCTCAATGGCCAATGTCGACCCGACGACGAGCAGCGGGCCGGAGCCGGGGGCACCCTCGTTGGCGAGGAACGGTTCCATGTGCATCTCGCGACCGATGCCGTGACCGCCGTAGCCGTCGACGATCCCGAAGGCACGATCGAACTTTCGCTCGGCGTCGTGGGTTCCGGTCTCGATGGCGTGCGAGATGTCGGTGAGGCGTGCGCCGTCGATCATGGCGGCGATCCCGGCCTCCATCGACAGTCGGGTTGCCTCGGAGAGTTCGGCATCGGCCTGCGACAGTTCACCGACCCCGAAGGTCCAGGCCGAATCCCCGTGCCAGCCATCGAGAATGGCACCGCAATCGATCGAGACCAGATCGCCCTCGGCGAGAATGACGGTGCTCGACGGGATTCCGTGCACCACCACGTCGTTGACCGACGAGCAGATCGATCCCGGGAATCCGTGGTAACCCTTGAACGACGGCACCGCCCCGGCCTGTCGGATCACGGTCTCGGCGACCTCGTCGAGTTCGAGGGTGCTCACCCCGGGCGCCGACGCCGCGCGCACGGCAACGAGTGCGGCGCCCACCACGGCGCCCGCGGCCTCCATCGCATCGAGTTCGCCGGCGCTGCGGAACGGCACGCGCTTGCGTTTACGGAATCCCATCACCACACCTCATCGATCACCACGGCTGGAAGAAAAGGCGCCGGGCCACACCGATGGTGCGGTGTGGCCCGGCGCCGGAAAATACTTGTGTCGGTGGACGTCAGGAGACGCCGGCACCGAGTGCGCTCAGCACCCGCTGATGCACGTCCTGGATGTCGCCGACCGCATCGATCGTCTTCACCTGATCGCCGTAGTAGTCGAGCAGCGGTGCGGTTTCCTTCTGATACACCGACATCCGGTTACGGATGACCTCTTCGGTGTCGTCGGCACGGCCGCGGGCCAGCATGCGCTCGACGACGACGTCGGGGTCGACCACGAACGACAGGACCGCATCCAGGGAGGAATCGAGACCGTCGAGGATCTCGGCGAGGGCGTCGGCCTGCTCGGTCGACCGCGGGAATCCGTCGAGGATGAATCCCTTCGCCGCATCCGGCTCGCCGACGCGGGCTCGCACCATGTCGACGGTGATCTCCGACGGCACGAGGTCGCCGGCGTCGAGATAGCGCTTGGCTTCGATGCCCACGGCGGTGCCCTGTGAGATGTTGGCGCGGAACAGATCCCCGGTGGAGATGTGCGGGATGCCGAGCGATTCGCTCAGCAGTTCCGCCTGGGTACCTTTGCCTGCTCCGGGGGGGCCGAGAATGACAAGTCTCACTTCAGGAATCCTTCGTACTTGCGTTGCATCAATTGACTGTTGACCTGCTTCATCGTGTCCAGTCCCACGCCGACCATGATCAACACGGCCGTGCCCCCAAATGGCAGGTTCTGAACACCACCACTGTTCCCGATCTCCAGGAACAGGTTCGGCAGTACCGCGATGATACCCAGGTAGATCGAACCCGGCAGGGTGATGCGACTGAGCACATACCCGAGGTAGTCCGCGGTCGGTTGTCCCGGGCGGATACCCGGGATGAAGCCACCGTACTTCTTCATGTCATCGGCGCGTTCCTCCGGATTGAAGGTCACCGCCACGTAGAAGTACGTGAAGAAGATGATCATCAGGAAGTACACGATGATGTAGACGTAGTTGCTCGGGTCGGCGAGATAGGTGCTGACCCAGCGCTGCCAGCCCGACGGCGCCTCCGACGAGCTCTGCGTGAGCTGCACGATGAGTTGCGGCAGATACAGCAGTGACGACGCGAAGATGACCGGGATGACGCCGGCCTGGTTGACCTTCAGTGGCAGGTAGGTCGACGACCCGCCGTACATCTTGCGACCCACCATGCGCTTGGCGTACTGCACCGGGATGCGACGCTGGCCCTGCTCGATGAAGACCACGCCGGCGACGATGATGAGCACCGCGACCACGACGAGCCCGAAGACCAGGCCACCACGGCTGGTGAGGATCGTGCGTCCCTCGGCGGGGATGCGGGCGGCGATGCCCGCGAAGATCAGCAGCGACATGCCGTTGCCGATGCCGCGCTCGGTGATCAGCTCACCGAACCACATCACCAGGCAGGCACCCGCGGTCATCACCAGGACGATGATCGTCAGACCCAGGATCGACTTGTCGTTGAGGATGTTGTCGCCGCAGCTCGAGGGCAACAGGTTGCCGCGCACGGCCAGCGCCACGATGCCCGTGGACTGCAGCAACGCCAGCGCGACCGTCAGGTAGCGGGTGTACTGCGTCATCTTGGCCTGACCCGACTGGCCCTCCTTGCGGAGCTGCTCGAAGCGCGGGATGACCACCGTCAGCAACTGCACGATGATGCTGGCCGTGATGTAGGGCATGATGCCGATCGCGAACACCGACAGCTGCAGCAGTGCGCCGCCGGAGAACAAGTTGATCAGCGAATAGACCTGGTTGCCGCCACCACTGTTGATGGTGTCGATGCACTTGTGCACCTCGACGTAGTTCACGCCCGGCGAGGGAACCGTCGCCCCCAGGCGATACAGCACGACTATGCCGATGACGAAGAGGATCTTCTTCCTCAGATCGGGCGTCCTGAAGGCCGCGATGAGGGGGGAGAGCACTAATTCCTCCTAGAACGACCACGCGTCATCTTGCACCGGGTATCCGGCTCACGTGCTCGGCAATCGACATTGATCAGTGGTTGCGGGGCAACAACGGTGAAACTCTAACAGCCGCTCGCGCACGGCCCGTCCGACGTCTGGTGTGACGTCGTCGGCCGGCGCGGCCGTCGCGGTCGCCACCTTCCGGTGGCGGCCGACGCTCGGACGTCATCCCCCCCGGGCGCCGGTGACCACAATAGACGTCGCGGTCGGCCGGGTGCCCCGACGCCGAGGTCCGCAGCGGCGGCGACGCGGTGTCGCATCCGCTACGGACCTCGGCTACCTGCACTTTTTCTTACTGCTCGGTCGCGCTGCCACCGGCAGCGGCGATCTTCTCCTTGGCCGATGCGGTGAACTTGTCGGCGGTGACGTTGACCGCCACACCGAGTTCACCGTCGCCGAGGACCTTCACGAGCTTGTTCTTGCGCACGGCTCCGGCGGCGACGAGCTCGTCGACGCCGATGGTGCCGCCCTGCGGGAACAGACGGGCGATGTCGCCGACGTTGACGACCTGATACTCGATCCGGTTGCGGTTGGTGAAGCCCTTGAGCTTCGGCAGCCGCATGTGGATCGGCATCTGGCCACCCTCGAAGGCGGCGGGCACGTTCTTGCGTGCCTTGGTGCCCTTGGTGCCGCGGCCGGCGGTCTTGCCCTTGGAGCCCTCGCCGCGACCCACACGGGTCTTGTCGGTCTTCGCGCCCGGAGCGGGGCGAAGGTGGTGGAGCTTGATGGTCATGACTTAACCTCTTCGACTGTCACGAGGTGCGAAACCACGTTGATCAGACCGCGGTTGATCGGGGTGTCCTCGCGGGTGACCGACTTGCGGATGCCCTTGAGGCCGAGCGTCCGCAGGCTGTCACGCTGGTTCTTCTTGGTACCGATGGTGCCCTTGACCTGGGTGATCTTCAGCTGTGCCATCTCTCTCACACTCCCTGGCCGGCACGGGCGCGGAGCATACCGGCCGGTGCCACGTCTTCGATGGGGAGACCACGACGAGCCGCGACCTCTTCGGGACGCTGCAGCATCTTCAGGGCGGCCACGGTGGCGTGGACGACGTTGATCGCGTTGTCCGAGCCGAGGCTCTTGGCGAGGACGTCATGGACGCCCGCGCACTCGAGCACGGCACGCACCGCGCCACCGGCGATCACACCGGTACCGGGGCTGGCCGGACGGAGCATCACGACACCGGCAGCGGCCTCACCCTGAACGGGGTGGGTCACGGTGCCGCCGATCAGCGGCACGCGGAAGAAGTTCTTGCGAGCCTCTTCGACGCCCTTCTGGATCGCGGCCGGGACTTCCTTGGCCTTGCCGTAGCCGACGCCGACCATGCCCTGGCCGTCGCCGACCACCACGAGAGCGGTGAAGGAGAACCGGCGGCCACCCTTGACCACCTTGGAGACACGGTTGATCGCGACGACCCGCTCGAGCTGGTTGCGGTCGTTGTCGCGGCCACCGCGGTCGCCACCGCGACGGTCACGGCCGCCCCGGCGATCGTTGCGGTCTCCGCTTGCGTTGTTGTTGTTGTCGTTTCCGGCGGGTCCGTTTCCGCCGTCACGCTGACGTCCGGGCATCAGAGGATCCCTCCGGTCTTGGTTTGGGTACGTGTGGTCATCATCAGAACTGCAGGCCTCCCTCACGGGCGGCGTCGGCGAGCGCGGCGATCCGGCCGTGGTAGTCCTTGCCACCACGGTCGAACACGACGGCGTCGATGCCGGCGGCCTTGGCGCGCTCGGCGATCAGTTCGCCGACCTTGCGGGCCTGCGCGGACTTGTCGCCGCCGGCCGCGCGGACGTCGGCCTCGATGGTCGACGCCGCGGCCAGCGTGTGGCCGGCGAGGTCGTCGATCAGCTGCACGTGGATGTGGCGGCTGCTGCGCTTGACCGCGAGACGCGGACGCACCGGCGTGCCGGCGACCTTCTTGCGCAGGCGGAAGTGACGACGGTTGGTCGCGGTGCGACGGCGGGTCGACACATCCTTGCCGAGGGGCTTGCGGACTGTCTTGGCTGCTGTATCACTCATGGCTTACTTACCCGTCTTTCCGACCTTGCGACGGATCTGCTCGCCTTCGTAGCGAATGCCCTTGCCCTTGTACGGGTCCGGGCGACGCAGGCGGCGGATGTTCGCCGAGATCTGGCCGACTTGCTGCTTGTCGATACCCGAAACCGAGAATTTGGTGGGCGACTCGACGGCAAAGGTGATGCCCTCGGGAGCCTCGATCGGCACGGGATGGCTGTAACCGAGCGCGAACTCGAGGTCCTTGCCCTTGGCCTGGACGCGGTAGCCGACACCGAAGATTTCCATCTTGTTGGTGTAGCCCTTGGTCACGCCCTCCACGAGGTTGGCGACCAGCGAGCGGTTCAGGCCGTGCAGGGCACGGTTGCGGCGCTCGTCGTTGGGGCGGGTGACCACGATGGTGGCGTCTTCCTGCGCGACGGTGATCGGCGCGGTGACGGTGTGGCTGAGTTCGCCCTTGGGTCCCTTGACGGTGATGGTCTGGCCGTCGATGGAGACGGTGACGCCCGCGGGGATCTCGATCGGGTTCTTACCGATACGCGACATGTTTGTGTACCTCCCCTTACCAGACGTAGGCGAGGACTTCGCCGCCCACGCCCTGGTTGGCTGCCTGGCGATCGGTGAGCAGACCGGACGACGTGGAGATGATGGCCACGCCGAGGCCACCCAGGACCTTGGGCAGGTTGGTGGACTTGGCATACACCCGCAGACCCGGCTTGGACACGCGGCGCAGACCGGCGATGCTGCGCTCCCGCGAGGGGCCGTACTTGAGGGCGACGACGAGGTTCTTGCCGACCTCCGCGTCTTCGGTGCGGTAGTCGGTGATGTAGCCCTCACGCTTGAGGATCTCGGCGATGTTCACCTTGATCTTCGACGAGGGAAGAGTCACCTCGTCATGGAACGCCGAGTTGGCGTTACGCAGACGTGTCAAGAAGTCTGCGATCGGGTCAGTCATGGTCATGGTTGACCGTCAACCTTTCTCGTAGCGGTTCCCATACAGCGCCGGTCAGCGATGTGACTCCAGAGGATCGCTCCCCTGACCTGCGGTGGGCCTTCCACGAAGTGGATAGTTGTTATCTGTTCTCGTCGCCGATGCCCTTGGCTTTTCACCAGCACCGGAGACTGTTCAGTTGTGGTCCACACGCGTACGTGTGGCGAGTCCCTGGCACCTGAGGTGCACAGGCAACCGGTCTAGTGTAGAGAATTCCCTGGCCAGACCCAAATCGCCGCCGACTGCGCTCGTTCCCACCGCGACAGCGCCCTGTCACCCGTCGACAGCGCTCTTCCGGACCGCGACAGCGCCCTTCCCGACCGCGACAGCGCCCGTCCTCACCGCGACAGCGCTCAGGGCGTGGGCGAGAAGTCGTATCGCGAGGTCGGCACGACGTCGAGATCCCGGTCGGCGCCGAAGCGCGCGACGCTGGCCAGCATGGCGGTCAGCCGCCGCTGCAGTTCTTCATCGTCGCCATCGCTGCCGTAGAACGCGTGGGGGTCGGAGGTGGCCGCCATCGGGAACAGCTCTTCGACGATGCCGGTCACCCGCACATCTCCTCGATCGCCGGAATCCGTTGTCAGACAACGCTCGACGATGTTCTGGTGGTAGCCGAAGGTCGCCTGGGTGTCGATGGCCACCTGTGTGTGCTCGTCGAGCCAGATCCGTAGCCATTCGTCCTGGGCTAGATCCTGCGGCCGTCGCAGGAAGGCGATATTGGCCAGTGCGTCGACGCGCGTGCCGTCGGCGGTCGGCAGCGGGTCGAGCGGCGCACGGGTCTGCACCTCCCACGCCGCGAAGCTGTCCACATGTGCGGCGACGCTCTCGAGCGCTGCGGCGACATCAGGGGTCCACAGACTGATCACCGCATCGATCGGCGGGTCGAAGGTGGAGATCCGCATCGCCCCCTGCACCGCGTCGTCGGAGATGTTGACCTGGAGACGTCGCACGCCCGCGGACCCGCAGTCGGCTCGGAATGTCGGGGTCAGAAGCTGCCCGCTCCCCCAGACCGCCACCATCACCTTTCGATCCACGTGGCGCCCACTCATGTCGGTGAGGGTAGTGGCGCCGACGCCGCCGGCGGTCGAGAACGGCTCGACCGACCGGATGACCATCGGCCCCGTGCGGCGGGTTCGGCGTTAGTCTGCCGAAGTGAACTGGGAAGTGTTGTCATGCGGCCTGCGCGGCCACGAGACCTATCGCCCCGACGAGTCCGAACTCGCCGATCGCCTGCACGTCGACAGCGCCGCGGGCCAGGCCTGGCGGTGTCTGCGATGCGGTGACTTCGCCGTGGGTGAGCCCCGCCGTAGCGGTCCCGCCGACCATGCGCCCGAGGTCCCGCGCGGCGCGCTGCTACGCGACCTGATCATCATGCGGGTGCTGGCCGTCGAACGCCTGCTCCGCGGCCTGTTCCTGGTGCTCGCGGGCGTCTTCGTCATCGAACTGCGCCACAGCCAGCAGACACTGCAGGAGAAGTTCGACGCCGAGCTGCCGTTGTTGCGGCCGATCGCCGACCAAATCGGCTGGAACATCGACGATTCCAAGGTCGTCAGCTGGATCGAGAAGGCGACGACGCTGTCGAGCGCGACGATCGTGCTCGTCGGATGCGCCCTGCTCGCTTATGGCGCAAGCCAATTCGTCGAGGCCTTCGGTTTGTGGTTCGCCAAACGATGGGGCGAGTACTTCGCGGTGATCGTCACCAGCATCTTCATCCCGCTCGAGGTCTACGAACTCGTCGAGCGTGTGACGGTGTTCAAGGTGCTGCTGCTCGCGGTCAACGTCGCCGCGGTCATCTGGCTGATCTGGAGCAAACGACTGTTCGGGGTGCGCGGCGGCGGTGCGGCCTACCACGCCCAGCACAGCGCCGAGAGTCTGCTGACGGTCGAGCGGGCAGCCGTCGCCGACGGAAGCTGATCCACAGCCACCGATAGGCACGATCCACAGTTCCCCCTCGGTTGGTTCCGAACCCGGTCCCCGGGTGCAAGAGTGAAGGCATGGACACCAGCCACCTCACCTCGCTCGTCGACCAACTGATCGGGACCGCCCACCGCAGCCGCAGCGGCCGGGCGGCACAGACCCTGCACGGCGATTCCTCACATCGGCTTCGGCACACCGTCATCGCCCTGGTGGCCGGGCGTGAGCTGGCCGAGCACGAGAGCCCCGCGGAGGGCAGCGTGCAGGTGCTGCACGGCCGGGTGACCATCACCGCCGGCGAGGACGTCTGGAAGGGCCGCCGAGGCGATCTGGTGATGCTGCCCGACGCGCGGCACAGCCTGTCGGCACAACAGGATTCAGCGATTCTGTTAACGGTGATCACGGGGTAGGGCTTTCGGGTCCCCGCGGGGGCACCGAAGGAACCCTAAACTCCTTGCCATTTCGCTGGTGCCTCACCTCCCGACGGCGCCCGGCGGCGAAGACGAAAGCGTCTGATCGTCGAGCGGATCGCAGCTGGGGATCGCTTCGCGAACTCCAATGGAACTCGGGCCTACGGGCCGGAAGCACACGGGCGAGCGGGAACGCGTCCACCCAGTTCTATGGACCTCAATGAAACCTGGCCACGAAGACCGGGAGCACCGCCGCCGGCACCTCGACCCTCGCCGCTCCGTCCGGCGAGCTGCAATGGAACCTGACTTGGCTCATTTTTCGCGATTCCGGTGTTCGCGGGTCTGTGACCTGCGGTGTTGGGTTGTGGAGTGGACACTAACGGTGGGGTTTTAGGCTGCTGGGGTGGCGTTTGTGCGGACGGTGACGACCAAGTCGGGGGCGACTGCTGTGCAGATCGTGTACTCGCATCGTGGTGGGTCGCGTCAGATCGAGCACATCGGGTCGGGACACACTGATGCCGAGGTCGCAGCGTTGAAGGCGGTCGCGGCGCAGCGTCTGGCCGCGGGCCAGCAGCAGCTCGACCTCGGTGTACTCGCTGCTGATGGTGCGGGCCCTTACCGATCACCAGCTCACGGATGGCGGTGCTGCTGGATGCGGTGACCGCGGTTTACGACGAACTCGGCTTCGGAAAGATCCCGAACGCCGACCGTGTGTTTCGGGATCTCGTGACCGCTCGGATCATCGAGCCGACCAGTAAACTCGACTCGTTGCGGGTCCTGTCCGAGGCCGGAGTCGCTGCTCCCTCGTATGCGACTGTCAAACGTCACCTGCGCACCTATGCCGAACCGTCGTGGCGACATGCGTTAGCGAAAACCTGTGCTGCTCACGCGAATATAGGGCCAGCGACGCTGTGCTTGTACGATGTGACGACGTTGTACTTCGAGACCGACATCGCCGACGGGTTCCGCGAACCCGGGTTCTCGAAAGAACGTCGGCTGGAACCACAGATCACGGTCGGGTTGCTCACCGATGCCGCCGGTTTCCCGTTGATGATGGAAGCGTTCGAGGGCAACCGAGCCGAGACGCTGACGATGATGCCGCCACTGACCGCGTTCATGACCGCCCACTCGCTGGTGGATGTGACCGTGGTCGCCGATGCCGGGATGATCTCGGCGGCCAACATGGCGGCCATCGAGAACGCCGACCTGTCGTTCATCCTGGGTGAGAAGATTCCTACCATTCCGTACCAGATCATGAAGTGGCACAAAGACAATCCCGATACGATCCCGCCAGACGGGTTGACGTTGACCCAGCCGCAGCCGGCGACCTCGAAAACCAGTTACCGGCGTCATCGGGTGATCTACTACCGCTACAGCGCCGATCGCGCACGCCGGAGCCTGCGCGGGATCAACGAGCAGATCGCCAAGGCCGAGAAAGCCGTGGCCGGGCAGATCCCGGTCAAACGGAACCGGTTCGTCACCCTGCAAGGCGGTGATAAACACGTCAACCGCGCCCTGGAAACCAAAGCCCGAACCCTGGCCGGGTGGAAAGCCTATGCCACCAATATCAGTTCCCCGACACCAGATTTCGTGATCGGCTCCTACCATCAGTTGTGGCGGATCGAGAAAAGCTTCCGCATGTCCAAAAGTGATCTGGCCGCCCGCCCAATCTTCCACCACCTCGAAGACTCGATCCGCGCACACCTGACGATCGTGTTCGCCGCACTGGCCATCACCCGAATCATCGAAACCCGCACCGGCTGGTCGATCAAGAAGTTCGTCACCACCGCCCGCCGCTACCGCACCATCACCATCCAAGCCGCCGGCCATACCCTCACCGCCGCCGACCCCCTACCCGCCGACCTCGCAGACGCCATCACCGCCATCAGCAGTGGACACTAAAATGCGCCAAGTCAGGCCGCTCCGTCCGGCGAGCTGCAATGGAACCCGGCCGTGAAGACCGGGAGCACTCGCCTTCCCACCACACTTGCCGTTCGGCGCAGGCGGCGCTGCAATGGAACCCGGCCGTGAAGACCGGGAGCACCCACTGCGGGGCATCGTCCTGGTCCTTGCCCGCGGTGCTGCAATGGAACCCGGCCGTGAAGACCGGGAGCACCCGCCGTCGCGGTCGCTGACGCGGCGCCGGCGAGGCCGCTGCAATGGAACCCGGCCGTGAAGACCGGGAGCACTGCCGCAGTGTTCGCAGCGGTGGCGTCGCTCACGGTGTGCTGCAATGGAACCCGGCCGTGAAGACCGGGAGCACTCGGATCAACGCCGCCAACGATGTGATCCTGCGCTACTTGCTGCAATGGAACCCGGCCGTGAAGACCGGGAGCACTGCCGCAGTGTTCGCAGCGGTGGCGTCGCTCACGGTGTGCTGCAATGGAACCCGGCCGTGAAGACCGGGAGCACCTGATCGCCATCGGCTCCGGCGTCAATAGCGTTTCGGCTGCAATGGAACCCGGCCGTGAAGACCGGGAGCACCTGCTGCTTGGGTGGCAGCCCGGCGAACGCCAGCGGGTGCTGCAATGGAACCCGGCCGTGAAGACCGGGAGCACCCTATCTTGCTGCTGGCGTTCGCTTGGTTTCCAATTGGGCTGCAATGGAACCCGGCCGTGAAGACCGGGAGCACGTTGATCGTGAATCGAACAGGATCCGCCGTCTTCGACTGCTGCAATGGAACCCGGCCGTGAAGACCGGGAGCACGCCAAGGCTGGATTGATCATCCAGGATCTGCTCAACGGCGCTGCAATGGAACCCGGCCGTGAAGACCGGGAGCACCCACGACCTCGAAACCGTGGGCGCATCCCGTCGCAGGGGCTGCAATGGAACCCGGCCGTGAAGACCGGGAGCACCGGCAACGCTCACCGAGCAGCTCTCGGCCATGGTGTTCAGCTGCAATGGAACCCGGCCGTGAAGACCGGGAGCACGCCAGCGCCGGTTGCGCGCGCACCCGCCGACACCGCCTGGCTGCAATGGAACCCGGCCGTGAAGACCGGGAGCACTCACGAGGTTCACTGCGTTGTCGATGCCGGTGCGGAAGCTGCAATGGAACCCGGCCGTGAAGACCGGGAGCACCTGATGCAGGCCGTCGCGTCCGCGCTCGTCGCAGCCAACGCTGCAATGGAACCCGGCCGTGAAGACCGGGAGCACAGGCCCGGCACCCTCGATCGTCATCCCGTTCAGTCCGGGCTGCAATGGAACCCGGCCGTGAAGACCGGGAGCACCGTCTGGTGCAGGGGTCGTCGTGACGCGCCGCACTGGCTGCAATGGAACCCGGCCGTGAAGACCGGGAGCACATTGCTCCGAAACCCGAAGACGAGCGTGTCGATGGCGCTGCAATGGAACCCGGCCGTGAAGACCGGGAGCACGACTCGCGGATCGGGCCGCCGACCTCGACGACGAGGCACGCTGCAATGGAACCCGGCCGTGAAGACCGGGAGCACTCCCCCGGACCTCCGCTTCGGCGACGCGGGCGGCGAGACGCTGCAATGGAACCCGGCCGTGAAGACCGGGAGCACAGTCGCTGTGTGCCGCGGGTTCTCGTGCCGCCGGCGAGGCTGCAATGGAACCCGGCCGTGAAGACCGGGAGCACCACAGTCGACCGCGTCAACTGCCATCACAACTACACCGTGCTGCAATGGAACCCGGCCGTGAAGACCGGGAGCACCCGCCCGCACACGAGAGCAGCGTCGAGCCGGACACCGTGCTGCAATGGAACCCGGCCGTGAAGACCGGGAGCACCCTGCGTCAGATCCTCAACGGCAAAGGAACATGACACACGCTGCAATGGAACCCGGCCGTGAAGACCGGGAGCACGCCTTGCTTGGTCGCCAGCTCATTCCACTCTTGCTGCGGCTGCAATGGAACCCGGCCGTGAAGACCGGGAGCACCGCGAAGAAGCAGGAGCACGACAACAACCAGTTGGACGCGCTGCAATGGAACCCGGCCGTGAAGACCGGGAGCACACCTGGGCGAAGCCGCGATCGGACTGGAGCTGGAAGCCGCTGCAATGGAACCCGGCCGTGAAGACCGGGAGCACCGCAAGAACGACTACGGCGAGTGGGAACGAGTCAAGGCTGCAATGGAACCCGGCCGTGAAGACCGGGAGCACGCTCGGCGACCTCGGCGACTGGATCAAGGACTTGATCGAGCTGCAATGGAACCCGGCCGTGAAGACCGGGAGCACGGTCCCACCGCAACGCGGCGGCGAGTCCGTAGTCGTTGCTGCAATGGAACCCGGCCGTGAAGACCGGGAGCACTGGCCGCCACCGAGGCGGGTGCCGCCGGTCCACACCTCGCTGCAATGGAACCCGGCCGTGAAGACCGGGAGCACGACCGGCACACCGCGGCGGCGGCCGCCCGTCTCCGGGCTGCAATGGAACCCGGCCGTGAAGACCGGGAGCACGGGTGCAACACTTCCCGGCGATCCGACCGGCGAGATCGCTGCAATGGAACCCGGCCGTGAAGACCGGGAGCACCTCACCCGACGAGCCGTGACCCAGCGTGAAGCCCATCGACTGCTGCAATGGAACCCGGCCGTGAAGACCGGGAGCACTTCCGCCTGCCGAGCCGGATGACGCGTGGGGCGACACAGAGCTGCAATGGAACCCGGCCGTGAAGACCGGGAGCACCCCTTCACGACCTCTGGAAGCCGACCTGCGAGCGCCTTGCTGCAATGGAACCCGGCCGTGAAGACCGGGAGCACCCCCAGGATGGAGAATAAGCGGTGGAGACTCGTAACGGCTGCAATGGAACCCGGCCGTGAAGACCGGGAGCACTCTCGGCCGCCCACGCCTCGGCAGCCTTCTTCGTCGGGCTGCAATGGAACCCGGCCGTGAAGACCGGGAGCACTTGATACCGGCGCCGAACTACCCGTCTTCCCGCCTCGCTGCAATGGAACCCGGCCGTGAAGACCGGGAGCACGGGGCGGCTTCCAACCGCACCAACCGCACGTCAGGAAGTGCTGCAATGGAACCCGGCCGTGAAGACCGGGAGCACCTGGTACGCCGAAGACCTGCAGCTGGTGCCGGCATGACCGCTGCAATGGAACCCGGCCGTGAAGACCGGGAGCACAACTCCCCCGGCCGATATCCGCCCTGCCCGAACATGCTGCAATGGAACCCGGCCGTGAAGACCGGGAGCACTCCAACTCTCTACCGTCTGGCCGGCCGATCGGCCTACTCGCTGCAATGGAACCCGGCCGTGAAGACCGGGAGCACATCAGGCGGGCGATCGGGTCCTCGTCGTCCTTGCGGCCGCTGCAATGGAACCCGGCCGTGAAGACCGGGAGCACGCAGCGGCGGGTGATCCGGCCCCGGATACCGGGGCAGCTGCAATGGAACCCGGCCGTGAAGACCGGGAGCACACACCCACACCCATGCCACCCGCATCAATCAGCGACAGCTGCAATGGAACCCGGCCGTGAAGACCGGGAGCACCTGACGAGGACGGCGAGCCGCGGTTCGTACTGACGCTGCAATGGAACCCGGCCGTGAAGACCGGGAGCACTCCCCGATCCGACGCAGTGGGTAACATTCCGTTCGACCCGCTGCAATGGAACCCGGCCGTGAAGACCGGGAGCACCCCGAGCGGGCCTCGGACGAGGTTCTGGCCTACCTCGTGCTGCAATGGAACCCGGCCGTGAAGACCGGGAGCACGGGCCCCACAACCAACCACCGACCGACACCCTACCCGCTGCAATGGAACCCGGCCGTGAAGACCGGGAGCACCCGAAGATGGATGTATTCGGCGATGTCGGAGTGGTCACCGCTGCAATGGAACCCGGCCGTGAAGACCGGGAGCACACGCAGATGACGAAGTACGCGGGCGCGCAGATCGACCCGCTGCAATGGAACCCGGCCGTGAAGACCGGGAGCACCCAGTCCTGGGGCGCTGGGCGGATTGGCTGTTGGATATCCGCTGCAATGGAACCCGGCCGTGAAGACCGGGAGCACGAGGTGAGGTAGACCCACGCGGCGATGCGGGCGGCAATCGCTGCAATGGAACCCGGCCGTGAAGACCGGGAGCACTCCTCGCTCTCGACATTGGCACCCAGTATGCAGCGGACGGCTGCAATGGAACCCGGCCGTGAAGACCGGGAGCACACGAAGAATGCGGTCGTGGCTGGGGCGACTCAGGCAGCTGCAATGGAACCCGGCCGTGAAGACCGGGAGCACGCCGACTCGACCGAGTCGACCCAGCGCGACATCTTCCCGCTGCAATGGAACCCGGCCGTGAAGACCGGGAGCACTGCCCACTGCAATTGCCCTCCAGACCCGTGGCCGCGCTGCAATGGAACCCGGCCGTGAAGACCGGGAGCACCGCTCGCGAAATTCACCATTCCTGACCTGCAGAAACGAAGCGTCCCGCGAGGGGTGCGATAGACGGAGTGCTCGGACCACTTTACCTTCGCATCTGAAGTTCTCAAAGAGCGCTTTGACCAGCGTGCGAGCGCTGCCCAGGGTATGTGTGGCGGACTCACCGCTCGCGTCCAGGATCACACGACCGTCGGTCCAGACGCCGGCAGATTACGCGGACGACCCAACTGGGTCACGGTCGCCGCGCTTCCCACTGCACCCAGGTCGATGACCACCACAGAATCTTCACCGTAGTCCATGACTCCGTGGATATCTGTTCTCCAACGAGTGCGTTCCAGCTCGGAGAGGTCGCAGAGAAAGACCGAGTACTGCAATCTGGTGCCGTACGCTTCCATGACCTTGCACACCCGCCTCAGTCTCGCCGGCTCGCAAATGTCGTATGCGATGAGGTGACGTCGTCTGGCCATCGCGAATCACCTGGTCACCATCGGTGTGTACGTGGGAAGTTCACCGAGAATGACACCGGCAAGAATCCGCGCCTGAACGTCGAGCACTCGACGATACGAGACCTTGTACTTGAATACCGGATGGGTCACTTGCACGTCGAGTCGCCGTTCGTACGCGCGGATCACTTTCCGTCGTCCTTGAAGCGTCAACCAACATCCGCCACTGCGTCGTTCGAAATCACCAGATGTGACTTCCCCATTGTTGAGCATTCCGACGACTGCCGAGTCCGCAAGCAATGGGCGGAACTCTTCCATCAGGTCGAGGGCGAGTGCCGGGCGCCCGTATCGGGGTCGGTGGTAGACGCCGAGATACGGGTCGAGGCCCACGCCGATACACACAGCAACGAGATCTTTCACGAGTAGCGAATACACATATCCCAGAAGGGCGTTGACCGGATCCGGCGCCGGCCGTCGCTTCCGCCCATTCGTATCGAACTCGGACGCCATCTGATCCAGCGAGCCGCGGAACAGGCCGCTGAAGTTCTCGAAATAGACCCTGGCTGCCGCGCCCTCGATTCCGAGCAACTCTGCCGGCGACGCGGCACCGGTGGCCGAATCGGCCATCCCGGCCAGTGCTCGGACGGATTGCTCGGCGTCTGTTCGAGAATTGCGGCGCAGAAGCGTTCTCGCGTTCTTGATCTTCCCCGAGATTATCGATCGTGAGATACCCAGGGCGGTGGCGTCGTCCAGACATGCTTGGGCGGTGCGTAATTGGACGTACTTCGACATCTCTCCCTGCGCCCACCCACGCAGCCATCCGTTGTAACTGAACCACAGCACCGGGATACCGCGCGCCCACAGCTCGGCCAGTACTTGTGAGCTCACCTGCACATTGCCGAAGACGCATAACTGACTGACATCGATGAGGAGAATCTCGGCTGGCTCCGAACCCTTCTGGACGACGCGGATGCGCCCGCCCTTGAGTCCGACAGCCGCCCCGTGCGTGGTGACATAGAGCGGACGACTATCTGGATCGCGCGGAACGATCCTTCGCGGCGGCGATTCATCGCGCCGCAAAAGCGCATTCGTCTCATCGGGCATGCACAAGCCCAGAAGTGAGCAGCGCGGGCATCGCTTACTGCCGACGAGCGGCAACGGTGCGTTCTCCCTTGACGCCACCTCGCGCGCTTCATCCGCGATCTCCACTGCCGCCGCAACTTCGGTGTTGCCGATCGGAATCACAACTCGTTTGTGCACCTCGGCGTAGTAGAGAACGCCCCTATCCACTTCGTATCCGGCATCCCGGAGCAGTGCTGCCTGCGCGTAGAGCTGGACGACGTCAGCCGACCACGGCAATCCGTTCGCCGCGGGTTTACCCTTCTTCGTGTCGACGGGCACCACCGTGCCGTCTCCGCCGTCCTCCACGCGATCGAGCACTGCCACCAGACCGAGCGCATGCGATTCGATTCGCAACGACGTCACACGCTTGGCCGGGTCTCCTGATTCGGGTTCCGGGAGGGAGCCCGTTCGTTTGTCGACGGCGCGGTGAGTGAAGTGCCCTTGTTCGGTGTCGTGGCTGTCAGCCCACCTCTGATCGACCCATTCGAAGTAGAACAGACGCGGACAGTACACGTATTCGTTGAGCATCCTGGCGGGCAGTAGTTCCGGCAAGTCGGTGATCATGACGGGCTCCGTGTGGTGGGAAGAGGTGTGGGAACCCCGGCCGTCGTTGGTCGGTGCGAGGAAACCTTCGCACCGACCTCCGACATTCTTGCCGCATACCGTCGTTCGGTCAGATGATCACGATCGCGCCGGAATGAACAGTCCAGCTCCGAAATGGCTCAGCTGTCCAAGCAAGAGTGGTCCAGCAACGGGCTTCGACAATGTGACCGTCACAGCAAAGCCTTGGCGGGTACTGTCGCGTTGCTCCCGCAACCGTCGGCGACGGAAATGCACCAGATCCGACACCGTCGCGCGAGAGTCGTCAACGTTGACATCCACCACCTCAACTCCTGCCGTCGCGGCTCGGTAACCCAGTTCCTTGTTCAGGTCGACTTCGATCCAATCGCGCACCGACCGCTTTTTGCGATGTCGCACGGGAAAGTACGGCGTCGCCGAGACCCAGGTGGTCGATCCTGCATCATCGGCAACGATCTCGGGTGCGACGTCGGAAACACCACCGAGACCTGCGACCAGCAGCGTCTGCTTCGGGAGAGAATTCTCGGTGATCCGATCTGGTGTCCACAGGCATCCCAGCCGGGAGATCTGCGCGACTGCCTCGCGGGACATCCCCCGTGGCGTCCAGAGCACCACCGAGCTGATGGGCCGGGGTCCGTCAAAGCGGAGTCCATCCACTTCAGATGGCAGCGGCACAATGTGCAGATGGTCGTGTCCCTGTTGGCGCGGATCCTTACCGTCCTTACCGATGACGGCCGCTATCTCCGGATCATCGCCCAGGGCATGCAACGCTTTGCGCACCGCGCTGTGTGCAACGTCCGTCGGCATCAGAAAGTCCCGCATCCTTACCGAAGCGGACCCGTGGAGCTCGAATCGGACGGTCGTGATCGGCTTGTCCGACGTCCTCGACGAGCGCAGTACCTCTGCTCGACGAAAAGAACGGGGCTCCGATCGCTTCCGCCCGTATCCCAGGAGTCGAGTTCCCGGCGGATAGACGGTCCGCAGTTTCGTTCGCACTGATGTAGGTGTCGCCTCGAGTTCGGCTCGCGTCGGAACGCCCTCCGCCCCCAGTACTTCAACCGTCTCGACTCGATCGCCCACCGCCCCGATGCGCCACCAGGTCGAATTCGGTTGCGCCGACTGTTCTGCAACCACGGCCTCGCACACGGACTCACTCCGTCCGAGGTACGGCAAGTTCTCGACAAGTTCCGACAGCAGCTTCCGATCATGGTCGGCAAGATCCGCATCCCAGTGGATCCGGAGGTCGGGCAACGAACTGCGTTGTTGGACAGACACATAGCTGTCGATGACGAGGTCGGTACCGCCACGGTCGTCACTGCGATGTTTGATGTCAGGCATGTAGTGCCTGGTGGAGCCCGTTGTGATCGGTGCGGACTCGAACGCCGATGGGTTCCCCAGTCGCCCCAGCAGCGCGACCGTGTCATCCACATCGATGAATCGGGCATACGCCACTGCAAGCAACGCTCTCATCACCCGCCAGGGTGCCGGTGGCCACTCCACGTACCCAGAGTTCGCCCCCGCATCCCATGGGGTCGCGTGATATCGGCCGAGCGGGAATCTGATCTCAACCGTTGTTCCCATGTGTCACTTGCCCTTTGATCCGGTCCAGATCAGCTCGGTGACGGCACCGAGATCGGCTACCGTGATGGCCTCGGTCAGTCGCTTCTCGGACGCCTCGATGTTCGGGAGCTCGCCCGCCCCATCCACGCCGATCACCTCGAAGTCGCACGCCGTACGCAGTCGCAATCCACCGTCGAGGAGTGTCGCCACCTCCCAATCCGCCAGCGCCAATAGCAATTCAGTCGCAGATTCAGGGAGCCCGTAGGAATGGATCTGTTGCTCGTCGATCACCACGAACAGGGTGATCTTGTCTGCGGTGTACTCGGTGCGATGGTGCGGAACCATCCCATAACCTCGATCAGACGTACGGCCGGCGTCCTTGTCGAGGTTGTTGTTGACGCTGTCCTTCTTCACACCGCCACTGACCGCAGAATTCACCCCTTCTGCCTCGATGAATGCCGAGACGGCCCGGCTGATCTTCGGCTGCCAGGGCCATGACCCCTGCGCGAAGAACACACCGTGCAACAGGCTCAACGGGTCCAGTGCGTAGATCTCCGAGTAGATCTTCCGCAGGTCGAGCGGCTTGTTCTTCACCAGGCCGAATCGCTCGACGAGAGTCTTGCGAAACTCCACACCACCATCCTTTGCATCGAGAACATACGCCGACGCCAATCGATGTGCTTCGAGCCGACTGCTGGTGAGAAATCCGCCGTCCGCATCCACGACCCGGACATACGAAATTGCCTCGACCGTCGACACAGGTTGCTGTGCTGCCTCATCCCAGGTCGTTCCCTCGAGGTGATTGGCCAGCGACTGCACCGACTCCACGAGCAGTCGTGTGTCACCACCCGGTCCGTCGTAGGTGGCGGCTCCCAGGTCGGGAAACCCTGTCGGCTGGAAACGGCTCCCCACAACAGGTTCCAGGAGATACTTGCGGATGTCACGCTTACTGGCCATGGAAGGCCTCACTTTCTGTTTGATGGTCATTCGTCGGATCGGATGATCTTGGTGGGTCGTCAATTGTCGTGGGCGAGAAGGCGAACTGTTGTGCCAGAGCGTGGTGACCGGATCGCGGGAGCAGTGCGGTCGCGATCCTTTCAGTGTCCGACCGACTTGAGATCACGGACACGGCTATAAGTCCCGTTTCGTGAATGCGTTGCCGGGCCAGCGTCACTGCGCGATCCAGGTTTCCTCTGACAAGCGCTCCCACGACCTCGGCAGTCAACCCCTTGGACTGATCGTCGAAACCTTCCTCCTGACCATGCGCCTTCACTGCATGAGCGGTGATCCCATCGCGTAGCAAACCGAGAATGCCCAGCGCAGGCTGCGGTGGTACGAGATTCGAGCCAGATGATCCGAGGCGCATGCGCTCCCCGCGCCAGTCAAAGACGAGCAAAGCATCGAACCATCGGGCAACGGCCTCGTCATCCAACCCGCCGATGACGAACTGATGCAGGTGAGCAAGCGGCACAGGGATACTCGATGGCATGGTGATACCCGAAGCCGAAGCACCGCCGGGACCGGCAACCTCGTCCATCGCGCCTGCCTCTATAGCGACTCGTGCCAGGAGATCGGTCATCACGGCAGTGAGCGGACGAATCCCGTAGCCCGCAACCTCACTACCCTCCCCCCACGCAGGCCTGGACATTGCCGGCCCGGTCACAACGGGGAGCAGCAAGTCGCGGGGCCCCGCCCACCGCCCGTCCCGCCGTTTGAACCGCAGCGACGCCAGCCCGAGTGCGAGTCGGAACTCCGGTATGACGGTCAGAGCATCGAGTAACTCCGCGGCCCGAAGGATCTCAAGCATCTCTTGTCCGCTTCCGCGCGTGGTCGCTCGCGGCCGCACAGATTCTTTTGCCGTTCGGCTGCGACCAACCGCGACCTCAAGTCGAGTCAATGAACTCAGCAGTAGCTGCAGTTGCCCGACTTGCTCTGCACGAGATTTCGTCCGCACAAGATCGACGCGCGCTGAATCGAACCTCCGAAGTTCTTCGGTGACTGTTCCCGGTAGCCCGGTTCGACCACTGAGTCTTTGAGGCCAATCCTCGACCAGTGCCACCACGCGCAGCAGTTGGTCGTCGTCGACACCGACTGCGTCAGCACGAATCGCGGAGAATGCCAGGCCATTTCGTTTCGCAATGCTGAACCGATCGAACTCCGATACGACCGCCGACACCCCCTGAGTTCCGACGGCAAGGTACATGTCGCCAGATCTGGTCGCAGTCTTGCCGCGCCAGGTCGCACGACCTTCCACAAAGATTCGTTGGATGGCCGGCCAACGCAGCCAGTGGTGCCACCATGGCAGCCAGACCTCGCCGCGAATGTCCTCGTCGTCGCTTCCGGAGTCGAATCCTGCGCTCGAACCGCGGGTCATGAACGTCATGGCCGCACCCTTGTCCACGCTGGATTGCGCGGATATACGACGAGCCGGCCCGGCCTCGAACAGTGTGGCGCCCTCCACCATCAGGACGAAGAGCCACGGATTCACCACTGCGGGCGCTGCGCCGTACGCCGATGAGTTCGGGGTCCCTGCAGTTCCTGGATCGAACTGTCCGACCGACGCTTTCACCAGTTTCTCTCGCGACGTCCCGGCAAGCGCATCCTGTGCCCACCCAAGGCTGCTGCGTTCGGCTTTCGCATCGGTGGGCAGCACGTCGAGCAGTCGCTGGTGGTAGTTGCTGGAGAATTCCAGACGACCGTCGTTGCCGCCAGAGCCGAGAAGCGGTGGGAATGCCAGGTCGTCGTTGCCGAGTACCACTACCGCCGAACGCAGCCACGGCAACATCTCGTCGGGACACGTGTTGCCGATCTCCCGGATCAGATCGCGCTTGTCCCACCCTTCTGCGCGACCGTGTTCCAGCAGGCGATCGACAACGCCCACCGCACCTCGCAACACCGATACCCGGTCCCGATCCGAAAAGTTGATCAAATCGTCGAGAATCGCTCGCTGATTCCGGTCCTTCTCCCCAAAGCCTGAGCCACCATTCCACGGGCTCAGCACAGGCCTTGGCCTATACTCGTCGACCAGCCATCGGGCGATGTCCTCCACTGTCGTGTCGATAACGAGATCATCGCCGTCAACCCGGGACCGCAGGTCAGGATCACGCTGTTCAGCGAGCACTCGCACCAATCCCAACGCAGCAAGCGATCGCTGCAGATTGCGTCCTCGCGCAGCCACAAACCGATGTTCAGTCATACGCTCGCCTGCCCCTCATGAAGTGCGCTCGCATTCCAGTCCGCGATGCGAACCAATGCCTCGAAGTACGCCAAGCGAAACGGACCATATTGTCCCAGAAGGCGATGGACCATATCGGCCCATACCTCAGCGGTATCCGAGACCGCCTTGAACGGCTCAAGCTTGATGGTCGCGGTGCGGGTTTCCACGTCGAGCAACCGAGGAATGATGACCTCCCCGGGCGAAAGTCCGAGTACACGTTTCGCGTCACCGGAGTCGTCGCGGACCTGCACTCGGACCTTCCCATGGTGCGCCGCGATCAAGTACCGCACCAGATCCCGGTCACGAGCCGGTTCGAGAAGGTCCGCATATTCGGCGTCGAGCAGCGCGACACTGGCCAGCTCGTGCCGGAACGACGTCACACCGTCTGCGTAGACCAGCCGCTTGCGGCCTGGCGATTTCGCCCAGACCTTGCCCGGTTCGGGAACGTCTGCGATCTGTTGGAGTGCGTTCTGCCACAGGGGATGTGCCTTGCCGATGTCATGAAGCCGCGCGGCCAGCGCGATCTCGGCGCGGAGTTCCGCGGCGAGATCGAGGGCGTTGACGATCGATTTCGCTTCGTCTTCGGCTTCTCGGAGATGTTGGTCGAGCTCCAGCCAGTCCCCGAAACCGATGGCACCGCTATCAGAGGTATTGCCGTCGCTCCCCGGCTCGTCGGCGCCCTGCGGTCCGTCGGCGGGCGCGTCGGCGGGCACCGGAACCGGCGCGGAAGACTTGGGGTCCAGCCCGAACCCGGTGGTGTACCCACCCTTCTCCGCATCGATGACGAACACCTGGCCGGGACGGACCGGCATGCTGGTCTTGAGTTCCGACCACCGCGCATCACTCCATGCGGGTTGCGCGACGTCGAAGAACCACAGCGGTTTTCCGGCAGAAAGAAGGTCTCTCACATCACCGATCCGCGCCCGACAACGGTGGTCATGCTCCGGCAACCGCAGATCCTGACTCGGCCGGCCGGCACCACCGAAGTTCACCCAAGCGATCTGGACGTCGGGGTCGTCGGCGTCACGGATGAAAGGCGAGATATCCGGGTCGTTGCCGGAGAGATCCGGTGAGGTGTCGAACAGTGCGTGAAAGTCGCTGCGCCGCAACACCTGAATAGCAGGAGCGGAGGTCTTGACCTCATCGGCGAGATCCAACAGCCGGGCGTTGGTCACGGCCTGACCCTCCAGCTCACGCAGCGCCCCGGCCGTAGCCTCGACGTCCTGCAACTCGTAAGGACTCTTCTTGCCGGACGCGAACCACCAGAGCTCGGCGTCGTCGGTGATTCCGGCCCGGTTACAGCGACCCGAGCGCTGGATGAGCGAGGGCCACGGAGCGGCTTCGGTGATCAGGGTCCGTGCATCGAGGTCAACGCCGGCCTCAATCACTTGAGTTGAGACCACCACGGCGTTGTCGAGATGCTGAAGTTCATCGAGCTTTCCATCGCGGTCGACCGGCCGAAACCGCGAATGCAACAGAATCACCCGTGTTTCGCCAAGTGGGGGTTTGTTTCCCGCCAACCGTTTGTACACGTCGACAGCGGTGGCGACGGTGTTGACGATGACCAGTGTGAGTCCCCGACGATGATGCGCAGCAACCGCTTCGGCAATCGCTTTGGGGTTCGCCTGAGCAATGGACAGTTCACGGACGACACGCTCGGCATCGAGGCGTTGTCGCACTTCGGGTGTCAGGTCCTCATTGGTCAGGCGAAGCACGTTGGCTTCGGGTGTCAGTGGATTGTTCACGGTGTTGAGCAAGCCCTCGTCGACTGTCGCGCTCATACAAGTCAGGCCAACGTTCAGAGCAGCGGACTCACGCTGGAACGCGGCAATCTGGCGAGCGGTGACGGTCGATGCGGGCGCAAGCTGTGTCTCGTCGACGACCAGATGCGTGTCATTCCACAGGAGTCCGGCGTCGATCGGATAGACACCTCGGCTCGAGCCGTAGCCCCGCATCAGCATCCGACTCACGATCATGTCGACCGTGCCGACGATGATCTGAGGTTTGCCGGGCGATCGGCGCCAGCCGTGCCCGTTGGCGCCGGTGCCTCCGACGAGCTGCACGACATCGATCGCGTCCTCGAGCCCCAGCTCGTGAATCCACCGCGGAATCACCCACATCGACTGCCGGGTGAGCGTACGCATCGGAAGCGCGAGAACCAGACGGCGCGAGACCTGACCGGTCTCGTCATTCAGGTACCGCCATAACCAGCCGAGAACGATGGCAGCAGTCTTGCCGAGGCCAGGCGGTACATCGATCACGTCGGGGAGCTTCGCGCCGTCAGTGGCGACACGCACTTGGTAGGGGTATGGCTGCCTCCCGGTCGCCTTACGGAAGAAGTCGTCGAACGATTCGAACTGCAACATGCACTGCTCCTTCGAGTGCGTTGGTCGCTGGTCCCATAACTGTCAGTACCAACTGGTGTACTGATGATGCATCGCGTCAAGGCGTTCGGCAAATGTTTGCGTTGCAAGTAATACAAAGTTCCCCTATTGGGGGGACGGATCGCGGTGTCGTTCGTTTGCGTTGCAAGAAATACGCCTCAATGGAGTCCCGACCACTGCCGGGAGGCGACACACAACCGCGGCACTCAATGCGGGCGCAACGGGCGATCCACTCCCCACTGTGCCAGAAGCGGGATTCAGATACTTTCGCCGCGAACAAGGCAGCAACGCGACAGCATGCGACAGCTGTAACATACAGATTGTGTAACATACACCATGCGTATGTTAGAGAGGCCGCCATGCACTTCGCCAACCGCACTCGCGAGCTGGCCGAGCTACGTCGGTGGTGGGCGTCCGACGACAGATCGCCCGGCATCGTGTGGGGTCGACGCCGGGTCGGCAAGACCGTGCTCATCAGCGAATTCGCGCGAGATCTTCCGGGTGTCATCTACACCGCCACCGGTCAGTCAGAGCGCGGTGAACTCATCACGTTCAGTCGGGAGGTCAATCGGCAGGGGCTCGCCGGCATACGCGACCTCATCGGCCGGCCATTCGCAGACTGGGACGACGCGCTCGAACACCTGTCGACTGCTGCCGCCGACCGCCAGATCCTGCTCGTACTCGACGAATTCCCCGAGATCCTGCGGTCCACCCCACGCCTGGACAATCTGCTGCGCGCGTTCCTCGAACGCACCAGGAACAGCTCGCGAATGCGAGTTCTCCTCTGCGGCTCCGCGGTACGAGCGATGCAAGAACTGCAGGCCGAACGTTCGGCTCTGTTTGGACGATTCACCCTGCGACTCCATGTGCAGCCGTTCGAACCATGGGAGGCCGCCCAGATCCTCAGCGGAATCTCCGCGCGGGAGCAGGCACTGATATACGGCCTGCTCGGCGGAATGCCGCTCTACCTGAACTGGTGGGACACGTCGGCCTCGATCACCGACAACCTCCGTCGACTGGTGACCGCGCCGTCGGCGCCGCTGCTCACCGAGGGTGAACTCGTGATGGCAACCGAACTCGAGGCTCAGGAGTCCCCCGCCGCGGTGTTGCACGCGATCGCTTCCGGTCGGACGCGATACAGCGAGATCCAGGACATCACCAGATTCAACCCGACGCGTACGCTCGACCGCCTTGTCTCGCTGGGAATTGTCGAGCGGATGGTCCCCGTCACCGAGAAAGAGAGCTCGACGCGACGCCGGATCTACCGCATCGTCGACAACTTCCTCGCGTTCTACCTACGAGTTGTGGAGTCGTACAAGACCGAGATCGAACGCGGACTGGGCGAATCGATCCTGCCCGTGCTGATCGATACTGTCGATGACTTCATGGGTGACCGATGGGAGGACATGGTGTTTCGCCATGTCAGACGCATGGCGGCCGCTGGAACCATCGGCCCCGAGATCGTGCGTGTCGGTCGTTGGTGGAACCGTACATCTTCTGTCGAGATCGATCTCGTCGCGCTCAGCGGCCGAGCAGACACGGTGATCCTGTGCGGAGAGGTCAAGTGGCGCAGCGACATCAGCGACCCCCGGTTGCTGCGCACGCTGCGAGACAAGGCGTCGGCCCTCGTCGACGATGTCGACTCGATTACCTACCTTCTGGCCGCACGAGATCGGATCAGCCTCACCGACAACATCCTCGCGGTGACCGCGGACGATGTGTTCGGACCGCAGCCCTGAACCCTTCTCGTTCGAACCGACCTCGCCCGCGAGTCCTACCGGAACACACTCCCCTTGTTCTCCGACGCCTCGACGCGCTCGACGATCCACGCGGAGATCACTTCGAGGCTACGTTTGCGTGCGGTTTCCTTGCGCGTGTCGAGCTCCTGTTCGGCGATGATGTCACGCAGTTGCTCGAGATCCAGCGACGCAAGTCGCTCCCCGAGTCCGACAGCTCCCGACTCCCGGTAGACCACAAAGGGGTCAAAAGCACCCGGTTGCCGCGCGACCTTCTTCTTGGCCGGTGCTCGCTTCCGCGGCGCCGGTACCGCAACGGGCGCCGGCGCCCCGTCGTCGCGCAGCGAGTCGACGACGCCGACGAGTACCGCGGCAAACCTCGTCGACTTCTCCGCCTCGTCAATGATCACCCGCGTCAGCCCGGCAATTAGTTGCGCCGCTTGCGGATTCTTGCTGTCGAGCTGGGCGAGAGCTCCCCCGATGGCGGAGTACTCCGTGCGGCGGCGTGCGTCGTCAGAACTCATTCGATCTTCCCCTGTGCCTCGGTCATCACGTCGACGGTGAGGGCGCGGAACTGGTCGAACTGCCCCTGCGTGCCGTACTTGGTCTTGAGCGTTCCGTAGCCGGCGAACTCAGCCGCCGCAGCCACCGAGTTGGCCTCGTTGATGTAGCTGGGCAGGACGTTCTGGATGGTGGGGTCACGGCGTAGACGCTTGGTCGTCGACCGGTGCACAGCGGAGTTGGCCTTGTACTTGGTGATCACCACGCCCAGTTCGACGATGGTCCGTCCGATCTCCTCGCTGAACTTGCGCACGCGATTCTGGATCTGCGGAATTCCGTAGGTGGACAACACATCCGGGATCGTCGGGATGATGTAGGCGTCCGCCGCGGCCAGACCGTTGAGGGTCACCGGCCCGATGTTCGGCGGGCAGTCGATCAGAACGTAATCGTAGAAGTCGATGACCGGCGCGATCGCCTGCCGCAGAAAGCCGGTGCCCCCGTCCGCCACGCCGCCCTGCACACGCAGGGCGCTCAGTTCTTCCTGCACCTCGATGAGATCGAGCGACGACGCGAGCAGATCGACGGTCGTCACCCGCTTCACCGGCGACACGCCCCGCTCGATCGCCTCGTCGAGCCGGAAGTACTCGGTGCCGTTGACCGCGTCGGAAAACAGCGTTGCCAGAGTGCGGCCGTTGGTGTTGAGCTCGAACCAGCGAGCCTCGCTGATCATCATCGTGGTCAGGTTGATCTGTGAGTCGAGGTCGATGAGCAGCACTCGCTGACCGAACTCCGCCGACATGAACTCAGCGAGTCCGCCGGTGACGGTGGTCTTACCGACCCCGCCCTTCAAGCTGATCGTCGCGATCACCTTTGCCATCGAGAACTCTCACCTTTCGTGTGATCACGCATCGACAATCGCCCCTGCCCCGTCCTTGCGGACAGTGAATCCGACCTTCGGCGAGGGATCGGCCAGGTACGGAAGCGCGTAGGAGAACAGGGTCGCCACGTCACGCGGGTCGGCCACACCGCGCTTGTGCGACTTGATATGCCGGCTTCGCGGCGGTGGGTCGCTGGCGAACAACAGGATCATCGCGCCGCGCGTCCGCTTCCGGAGCTGCGCCGCGAGTGGACCACCGACGTCCTTCTTCGGGTTGCCGGCGATGTGCTCGATGGCGTCTCGCTCGCGCACCGCGGTGCCGGTGAATCCGGTGCGGTACTCGGCCTCTTCACGTTTGCGGTTCACGAGAGGAAGTTCTCTCGGGTAGTCGCCGATCATCACCGGCTTCTTGGTCTTCGGGATCGGCAGCAGGATCGCGAGATCTTCCAGCGCACCACGCTCGATCGCCGACTCGAAGGCCTTGCGGTGTGGCTCGAAGTCCCAGTTGGCATCCCACACGAATTGGCTGATCGCGTCGAGAACGACGTCGGCACCGACGATCCCATAGCTCGCCTCGAAGATCCGTGGCGTCTGGTCCTTGTCGATGAACGAGAACGAACCGGTGCGGTCGAGTGCGTCGAGCAACGGACGAACGGCGCGGAAATGGCTCGCATTGTTGGCGCCGTCGCCGCGCGGGGCCTGCATCGTGAAACTGAAACTCTGGCCGCCGACGCTGCGATAGCTCAACTCTGCGTTGTACATCTTGTTGGTGGCGGTCGGCTTGAGCCATGGCAGCCGCTGGAACACCATCGGCGGCACGTCGCGTGGCGTGACCATCGGCTCGCCGGCTTCGTTCAGCCCCTTGAATCTTCGCAGTTCGTCGCGGAACTCCTCCTCGTCGCCGACGATGGCCTCGAACGCGGCATACATGTCGACCACCGTCCCGCCGGGTCCGGGGACCTCCCGACCGATGAACAGCCGCACTAGATCTCGGTATCCGGGGCGGAAACCGAACCACCGACCCATCTGCATCAGCGTGTCCGCCTGTGCAGTTCGCCGGGTGTAGTAAGTGGTGGTCAGCCCTTCGACGGTGAAGCCGCGGCTCAGCTTGGTGCCGCCCACCAGGATCTTCCACACCGAGCGTTCCTGGAAGTCCAACGGTTCCTGTACATAATCCTTGTCCGCGGCACCGTTGACGATGATCACCGGACTGATCCCCGCACCGATCCGGTCGCACGCCTCCCCGACGAACTCTTCGAGCTCGTCGAAGGTCTGAGGGGCCGGTGTCCCCGGCTCGGCACGATCGGCCGAGACCACACGAAAATCGCTGTCCCACAGCTCCTCCAGGCGCGCCAGTCCGTGCGGCTGACTGTAGCCTGCATTTTTCCAGAGACTCTCGAAGTCGGCGGCGAGGGACTCGTGCTCCTGCTGTTTGACCGATTCGTGCACGAGCATCGTGTGGTGACGGAAGTCCCCACGAACTCCCCGGCTCTGCCGGAACAATTTGATCGCCCCGGCCAGCACGTAGGAGTCCAGCGCCCCCAACCGTTCGGCGTCACGGTCCTCGTCGCATTGGGCTCGCAGACCCCGGACGAAGGCCTTCTCGTTGGAGTTGGCAGGGGTCTTCTGGACCGTCTCGGAGAGATCATCGCCGAGGTCGGTGTCACCGTCGTGGAAGTCGGCACCACCCATGTACTGCTTGGGGCGGTCGAGGCTGACGATGAAGTCATTCGGGAAGATGTTCACCGAATCATCCGGATCGACAAACACATTGGCGAATGGCGTGGCGGTGTAGCCGACGTACTGGCTGCGTCTGAGCCGCTCGAGAATCAGCGAGATCTGTTCGTTGATCGCGGTGCGCTCGATCCGCCCTGCGGCAAAGTTCTTGGGGTTCTGCGTGTTCACCGACGCCTGGTCTGCCTCGTCGTCGATGATCAGCGTCGGGATCTGGTCGAGCGGTGTGGGGATCCGTCCGACGTCGGCGACGAGTTTCTTCAGCACCGCCGCGTTCTTCTTGACCACCGCAACCCGAACGTTGCTCTGGTAGAGGTTGACCGGGTCGAACAACGGCTTCGAATGATCGACGAACTCGTAGTGCAGGGTGCCGATCCCCTTCGCGAGCGCCTTGTAGTCGTCGACACGACCGGTCAGCCGACGGATGGCCGGAGCCTCGTTGGAATGATTCGGGTCGAGCAGGTGATGGAGAAACTTGCCGGCGTGCCAATCCTCGTCGTTGGCGTACTCCACCTCGTCGATGTTCTGCATGCCGATGAGTTCCATGTCGAGCCGACGCTGGGTCTGACTCCGCAACAACTCGATCGTCCCGGTCAGCACGATCACCAACCGATATCCGGCGTCGATCGCCTTCGCGATCACACCGGTGAAGTTGGCGGTCTTGCCACTCTGCACGTACCCGACGACCAGCCCCTTGGACTGATACGGCTCCTCGCGTGTCGGATCGGCCAGACGCTGCACGACGGCGTTGGTGGCCACTCCCAGGTCCTCGACGGTATCCCCATCCCACCCCTTGTCGAGGAGGAGTCGACGATAGGCAGACCAGTAGAAGTCCTGCGCCGCACGCCGTTCCGGCACATACCAGGGTTCCCAGGGCTGCGGCGCAACGATCACCGTCGGCCCGCCGGCGATCGCAAAGGCATCGGTGAGCGGCTCGAAGGCCGCGGGCGGAATCCCGAGAAGCGTATAGATCAGGGTCCGGCGTTCGGGGGTCTGTGCCCCGGTACCAGCGGTCCACGCCGCGGCCTCTTCGGTGTCCCAACGAATCAGAGCAGATCGTACCGCCGACTGGACCGACGCGGCCTCGTCGGACACCATGACGTCGACCACCAGATCCATGGTGACGGCGGCGGGGTCGTGTCCGGCATCCATCACGCGCCCGGCCACCGCGCCGAGAAATCGGGTCGGCGCGAGGTCGGTCGTGAACTCGCGGACCAGGGCGTCGATCACCACGTCGATCACTTCGGACTCCCTTCGTCGGCGGCGAGCGCCGCGATCAGGACACGTTGCCAGGCGTCCATCTGCTCGACCTGTCTGGCACTATGCCGCACGGCGTCGAACATGTCCTGGGCAAGGAGGTACACCAGAGTCCGCAGCACCGGAACATCGTCGGCGGAACGTCGGCGCCCACCCAGTTGCGTGCGGAACCGGGCGTTGAGCCACAACGTGCGTGACTCCAGATCAACCTCGAAGAACCGATCGGCGGCGAGCACGCGCCACCCGATCGCGACCGGCTCCGCCGTGTCCACGAACGAGAAGCTGTCGGCGAACTCGTCGGCCACCTCATCCGGTAGACCGATCCCGGGTTCGACGACGCTGATCGGCCGGCGCTGTACGCGTCGGGCCGCGACGGCCGTGGTCGCCGCATCATCGAGGTAATCGTCGGTCAGCGCCTGGCGCAGCGCGGCGGAGAGCGTCGCGTCGAGGGTCACCCCGGACTTCTCCGGATTGATGGTGATGTGCTGGGCGAGAACGTCATCGAGGTCAACGCTCACTCGTGCCAACGCCCAGTCCGGCCGGGGCCGGAGCACGCCGAGCCACCCACCGGCATGGAGCAGGCGGTCATTGCGATAGACGAAGAATCCCTGCGAGTCACGACCGGGTAGGCCACCGAGTTTGTATTCGGGTGCCGAACTGCGAGCCGGCCAGATGTGTGCCTGTCCCGCGTCGCGACCGAGGGCCGCCAACGGCCGCGGGTAACCGGCTCGCCCGCTCATCCGGTAGCCGAACGGATCGATTGCGCGCGCCGTCCGCGGCGCTCCGGCGCGTCCGATGGCCTCGTCGAGAACATCGATCGTGATCGCCAAGCCCGTGGCGATCAGTCGGTGGAACATCAGGCCGAGGTGCGCCAGCAGATCACCGACGACGGTCTCGAGCCAGGCGACCTGATCTTGCGCCGACGCCGTGTTCGGAAAGGTGCGGATACCCCGCCATTCGACGACGGTGCCGGTCTCGAACGGAAAGCGCGGCCGTGCGGCCGTGATGACCTTCGCCGCGTCAGCATCCGGCAGTGTGGACAGTCGTGGCGGGTCGTGACGGTCATCGACGGAGAGTCGGCGCGCCACCGGATAACTCTCTGCCGCATGCGAATACACGGTCACGGTGTCGGCTTGACTGAGGGACGCAGCTTTCAGCCCGACACCGAAATGCCCCTGCTCGGCGACCCCATACGCGCGCTGTACGCCGTAGCGCATTGCCGCATCGATGGTGTCGGCGTCCATACCCCGACCGTCGTCGATGACCCGTAACCCGGTGATACGTCGGCCGGATTGCAGAAACCGGAGCAGTACGTGCGTTGCGCCCGCGTCGATGCTGTTGTCGATCAGATCTGCAACCGCGGTCGCGACGGTGTGATGCAGGCCGAGTGCGCGTTCGGTGGCGGTGAATGCAGTCGGTTCGGTCGTCATCGCACGGTGACCGTCCAGGCTTGCTCCAGGAGCGCGGCGACCGTGTCGTCACGAGACTGATAGCGGCTGAGGATGCGTCGCGGCTTAATGTCCGGATCGAGTCCGATCCCCGCCGCGAGCAGTGGTGCGACGTCGGAGTCGGCGACATCCTGCGGATCAGTGACGCCGATCAGGGCAAGGGCTCCGCGAACCGGGTCCGCGGCATCGGTCTCGGCGCAGGCCACCACGTCGAACCCGCCGCCCTCGGAACAGGTCAGGAACACCAGATCTCCGGGCTGCGAGGACAATTCGTTCAGAAAGCGGCGGATGGTCCCGCATGTCGGGTTCGTTCCGGTCCATCGGAGCATCTGCGTGCCGAGCCGGCTGGGCAACTCGCGCACGACGTCGTGGGTGCATCCCAGTGCCTGCGCCACACCGACAGGAACGGTGAATCCGGAACCACGAAGGTGTTCGGAGGTGACGCGGAGCCGGAAACACCAGGTGTCCCCGATCCGATACAGACGGCGCGTAGGCCGGACGACAACGGCGACCGCTGTCGAACCCGTCTCTGCGGCGGCGTGTTCGGTGGCCGGACGATCAACGGCCGGCGTTCGTGGTGGCGTTTGCGACCCACCGAGTTCTTCACCGGGTGGCTCCGTCAGGCACCACAGGCCGCCCGGGGCGCAGGTGAAGCGCTCATCCTCGTCAAGGTGCTTGACGACATGGCGTTCGGGTCGATCAGTATTCAGTAGATCACTCAGGCGGTCGATACCCAGAGGCCCGCGCACTTCCAGAATCCCGGCGGCATGATCGGCCAGACGGCGGGTGGACAACAACACGTTGTCGTCAAGGATCGGGATCTCGCAGTACTGCAACCACTCTCGGACCTCATCGGTCGACAGCCGAAGCGTCGACGCCGCGACGGGGACGGGCACGACAGCGTTGACGGATTCGAACTGCTCGAGCATCACGATCGTCCGCCCCTTGGCCGAGCGGAGATCGGGAGCCACCGCCCAGCCCCCGGTGACCTCGAATCCATCGTCAAGCCGGTCGAGCGCGAGCCATAGCGGCACGCCCAGTGAGGGCACCTCGGTGCGCAGAACGGGCTGCATGTCGAGCAGACGGTCGAGTGAGGTCACCGGCTGGATCTCGGCCCGAATGCTCGCGAGCAATCCGCCCGCGGTGGTCTCGAACTCACACGCAGCGGCCAGGTCTTGCTTGAGCTTGGCCACGATGCCGCCTGCTCGCCCTTTACTCACGTGCAGCCGGACGCTGAGCTGTCCCATGCTGATCGGTTCGGTGGCCATGACGAACTCGGTGAGTGCCAGCACCTCCCGGTCATCGAGCTGCTCGATCAGGTTCTCGAGCTCGTCGACCGGATTGGACTCCACCATCGTGGAGAAATCCTTGCCGGTGATCGCCGAGATCCGGGTGGCGACCTCCTGGACCTGTTCGGGAGCTTCGTCCTCGATCCCGACGGAGATGAGCGGCGCGCCCAGACTGCCGCGCAGACCGCGCCACCGTGCGAGCACTCTGAGGTCATCGACGAGTTGCACGGCAACCGGACTGTCGGCCTCCTCGTCGGGGAGAACGCCGTGTTCGGGTAGTCGCAGGATGGATGCACCGAGAACACCCGCGGCGACCTCCTGCACGGTGTCCGGGCTCGTGCCCTTCAACGCGAACAACGACGCCACACTCGCCGACAGCAGTGTGCGGACCAGCGCTCGATCCCCGAGTCGTCGGACAACGGTCTCGGCGCGCGGATCAAGACGCAGGCCGGCGACGGGAATCGTCGGATCGAGGAGCGGCGCGAGATCCCCGAAGGTGAGGTCCCGATGCCGCCGGACCGCAAGACGAGCCAGGCCGACGACGAGATCGTCGAGAGACATGTCGGCGGCCGTGTCGCGCGGGGAGTCCGCGATCCACCAGTCCGACACGTTCGGGACCAGTTCTTCGAGGCAGGCGGCATCCGCCGATTCGTAGGAGTCCAGCCACGGGAAGAGGTCCACCCAGGTGTCATCGCGCAGGTCTGCGGCGTCGTACTCCGAAAACGCGAACATCACCCTCGAACTCCACCATTTCGCCACCACGCATGAGGTGATGATCTCCCCCTCGGAGCTTAGCCAACCGAGCGAACCGCGCACTTCGGGCAGGCAGGTGCACCCGAGGGTTCACTCACCCGGTGGACACCGAACGGGGCAACCGATCGAGGCCTCCCGAACTTGTCGCACCCCCGTGATGTCATGAACGCACCCTCGAACAAAGGAGCGACCATGGCCGATCACGCCGCAGCAATCCGGGGCATCCCGCGCTGGCATCCCGATCCCCTCGTCCGTGAGACGCTGTCCACCATTCGCCGGTTCGGCTGGGCGGTGACAGCGGTTGGCGACGGGTGTTCGTGTGGGGATTCGCGGTGCGCACCGCCGGACTGCGCGTTCGCGTACACGACGGGGCTCGCGCTGCACTCGATCCCCGATCTGGTGGTCTTCGGTCTCGATGCACGCACGGGCTGTGAGGTGCTCAACGAACTCGGCGAGTTGTTCCACCGGGTCGACTGGCGATCGGTGGTCGACGGTCGGACCAAACTGGAGGTACACGCGCTCGAGGTGCGGGTCCGGGTGATCGAGCTCGTCGACAACTCCGACATGCTCATCACCAACGAGTTGTTCCCGAATCATCCTGCGCTGCAGGTGGTCTGGGCCGACGACCTGGGGACCTTCCCGTGGCAGACAGGATATGTGCTGCAGCCGATCCACCAGCCGGTCAAGGGTGTCCCCGACACGGGCTCCGCTCATGCCGGCGGCCCACGCGTGGTGAGTGCATCGGTCGACGGCAGTCGGGTCGAGTCTCGCCGCGCCCGGCGGCGCGGTCCTCGAGAGTAAACACCGATGACGCGCGGGGCGGGCCGTCGGCTCGGCCCGGCCCGCGCGTCATAGGTGAGGACTGTGGACACCGGTCACGCACCGTCGCATATCGGGCACAATGGGTCCATGCGGCACCTCGCCCCGGGACAGAACATCGCGCTGCCGTCGGTGACGGTAACGGTGTCGGTGCGTTCGGTGACACCGGTGAACACATCGGCGGTGTTGCTGACGTCGGCTCATCGGGTCCGGTCCGATGCCGACTTCATCTTCTACAACCAGCCGACCGGCCCCGGGATCGCCTACCGCTCCGACGGTGGTGGTGCCGACATGCTCGACATCGACACGACGCGACTGCCCGCCGACATCCACACCATCGCCGTGGCGGCCAGCCTCGACGGAACCGGTCCGGTCTCGTTCGCGACCGCAGGACGCCTCGAGGTCACCGTGGCACCCGCCGGTGCCGGGACACCCGCCGGCGAGACGATCGTCTTTTCGCCGGATGGTCTCACCAGCGAGGCGGCGGTGGTCTGCGTCGAGATCTATCGACGCGGTGACGCCTGGAAGGTACGCGCCGTCGGACAGGGGTATGACGCCGGATTGGCAGGGCTGGCAACTGCTTTCGGTATCGAGATCGAGAACGACGCACCCGCGCCCGAGTCGCCTCCGGTGCGTGATCCCCAACCGTGGCCACCCGAGTCACCGGCCCGCCCCACCGCCAGCCCGCCTCCGCCCCGACCACAGCCCGAGGGAGCACCCATGCACAGCGATCTGTTCAACCCCGATCACTCCGAGGTCTCCGGACAGGGCATCCAGAAGCAGGGCAGCAAGATGTGCCGCATCGGCCTGTCCGGCGAGGTAATGGCGCGGGCCGGGTCGATGGTCGCCTACCAGGGCGATCTGAGTTTCGAGGCTCTCGGCTCCGGCGGCATCGGACGCATGGTGCGCCAGGCACTCTCGGGCGAAGGCGTGCCGCTGATGAAGGTAAGCGGCCGCGGCGATCTGTTCCTGGCCAACGCCGCCGCCGACGTCCACCTCATCGACCTCGACGGAACCGACGGCCTGACCATCAACGGCGCCAACGTGCTCGCCTTCGACTCCACGTTGCACTACGACATCGCGCGCGTACAGGGGGCCGGCGCGCTCGGCAACGCCGGAATGTTCAACTGTGTCTTCACCGGTCGCGGGCGCATCGCGATCACCACCGACGGCACCCCGGTGGTTCTCACCGTCGACGCAGCCACCTACGCCGACCCCAACGCCGCGGTCGCATGGTCGTCGAGCCTGCGCACCTCGATCAAGTCCAACGATTCGTTCAACCTCGGAACCCTGATGGGGCGCAGCACCGGCGAACGACTCACCCTGACATTTGCCGGGCAGGGCTTTGTGGTGGTTCAGCCCTCGGAGTTGCCGCCGGGCGGATTCGTCGGCGGCACCGGCGACGGTGGACAAGCGGGCGTCGGTGGCATGCTCGGCGGGTTCCTCGGGCGCTGAACGCTTTTCGGCCCTGCATCGTCGACAGGTCACAAGGGATCCACGATCCCTGCTTTCGGTCAGTAAAGAGCGGACACTTTGGCATCGGAGTACACACGTACTCTTACTGCGTGGTAACTTACGTTCTCGTCACAACATGACGCATGACACCCGGCAGCACCGCCACAGGGGGCGGTCACTTGTGGGAAGGGGAATCGCAGTGCCGCATCATCGATTTTCACGACGGGCGTGGACCCGCAGAATCGCCACCACCGTGGCCGCCGTGGCCACCGGCGTGGGGGTGGCGATGTCACTCGCGGGCCCGGCCGCCGCAGCCGACCAGCAACAGCAGCTCACCGACTTCATCGCGGCGGGAGCCAAGAAACCTGTTGTCGCAGAGACGATTCTGGCGGGACGCAGCTCGTGGTTCACCCCGACCGGCAACGGCCCCCGCCAAGAGGGCTTCCTCCCGGCCTTCGGGTACGGGCTGACCAATCCCAACATCGCGCCGCCCGGGGCCAACGATTGGTCTTGTAAACCGAAACAGGGTCAGGACCCGGTCGTCCTCGTCCACGGCACGTGGGAGAACGCGTACAACAACTGGGCGATGCTGTCGCCGGCCCTGAAGTCCGCGGGCTACTGCGTCTACGCGCTGAACTACGGCATCCTGCCGACCCTGCAAGGCGGCGGGTTGGGCGCACTGCTTCCCGGTGCCTTCGGCACGGGTGACATCGCGCAATCCGGCACGCAGCTCGGCGATTTCGTCACCAAGGTGCTCTCGACCACCGGCGCCTCGAAGGTGAACATGGTCGGCCATTCCCAGGGCGGCATCACCGCGCGTCAGTACATCCGCTACGACGGCGGCGCCTCCAAGGTCGCCAACCTCGTCACCTTGGGCGCCACCAACAACGGCACCTCACTCGACGGAATCGGCACCCTGGGGCGCACCATCAACAACCTCGGCATCGACGTGCTCGGTCCGATCGCACTGGGCGTCGGCGCATCGGGCATCCAGCAGGTCTACGACTCCCCCTTCATCAAGAATCTCAACAAGGGCGGCGTGTACGCCGTCGGCGATGTGAAGTACACGATCGTCGGCAGCCGGTACGACGAGATCACCACGCCGTACCAGTCGACCTTCTTCCCCGCGGGCACCAAGAACACGCGAAATATCGTGCTGCAGAACGGGTGCGAGCAGGACACCTCGGACCATCTGTCGTTGAGCTATTCGCCGCGCGCGGTGTCGATCGTCCTCAACGCCTTCGATCCGGCGGTTCCGATCGTGTGCGCGCCCAACGCCTGGCTCCTCGGCTGACGGCGAGACTCCACTTTCCGGCGAGGTGATGCCGCTCCCCATCGGCGGGGGCGGCATTGCCGTCTGCTCACCACACCTCAGAGATTCGGTTTCTCGTCGCCGGTCCTCAGCGGGTGCTGTCGCCCTCGGCGGTCACCGGACGCAGATTGGCCAGATGCGAAGGGCTGAGCAGTCGTTCGAGTTCGCCGCGCTCGAGGAGGCCCGCCTCGAGAACCAACTCGAGGACGGTACGCCCACTGCGCAACGCCTCCTGGGCGATTGCGGTCGAGGCGACGTAGCCCAGCGACGGACTCAGCGCCGTGACCAGACCGATCGAGTTCTCAACCCGATGCCGCAGCGTCTCCTCGTTGGCGGTGATGCCGTCGACACACCTGGCGGCGAGTGTCCGGCATGCCGCGCTCAGGTGGGTCATCCCGTCCGACAGGCAGGTCACGATGATCGGCTCGAAGGCGTTGAGCTGCAACTGGCCCGATTCGGCGGCCATCGTGATGGTGACGTCGTTGCCGATCACCTCATACGCGACCTGCGAGACCACCTCGGGTATCACCGGGTTCACCTTGCCGGGCATTATCGACGATCCCGCCTGGACCGGCGGCAGGTTGATCTCACCGAGTCCGGCCCGCGGCCCCGACGACAGCAATCGCAGATCGTTGCAGATCTTCGACAGCTTCACCGCGACACGTTTGAGAACCCCCGACAGGTGCACGAACTGGCCCACATCCTGCGTGGCCTCGACGAGGTCGTGCGCACTCACCAGGTCCAGACCGGTCTTGTCGCGGAGATAGCCGACAGCCTTGTCCGCGTAGCCGATCGGGGCATTGAGACCCGTGCCGATCGCGGTGGCACCGAGATTGATCTCGTGGACCAGGGTCGCCGCCTCCTGCAGACGTTGACGATCCTCGTCGATCATCACCGCGAACGCCCCGAACTCCTGACCGAGGGTCATCGGTACCGCATCCTGCAACTGGGTGCGTCCCATCTTGACGACCGAGGAGAACTCCGCGGCCTTGCGCGCAAAAGCCTGCTGCAGCACCGACATCGCCTCGTCGAGTTCACCGACTGCCCGGATGGTCGCCACGTTGACCGCGGTCGGGTAGACGTCGTTGGTGGATTGTCCGGCGTTGACATGCTCGTTGGGATGTAGATGCCGGTACTCGCCGCGACCGTATCCGAGTATCTCCAGCGCCCGGTTCGCGATCACCTCGTTGGCGTTCATGTTGGTCGAGGTACCCGCACCGCCCTGAATGACGTCGACGACGAACTGATCATGCAAGTCGCCGTCGAGGATCTCGTCGCAGGCCGCGCAGATCGCGGCCGCTCGCTCATCATCGAGGATGCCGAGATCGGCGTTCGCACGTGCCGCCGACCATTTCACCGCGGCGAGCGCACGGACGAGATGGACATTGGAGCCGATCGTCCGTCCGGTGACGGGAAAGTTCTCCACTGCTCGCAGGGTGTGGATACCCCAGTACGCCTCGGCAGGCACCTCGCGCAGGCCGAGCAGATCGGTCTCCACTCGCTCCTGGACCATCGTCACATTCTCACCTATCTTGCTGTCGGGCTGTCTGACAACTCTAGTGTCGTACATTGCTGAGCTATCGTCAACACGTACGACCACCACACACACCGGATCGATCACGGAGGATCACCCGATGACCAGCAGCTGGGCCGACCGCCGGCCCGTCACGACCCGGGTCAGCGCGGCCGAAGCGGTGTTCACCGACCTACGCCAAGCCATCGAGGGTGGTGACCTCCGCGTGGGTGAACGCCTCCCATCCGAGGCCGCGCTCGGTGAGCGCTACGCGGTGAGTCGATCGGTCGTCCGGGAGGCACTGCGCTCGTGCACGGCTCTCGGCCTCACCGAGACCCGCACCGGCCGAGGAACATTCGTGATCAGCAGCACGGTATCGCACGACCTGAAGGTCGGCGACTACACCGCGCGGGAACTCATGGAGGCGCGACCGCACATCGAGATCCCGGCCGCCGGGTGGGCCGCCGAACGCCACTCCGCCGACGACCTGCGCCAACTCACCGAATTGACGCAGGCCATGGCGGCCGAGTCGGATCAGACCGACTGGGTCGCCCTCGACGGACAGTTCCACCTCACGATCGCCCGAGCGAGTGGCAACCGGGTGTTCCAGAAGGCACTCGGCGACATCCGCAATTCACTGACGGGTCAGTCGGCCACCCTCAATCTGGCGACCGGACGCATGCGCCGGTCGAACGAGGAACACGAGCGCATCGTCGAGGCCATCGGCTCCGGCGACCGCCAAGCCGCCGAGCAGGCCATGGCCGATCATCTCGACGCCGTGCAGGTGGCGGTGCGGTCACTGACCCAGTGAACTACCCGAAGAACTTCTGCTGCAACAGATCTCAGAACTTGTTGCAGGTGCGCAACGCCTTCGCCATGGCGTCACGGGTCATCGTGCGCTGCTGTGCGCCGATGCCGTGATCACGCAGGAACGCCATCACCGTCGAGCGGACCGGGTGCGCGTGACGATTCTTCTCCCGCAGCGCTTTCCGCTGCTCAGGCGACAGCACGATCATCTCCTCGAAGTGCCGCTTGGCCCGCGGATGCGAGTTGATCTGCTGCCACAGCGCCGGATCCTCCACGGCGAGCGCCCGTTCCACCTGCATCACCGAACACGTCGTTCCGAACGCCTTCGGCGGTGGCGGGGGCGTCGGTGCGGCTCCGGCGATACCGGCTCCGCCCGCCCCGACCACACCTGCGATACCGATCCCCGCGACCGCAACCGTCACTCGACGTCGCGTCGTTGCCAACCCCATCGACATTCTCCAGCCCCTTCCTCGGCACCGTGCCGACCAATAACAGCCGAAGCACACCCAATCGCGAAAGCCTTTGCCGAGGCTGAGGACAAGCCGTGAGAACACCCCAGTAAGTCTGGGTGCAAGCAACGGTCAAGAGCAGGTCAACGATGTTTGCGACGTTCGTCCGATCAGGTGAAGATCGCCACCGTCTGGGTGCCGGTCATCACCAGTTGCCCGTCGGCGTCCCAGGCCTCCATCGTCTGGTAGGAGTAGCCACCGCGCGCAACGACGCTCGACGACCGCAACAAGAACCAACCGGTGGGGTCGACGACCTCGTCGGCGCAGATGTCGATGGACCACATCACGGTACTGATGGGCGCCCAGTCGGAGAATGCCGTCATCACTGCAGGCGGCAGGCTGTCACCGAGCGCGACGAGCGCGACGGCCGGATCGACACCCTCGGCATCACGGTGTCGCATCCACCAAAGCACCTCGGGCTCAGCGGCTTTCGTCACCGGCATCGCGCCGCCGGCGATCCGGCGCTCGAATTGGTCGGTGAAGGTCGGCTGCGGCCCGGGCCGTCCGTCGACGCTTGGGCAATCCTGCGGGCCGGCGACGTCGGGGCGAGGAATCAGGGTGTGCTCGACGGAGCTGTCACGCGTTCCGGCGAAGATCAGGGTCGATTGTGCCGCAACGGAATCACCGCTTCGGGTCTCGACGGCAACGCTCGTCACCGACCGGCCTTCACGGAGTCGTCGCGCCTGCACGTCCAACGTCTCGGTCACCGGAGCGGTGAACGCGAACTGCGCGGCCCGCAGGGCAGGCAGCGGCGCGCCGTCGGTCTGCTGGGCGGCCGCGACCACGAGTGCTGCGGTCAACCCGCCGTACGCGGTACGACCCTGGGTCCAGCCGGCCGGAATCGCGAACTCCAGGGCCGGGTCGAACGCGCGGAGCACCTCGGACAGAGAGGTGCCGCGGGATTCGTTGTCGGTAACCGTCATGCGGTCATTCTATGCAGGAGTGCATAGTCGGGTCGAGCGGGGTCCGATGCGGCCGGGGAGCGCTCAGCGCCAGGTGCGGGTCGGAACGAATCCGGCGTTGGCGCACGAGGTCTCGAGGTTCGGCGCTGGCGCGCCTCTCACCTCGACCACCGATCAATGGGGCGCTGTCGGCGAGAAGTAGAGCGCGGTCGGCGGGAGGAAGAGCGCGGTCGGCGAGATAGAGGGCGCTGTCGACGAGAGGTAGAGCGCCGTCGGCGAGAAAGAGGGCGCCGTCGGCGAGAGCACGACGACCCCGCCTCGCGGTGAGGGAGACGGGGTCGTTGTGAGGTGTTGTGCCGCCGGTGATGTCACCGGCGGGAAGTCACCAGCTCGACTTCTGCACGCCCGGCAGCTCGCCGGCGTGTGCCATCTCGCGCAGGCACACGCGGCACAGGCCGAACTTGCGGTACACCGAGTGCGGGCGACCGCACTTGTTGCACCGGGTGTAGGCGCGCACGGCGAACTTGGGCTTCTTGTTGGCCTTGTTGATCAGAGCCTTCTTGGCCATCTCAGTTGTCCTTCGCGTTGTTGTCCTTGAACGGGAAGCCCAGCGCGCGAAGCAGTGCGCGGCCTTCGTCGTCCGTGGTGGCCGAGGTGACGACGGTGATGTCCATACCGCGCGGCCGGTCGATGTTGTCGATGTTGATCTCGTGGAACATCGACTGCTCGTTGAGACCGAAGGTGTAGTTGCCGTTGCCGTCGAACTGACGGTCGCTCAGACCGCGGAAGTCGCGGATACGGGGCAGCGCGATCGACACGAGACGGTCGAGGAACTCCCACATCCGGTCGCCGCGCAGGGTCACGCGGGCACCGATCGGCATGCCCTCGCGCAGCTTGAACTGTGCGATGGACTTGCGGGCGCGACGGATCTCCGGCTTCTGGCCGGTGATCAGCGCGAGGTCGGCGACTGCGCCGTTGATGAGCTTGGCGTCGCGGGCGGCGTCACCGACACCCATGTTCACCACGACCTTGACCACGCCGGGGATCTGCATGACGTTGGCGTAGTCGAATTCTTTGTTCAGCGCGTCCTTGATCTCGGCACGGTAGCGCTGCTTCAGCCGAGGCTGGACCTTTTCAGTGGTGGTCATCTCAGATGTCCTTCCCGGTCTTGCGCGAGATCCGGACCTTCTTGCCGGTCTCCTCGTCGACGCGGTAGCCGACGCGGGTCGGGTTGCCGTCGGAGTCCACGACCATCACGTTCGACACGTGGATGGGGGCTTCCTGCGTGACGATGCCGCCCGAGGCCGCGCCACGCTCGTTGGCCGAGGCGGCGGTGTGCTTCTTGATACGGTTCACGCCCTCGACGAGGACACGCTCACGCTGCGGGTAGGCCTCGATGACCTTGCCCTTGGCGCCCTTGTCCTTGCCCGAGATGACGATCACGGTGTCACCTTTGTGCACCTTCATGTCAGATCACCTCCGGTGCCAGCGACACGATCTTCATGAACTTCTTCTCACGCAGCTCGCGGCCGACCGGGCCGAAGATGCGGGTACCGCGGGGGTCGCTCTCACCTTTGAGGATGACGGCGGCGTTCTCGTCGAAACGGATGTAGCTTCCGTCCGGACGGCGGCGCTCCTTGGTGGTGCGCACGATGACCGCCTTGACGACCTCGCCCTTCTTGATGTTGCCACCGGGGATGGCGTCCTTGACAGTGGCGACAATGGTGTCGCCGATGCCGGCGTAGCGCCGCGACGAGCCGCCCAGCACGCGGATGCACAAGATTTCCTTGGCTCCCGTGTTATCGGCGACCCGCAGGCGAGACTCCTGCTGAATCATTCGATTCTCTCCTTGACCTGGATGTCGTCGACACGCCGAATCCACTGGTGCGGATCTGGCGTATCTGTGCGCCGGATTTCCGACCCGACGCACACGGCCTGTTGCCATCGGACACACGCCTGCCTGGGCTTTTCCGCCGTCAGCGGGCCTTCCCAGTGGGTTCACGAGCCGATTCGCGGCGCTCACGCACCGCAGGCAACCCGTCCAGTGTAGGTGAAACCGCAGGTGGGAACCAAATCCTCGGCGCTGCCCGTACCCGCGGAGCGTGCGATGGGGTTTCGTCGGCCGGGCATCCGGGCAATGCCTGGCCCGGGCGTCGGGGGCGTGGGGACCACCGGCAGTGACGGGGAACACACGATCTCACGCGATCTGGACCCATCTACGCCCATCTGCCGCCCGAAGTCCCTGCCGAGCCACACCCGGCACCGCACCGACTCCGGTTCACGCCAAGGAGGCACCTCATGAGTGTTGACGACCTGACCATCGAACTCACCGACACCGATGGCGCCATTCCGATGACGGCGGCGCAGCGCGGCATCTACTACGCGCAGCTCCTCGAGCCCGAGGTGCCGATGTCGGTTGCCGCATTTGCCGAGTTCCACGACGCCGTCGACGCCGACCTCATGTGCCGCGCGGTCGCTGCCACCTCTGTCGAGACCGAGTCCGGTCTGATCACCCTGGTCTCCCCCGACGCCGTAGGCCACGCCGGCGAATCCGGAGACGGTGAGCCGCAAGACGGGGAGCCCCAGGTCCGGGTCGATCACACCCGCACCATTCCGCTGCACCGCCGCGACTTCTCCGCCGCCGACGATCCGCGCGCGGCCGCGTTAGCCTGGATCGACGAGCACCGCTCGCAGCCGACCGACCTGTTCTCCGACCCACTACTCGAGACCTACCTGCTCGAACTCGGCCCCCGACACAGCATCTGGTATTGCTGGGGGCACCATCTGGCCTTCGACGGCTACGCGGCGATGTACATGATGCTGCGCGTCGCGGCGCATTACACCGCACTGGCCACTGGTTCCGACGTACCGCCCGCGAACACCGCGACGATGGCACAGGTCGCCGAATTCGACCGGGACTGGCGCGAATCGCCCAATTTCGATGCTGCTCTGCAGTATTGGAATTCGCGTCTGCATGACGAGTCCGGCGCCCCCGCGGAGATCACCTCGCTGTCCACCGGATCGGCACCGGCCGCTCCGGTGGCGATGGTGCGCCCGGCGATCCTCGACGCCGACCTGATCGCCACCATCCGCGAGGTCGCCGAACGCCATCATGTGAAGGTGGCGTCGGTCATCACCGCCGCGGTCTCGGCCTACCTCGCCAAACTCAACAACCGCACCGAGGCGATGACCTCGCTGCCGGTGGCGTGCCGCGACAACGACCTGTTGCGCACCTCGGCGGGTCTGACGTCCAACGTCATCCCGATCCGCGTCGGGCTCGGCGCCGACGACACCCCGCGCAGCATCGCCGATCTCATCCGGGCCACCAACGACGACGTCCGGGCGGCGTTGCGCCATCAGCGTTTCCGCCACGAGGACATCACCGGTCGGGTGTTGGACTCGCCGTCGGGACGGCGCGGCTTCTTCGGCCCCATGATCAACGTGATGCTGTTCTTTGAGCACATCGATTTCGCCACTCTTCGAGGCGAATTGAACGTCCTGTCGACCGGGCCCGTCGAGGATGCCTCGATCAACGTCTACGACGGATTCACCGGCGGGATGCGACTCGATCTCGAGGCGAACCCGAACCTGTACTCCCCCGAGGAGATCGAAACCCATCACCATCGCATCATCGACTTCCTGGAACGGTTCGTCCGGTCCGACTCCGGCCTGCCGATCACCTCACTGCCGCTGCCCGGAATCGATGAACAGAGCCGGATCGACGTCGCATCACACGGCGACTCGGTCGATCTCGGCGACGAAACGGTCCTCGACCTGCTCGACGAGGCGGTGCGCACCCACACCGGGCACACCCGTTCGGGAGGCACCGCGATCGTCGACGCCACCTCCGGCGAAGCACTCGATCTGGCCGACTTCACCGCACTCGCACAGCACATCGCCGACGCTCTGGCCGCGCGCGGTATCGGACCGGAGTCGGTGGTCGGTGTCGCATTACCACGCGGTGTGGAGCAGGTCGTCGCGCTGCACGCGGTGATGCGGGCCGGTGCCGCATTCCTGCCGATCGATCCGGGCGAACCGGCCGAGCGACTCGCTCACATCGTCGCCACCGCCGACCCCACCGCGATCATCGTGGACTCCGACGGACCGGCACTGCCCACAGCAGCGGCCACCCTGACCGTGTCCGAATTGTTCACTGCTCCCAGCGATTCGGCAACCATCGAGAACGCGCCCGCCGAATCCGGCATCCGCCCGTCGCGTCCGCTGCCCGATCAGCCGGCCTACGTGTTGTTCACCTCCGGGTCGACCGGCATGCCCAAGGGCGTCACGATCACCCACCGCGCGCTGGCCAACCGCCTGCGCTGGACGCAGGACCGCTACCGGCTCGCCCCCGGCGACCGGGTGCTGCAGAAGACCCCCGCCACCTTCGACGTGTCGGTGTGGGAGTTCTTCTGGCCGTTCATCTCCGGGTCGGCATTGGTCGTGCCGACCCCCGACGGGCATCGCGATCCCTGGTATCTGCGTGAGGTGATCGACCGTCACGCGATCACCACCGTGCACTTCGTGCCGTCCATGCTGGCGGCCTTCGCCGAGACTCTCGGCACCGAACATGACACGGCAACAAGCACTCTGGGTAGCCTGCGGCGGATCATCACCAGTGGCGAGGCGCTGACCCCGGCCACCGTGGCCGCCACCGCACGCGTCACCGACGCACCGATCCACAACCTCTACGGCCCGACCGAGGCCGCGATCGACGTCACCCACCACGACCACTGCCGCGCCGACGACACCGTGACCCCCATCGGCACCCCGGTCTGGAACACCGACGCGATCGTCCTCGATCATCGCCTGTGCCCGCAGCCGGTGGGCGCAATCGGCGAACTCTATCTGGGCGGACCGCAGTTGGCCCGGGGATACGCCGCCCGAGCGGACCTGACGGCGTCGCGATTCATCGCCGCCGCCGACGGCCGACGCCTCTACCGCACCGGAGATCTCGTCCGTCGACGCACCGACGGTGCCCTGGAATACCTGGGCCGCAGCGACTCCCAGGTCAAGATCCGCGGCCAGCGGGTCGAACTCGGTGAGATCGAAACGGTGCTCGCGCAACTCGACGGTGTGTCCTCGGCAGCGGTGGCGTTGCGCGACGACGTCGTCGACGGTGACGTCGTGCTCGTCGGATATCTGTGCGGTGACCGACTCGATTCCCGCGACCTGCGCGGCGAACTCGCGCAACGACTCCCCGCCCACATGGTGCCCACCACCCTCATGCTCCTCGAACACATGCCGACCACCGCCAACGGCAAGCTGGATCGTCGTGCCCTCCCGGTACCCGAGCGCGCCGACTCCGGTGCGCACGTCGAGCCGGTCGGGGCGACCGAACACCTCGTCGCCGACCTCGTCGGCGAGGTCCTCGGGCGTTCGTCGATGTCGATGTCGGACAACTTCTTCGATGCCGGCGGCAACTCGCTGTCGGCGACGCGTGTCGCGGCGCGACTGTCCCGCGCGACCGGGCGCCGTGTCGGTATCCGCGACATCTTCGACTCCGCCGATCTGCGCGCGTTGGCCACCGTCGTCGACGACACCGCACTCCATGCGGCACCGGACTCCACCCGGTGGCACTCCCCCAGCGGTCCGGTTCCGCTGTCCCCCGCCCAGCATCGCCTGTGGCTGACCGACCGGCTCGGTTCCACCGACTCGGCCAACTACCACATCCCGTTCTCGGTTCGTCTCGTCGGCCAACTCGACGTCGACGCACTGCACGCGGCTCTCGTCGACGTCATCGCCCGCCACGAACCGCTGCGCAGCACGGTGACCGAGATCGACGGCACCGCCTGCATCGAGGTGCACGACGCCGCCGACGTCGACATCGATCTGACCGTCACCGAGACCGACAGGGCCGTGAGCGATCTCGAGTTCGCCGGCGCCCCCTTCGATCTCGCCCACGACATCCCGTTGCGTGCCCGTCTGGTCCGGGCCGGTTCCGACGATCACCGTCTGACGATCGTCATCCACCACATCGCCGCCGACGGGTGGTCGCTGACGCCGCTGGCCGACGACCTCGCGACCGCGTACCGCAGTCGCGCGGCCGGGCATGCCCCCGAGTGGGAGCCGCTCGGGGTGTCCTACTCGCAATTCAGCGCCACGCAGCACGCGGCCATGAAAAGCTCTTCCGCTGCAGACGATCTCGAATTCTGGCGGGCGACGCTGGACGATGCACCCACCGAAACCGAATTGCCCGTCGACCGCCCCCGGCCCCGCGAATACGATTCGCGCGGCGCCACCGTGAGCGCCTGGCTGCCCGCGCACACGCACGCCGCCCTGCACGCCGCCGCCGAATCCCGCGGAGCGAGCACCTTCATGGCGCTGCACGCGTTGGTGGCCGCGTTGCTGCGCACCGGGTCCACCCACGACGATCTGGTGATCGGCACGCCGGTCGCCGGTCGCGGCGACGCCGACCTCGACCATCTCATCGGCATGTTCGTCAACACCGTTCCGCTGCGCACCCGCGTGGACAAGCACCTCGGATTCGATGCCCTGCTCGACACCGTCCGGACCGTCGATCTCGATGCGTTCGACCACGCCGAGTTGCCCTTCGACAGGATCGTCACCGAGCTCAATCCGACCCGCGCCGCAGGCCATCACCCGTTCTTCTCGGTGTCGGTCGCTCTCGAGGACGCGATCACCGGCGGTCACGGCGCCGGCCGCGACGGCGCGGACGCGATCGATCTCGACTTCGCCGATCTGTCGGCCACCGCCTCGCGGATCGACGTCGGCCACACCAAGTTCGATCTGCAGTTCACCTTCACCGAGCGGCACGCCGCCGACGGCACGCCGGCCGGGCTCTCGCTCGAGATCGGTTATGCGACCGCACTGTTCGATGCGACGACCATCACCTCACTGGCCACCCGACTGCGCCGCATCCTCGAGGCGGTCGTGGCCGACCCGGCACGCCCCATCGGCGACATCACCCTCCTCGATCCCGCCGAGCGTCTCGGCCTCGTCCCGGCCGTCGGCATCGCCGGACGTCCCGGCGAACATCTCACCGGCCTCCTCACCGAGGCCGTGCGCGCCGAACCGGACCGCATCGCGGTGCGCGACGCGACCGCCGCCCTGACCTACCGTGAGCTCGACCGTCGGGCCAACCGGCTCGCGCGCGAGTTGCTCGATCTCGGAGCCGGCCCCGAGTGCTTCGTCGCGGTCGCCCTGCCCCGCGGGGTCGACACGATCACCGCGGTGTGGGCGATCACGCGAACCGGAGCGGCGTGGGTGCCCGTCGATCCGAACTATCCGAGCGAGCGGATCGCCTACATGATCGACGACTCGCAAGCCGTTCTGCTGCTGACAGATTCGGCGTCGGCACCGGCGGTGAGCGGCATCGCCGGCGATCGGCGCGTCGTCGTTCTCGACGAGGCCGACGGCTGGACCGGGCATGACGACGCACCCATCACCGCCGGCGAACGACCCGCACCGCTGTCGGTCGATCACCCCGCGTACCTGATCTACACCTCCGGCACGACCGGCACCCCGAAGGGCGTCGTGGTGAGTCACCGGGGGCTGGCCGACTTCGCGGCGCATCAGGTGGTGCACTTCGGGTTGACCGCCCGGTCACGCACACTGCACCTCGCCTCGCCGAGTTTCGACGCCTCGGTCCTGGAGATGCTGATGGCGATCGCGGCGGCAGCGACCATGCACATCGCCCCGCCGGGACTCGTCGGCGGACGCGAACTCGCCGAACTGATCAACGACCGCGGCATCACCCACGCCTTCCTCACGCCGTCTCTGCTGTCCACCATGGGTCCCGACGACGTGCCGGGTCTGCACGCGCTGGTGATCGGCGGAGAACACCCCAATCCCGAGGCGGTGCGCGACTGGTCGCGGGGCCCGGCCCTGTTCAACGCGTACGGGCCGACCGAGACAACGGTGGTGGCCACCGTCTCCGAGCAGATCACCCCGCTGGATTCGACGATCACCATCGGACGACCCATCCGTGGGATCGCCGCAATGGTCCTCGACGAGCGGCTGCAGCCGGTCACACCCGGCACGGTCGGCGAGTTGTACATCGCCGGACCACATCTCGCCCGCGGCTATCACGGTATTCGGCCGCTGACCTCGAAGCGCTTCATCGCCAACCCCTTCGGTGCACCCGGCGACCGGATGTACCGGACCGGCGATCTGGTGCGGTGGACCGCCGAGCACGAGCTGGAGTTCCGTGGGCGTACCGACGATCAGACCAAGATCCGTGGGCACCGGATCGAACTCGGCGAGATCGACGCGGTACTGACCGCCGACGACGCCGTCGCCTCCGCGGTCACGATCACCAGCGGCTCCGGTGAGAGCGCGAGCATCGTCGCGTTCGTCACGCTCGACGGCGACGTCGATCCCGCCGCGGCACTCGCGGGCGTCTCCGACCGCATCCGCGATCACCTTCCCGCGCACATGCTTCCGCGCAGTATCGTCGCCCTGTCGGCGATCCCGACCACCCCGATCGGCAAGATCGATCGCCGCGCGCTCGCCGACCCCGAGACCGTCGCCGCCCGCAAGGTCGGCGAGATCGGTTCGGACACCGGTGAATACGTCGCGCCCGTCGGTGCCGCCGAACGCATGGTGGCGCAGGTGATCGCCGAGCGGTTGCAACTCGACCCGGCGAGCGTGGGTCGCGATCACGACTTCTTCGAGCTCGGCGGCAACTCGCTGCTGGCCACCCACCTCGCCGGCGCGCTGGAACAGCTCGGCGGGCGTCGTATCGAGGTCCGCGAGGTGTTCGCCCATCCCACCGTGGCCGGTCTGGCGCGGCTGGCGGGCGAGGTCGGCGCAGTCGACCCGACACCGGGTACGGCACCCGCCCCGCAGTCCGACGACGGTCCCGTCGTTCCCGGGCCGGCGCAGCAACAGCTGTGGTTCCTGAACCGTCTCGGCGCCGATGATCCCGACGCCGACACCGCCTCGTACACGATCGCCTTCGCCCTCGAACTGCGCGGTGACCTCGACGTGGACGCGCTCCGGGAAGCGTTGCGCCACGCGGTCGATCGTCACGAGCCGCTGCGCACCATCTATCCCGACGTCGACGGGCGGCCCGAGCTGCGGGTCCTCGACACCGACGATGCCGCCGTCGATCTCGCGCTCGAGCACACCACCGCCGAGCTGTGGCCGCAGGCGGCCCGCGCAATGGCGCGGCAACCGTTCGATCTGACCCGCGACACCCCGCTGCGGGTCGCATTGCACCGGATCGATTCGCCCACAGGCGACTCCGATCATCACAAGCTGACCGTCGTCGTGCACCATATTGCTGCCGACGGCTGGTCGATGGCGCCGCTCGCGAACGACATCGCCGGCGCCTATGCGCGGATTCGCGACGGTCGATCATCGTCGCAACCGCCTCTCCGGGTCGGCTACCGCGACCATCTGCGGTGGCAGGCCCGGGGTCTCGGCGTCGATCCCGGCGCGGTCGTCCACCCGCGCCGGATCGACGACCGGGACAGTCGCCTCGCGACGCTAGCCGACTGGTGGGAGGACACCCTCTCGGGGATGGATCACACCCCGGCCCTCGCCCCGGATGCCACACCGGCACACAATGATTCGGCCGGCGATCGGCAGGACTCCACCCCGGATGCCGCCGGTGTCGTCCGCGTCGACTTCGGCCGCGACATCCGTGACCGGCTGCGCGGGCTCGCCGGTGACCACGTCACCGAGTTCACGCTCCTGCACACCTTGCTGGCCGCGACGCTGCGGCATCACGACGCGCGACCCGAGGTGCAGATCGACGGCGCCGTTTCCGACGTCGTGATCGGAACACCGGTGTCGGGCCGCACAGATCCCCGGCTCGCCGACATCGTCGGGATGTTCGTCAACTCGGTGGTGCTGCGCACCCCGGTCGACGGGCAGCAGAGTTTCGGCCGGTTGCTCGATGAGGTGCGCGATCGTGATCTCGATGCACTCGTGCACGCCGACATGCCCTTCGAGTACCTCGTGGCCCGGATCAACCCGCCGCGCACCGGCCGTCATCCGTTGTTCTCGATCGCGCTGGCCGCCGACGCGTCGATGCGCGACGGCGCCACCGAACTACCACTGCCGCAGCTGCCCGGACTCGAGGTGTCGGCCGAGGAGGTCGAGACCGGCTCGGCCCGTTTCGATCTCGAGATCCGGCTGCGCTCGGACACCCTCGTCTGCACCTATGCCACCGACGTCTATTCGCGCGCTCGCGTGGAGTCGGTCGCCCGCGATCTGGTGGCGCTGGCACACGCCATCCTCGACGATCCCGATCGGCCCCTCGACGACGTGCTGCCCTCCCGAGCCGCCCAGGTCCGGATCCCCGACCACGAGGCCCCGGCGCCGCGTCACCTCGCCGACTTCCTGGAGACCGCGGCCGTCGAGCACCCCGATACCATCGCCATCGACGACGGAACCGCTGCGCTGACCTATCGTGAGCTCCTCACGCGCGCCGAACGGTGGGCCTCACACCTGCGCGATCTCGGCATCGGTACCGACGACGTCGTCGCCGTCGCCCTGCCCCGATCGGTCGACTCGGTGACCGCCACCTGGGCCGTCGCGCTGGCCGGCGGCGCGGTGTTGCCGATCGATCCGCGCCATCCCGACGAGCGGATCGCCCACATGCTCACCGATTCCGGTGCGCTGCTGGGGATCACCTCCGATACCCGCCTGGGCACCCTGCCGCATCCGGTGTGGTGGGTCGACACCGTGTCCCTCGATGCGTGGCCGCTGCACTTCGCCTCCCCGCGGACCCCGGAAGGGGAACTGCGGGCGGCGGCGCTCGCCGAATCCAGTGCCGACCGACACCCCGACAGCGCCGCGTACGTCATCTACACCTCCGGCTCGACCGGCACACCCAAGGGCGTCATCGTGCCGCACGCCGGCCTCGCCGCGTTCAGCTCCTCGCAGCGTGACCGGCACGGCGTCGAACCCGGCGCTCGCACATTGCATTTCGCCTCCCCGAGCTTCGACGCGTCGATGCTCGAGCTGCTCCTGGCCGTCGACGCCGGCGCGACCATGGTGATCGCGCCCACCGACATCGTCGGTGGTGACGAGCTGGTGGACTTCCTTGCCGCCCAGGCGATCACGCATGCCTTCATCACCCCGGCCGCCCTGGCCACGGCCCGTCACCGCGAACTGCCGAACCTGGTGACCTTGGCCGTCGGTGGCGAGGCCACCACCGCCGAGCAGGTGTCGCTCTGGGCCCCGGGCCGCCGCATGATCAACTGCTACGGGCCGACCGAGACCACCATCGTCGCCACCATGTCGGCGCCGCTGGAGCCGGGCGCCGAGATCTCCATCGGCACACCGGTGGCCGGTACCATCGCACTCGTCCTGGATCACCGCCTGCGCCCGGTACCCGACGAGTGCCCGGGCGAGTTGTATCTCATCTCGCCGGGGGTCGCCCGCGGCTACCTGCACCGCAGTGCCCTGAGCGCCGCACGCTTCGTCGCCGCCCCGGACCTACCCGGTGTGCCGGCCGGCACACCGATGTATCGCACCGGCGACGTGGTGCACCAGCGAAGCGACGGTTCGCTGATCTTCCACGGCCGCAGCGACAATCAGGTCAAGGTGCGAGGATTCCGCATCGAACTCGACGAGGTGGGCGCGGCGCTCGCGGCGCATCCGGCCGTCGACTTCGCCGCGGCAGCGGTCGGTGGCACCGGTGCCGATGCGGCACTCCTCGGGTACGTCCGGCTCGCCGCTGTCGAGTCCGCTGCCCCCACCCCAGGCGACCTGCGCGCCTTCGTGTCTCGCACACTGCCATCACACATGGTGCCGGCAACGGTGATCGTGATCGACGAGATCCCGCTGACACCCAATGGCAAACTCGACCGCAAGGCCCTGCTCGCCATGGAGCGCGCGGCGACGGTGCCCGCCGACGAGCCCGCGACCGCCGCTCGAGCGGCGCGCTCTCCGCTCGCGCTCGTCGCCGAGACCATCGCCGGGGTACTCGACGTCGATCCCGCCGAGGTCGACGCCGACGCCGACTTCTTCGGTCTGGGCGGCACCTCCCTGCAGGCCACCACCGTCATCAGCCGTCTCAACCGGCGCCACGACGGCCCGGCACTGCGGGTTCGTGACCTGTTCGATCACCCACGGATCGGTGATCTCGCGGCGCTGGTGAATCCCTCTGACGCACAGCCGATCCCGGAATCCGAGAGCACCGGACGGCCCACCGTGTCACGGCCTGCACAGGTACCGGCGGCACCGGTGCAACGCGGACTGTGGTCGATCGCCCGCGCCAACCCGGCATCGACGGACTACCTGATCCCGCTGGCGATCCGGCTCGACGGCCGCGTCGACCTCGACGCACTGCGCGGAGCCCTCACCGACCTGGTGACCAAGCACGTCTCCCTACGGACCGTGTTCCCCGCGCTCAACTCCGCACCGCACGGAGTGGTCCTCGAGCACGGCCACGAGGTGATCGGTGATCTCGCCGTACAGACCGTCGGTGATATGCCCGCAGCGATCGCCGAGCGCCTCTCCCGGCCCATCGACCCGGTGTCGCAGGCCCCTATGCGGGTACATCTGCTGGCGCCGTCGCCGGACCCCGGCAACGGTGACGCGACCGACGGGGACAGCAGTGACGAGCACAGCAGTGACGAGAACAGCGCTCATGTGCTGCTGCTGGTGATCCACCACATCGCCGCCGACGGTGCGTCGCTGCCCGTCCTGGCCGCCGATCTCGCCGCCGCGTACGCCGAGCGTCTCGCCGGCCGTACCGACGCCTGGCCCGAACCCGACGTCGACTACCGCGACTATGCGATCCGCGCGGCCGCACTCGACCGCGATGATCTCGCGTATTGGTCCGAGCTGCATGCCGATTCGCCCACCGAGACCGCCGTGCCCGCCACCCGCGCGGCCGCAGCTGGTGAGGCCGGTTCCGGCGGGGCGGGCACCGTCACGGTACCGATCGACGACACCCTGCGCAGCGACCTCGTCGCCTGGGCGCGGGAGAACGCCACCACCGGATTCACGGTGCTGCACACCGCACTGGCGATTCTGCTGCACCGGCTCGGCGTCGGCGACGACCTGGTGATCGGCAGTCCGGTCGCCAATCGGTCCGGCCCCAACGACGACGGTCCCGCCATGGACTGCACCGGCATGGTCGGTATGTTCGTCAACACCCTCGCCCTGCGCACCCGGGTACGGGCCGACGACACGATTGCCGCGGTGCTCGAGCGCGTCCGCGATGCCGATCTGTCGGCCCTCGACCGCCGCGACACCCCCTTCGACGAGGTGGTCGAGGCGGTGAACCCGGACCGCAGGCCCGGACGCCATCCGCTGTTCCAGATCGCGCTGTCGGTCCACGATTTCGGCGACGGACTCCTGGGAACGGCGTGGCCGCTCTCCGATGAACTCACCGGCGAGGTCCTCGACATCGGTGCTGCGGCAGCCAAGTTCGATCTCCAGTTCACCGTGACCGGACTCGCGCCCCGCACCGCGCCGAGTTCGTCGGCGCCCGGCGCGATGCTCGAGGTGACCTTCGATCGCACCCGCTACGGCCACGCCGACACCGAGATCCTCGCCACCCGTCTGCTGCGGGTCGTGCGGGCCATGATCACCGACGCCGACCGCCCGATCGGCGATGTGCGGATCACCGATCCGCTCGAGGTCGCCGAGGTCAGCCCGGCGCGCGGCCCCGAATCGGCGCCGACGCTCACCCTCTGCTCGCTGTTTGACGAGGCGGTCCGTCGCAATCCGGACGGCTGTGCCGCGGTGGCCGAGTATGCCGACGGCACCGAGGAATCGCTCACCTACGCCGAGCTGGACGCCCGCGCCAATCGGCTCGCCCGGGTGATCCTCGGACGCGATCTCGGCGACACCGAACCGGTGATCGCGATGGCGATCCCCCGCTCGATCGACGCGCTCGTCGCCATCTGGGCGATCGTGCGTTCAGGTGCCGCCTATGTGCCGATCGACCCGACCTACCCGGCCGACCGGATCGCGCACATGCTCGCCGATTCCGGTGCCGTGCTGGTGCTCACCCGCTCCGATGTCGCCGAGCGGATCGGCGACACCGTGCCCACGGTGATCGTCGACTCGACGGCCACCCGGTCACGACTCGGCCGCAGCGCACCCACACCGATCAGCGACCGCGAACGAATCCCGGTACACCGCACCGATGCCCTGGCCTACGTCATCTACACCTCGGGGTCGACCGGGCGACCCAAGGGCGTGTTGGTCCCGCATTCGGGACTGCGTGCGGTCCACGACGAACTGCACTCCCGCATGGCACCCGGCACCGACTCCCGGGTCCTGCATTTCGCCTCCCCGAGTTTCGATGCCTCGGTACTGGAATTCCTGCTGGCGGCATCGGGATCGGCTGCGCTGGTGATCGTTCCGCCGGACCTCTACGGCGGCACGGCTCTGGCCGAGTTCATCGACCGGCATTGCGTCAGCCACGCGTTCATCACACCCGCGGCGGTGGCGAGCATGGATCCGGCGTCGGTCCCGACCCTGTCGCACCTGGCCATCGGCGGTGAGGCCTACGGCCCCGACCTGGTCCGTCGCTGGGCACCCGATCGCACCGTGCTCAACGTGTACGGCCCCACCGAGACGACGATCATCGTCACCGGCAGTGAACCGCTTGCGGCGCAAGCCGATCCGAACGAGGTCGGCGCGCTGACCATCGGCACACCCAACAACGGTGTCGCCGCGATGGTCTTGGATTCGCGCCTCCATCCGGTGCCGACCGGGGTGATCGGTGAGCTGTATCTGCTCGGTGATCAGGTGACCCGCGGATATCACCGCAGGCCCGCGCTGACCGCGCAGCGGTATCTGCCGGTCCCGATGGTCGCGGGCCCGGACTGGGCCGGCGCCCGCATGTACCGCACCGGCGATCTGGTCGCGCGGGACGAGCTCGGACGTCTGCGCTACGTCGGCCGATCGGACAACCAGGTGCAGTTGCGCGGCTTCCGCGTCGAACTGGGTGAGATCGACGACGCCCTGTGCGACAATCCGACAGTCGATTTCGCCGTCACCGTGCTGGTGGAGGATGCCGCGGCCGAGGCGGGATCGGCAGCCCCGGCCCGCCTGCATTCCTACGTCCGCGCCGCCGACGGCGCCACGATCGACACGGCGGCACTGACCCGGCAGGTCGCGAACCGGTTGCCACGACACATGGTCCCAGCGAGTATCACCGTGCTCGACGAGATCCCGTTGACTCCGGTCGGCAAACTCGATCGCGCGGCGCTGCCGCAACCCGCACGCGTTGCCGAAGCCGGTCGCGCACCCCGGCCCGGCGCGGAAACCCTTGTCGCGTCGACCTTTGCCGACATCCTGGGGATCGCGCCGTCCGCGGTGCACGCCGACGACGGGTTCTTCGACCTCGGCGGCAACTCGTTGTCGGCGACCGAGGTGACCGCGCGGCTGTCCGCGGCGACCGGTCGCGACGTCCGGGTCAACGACCTGTTCGCGGCGCCGACGCCCGCGGAACTCGCTGCCGTACTGGGCGATTCCGCGAGCACGACGACCACCGGCACCTCCGGGCCGGAGTCCGACGACCACGATCGGGCACCGTCGGCGATGGCGACGGTGTTGCCGCTGCGTCGTCGACGCACCGCCGACGGCCCGGCCCCGCTGTTCGTGATCCATCCGGCGATCGGCCTGTCGTGGAGCTTCTCCTCGCTGCTGACCCATCTACCCGCCGACCGCCCGGTCTACGGTCTGCAACATCCGGCGCTGAGCGGCGGCGTGTCACCGGACTCGGTGGGCGCGTTGGCAGCTCACTACGTCGAGCAGATCCGGACGATCCACCCCGACGGTCCGTACCATCTGCTCGGGTGGTCGCTGGGCGGTCTCATCGCACACGAGATGGCGGTGCAACTCACCGAGGCCGGCGAGAAGGTGGGCCAGTTGATGTTGCTCGACGCCTTCGTCGTCGCACAACGTCCGGATCTGGACACCACCCCCGATCTCGGTGCGCTGCTCGCCGAATTCGGTATCCGCCCCGAGCACTCCGGTGAACTGACCACCGAACGCGCGTGGGAGGCGGTGGTGGCCGCGGGCGGACCACTGGCCTCACTCGACGTCGACGAGTTCGCCGCGGTGCACCGGGTCTTCGTCGATGCCTCGCGACTCGCCGAGACCTGGCATCCCCGCCGGTACGACGGAGACGCGGTGTTCGTCTCGGCGACCGCCGACACGCCGCCGGGGCCAGCGGCGATCGCCGGATGGACCCGTGCGCTGCGCGGCCACGTCCACGAGGTCCGGCTGAACTGCTCGCACGCCCGAATGTTGCAGAGCGAGAACGTACCCGGGTTCGCCCGGGCCATCGCAGAGGCCTGATGCGGCGGCCACCACCGCCATCGGTCGAGAGTCCACACGAATCACACGAGATGGGAGCATCACGATGACCAACCCGTTCGACGACACCGACGGGGTCTTCTCCGTCCTGGTCAACCACGAGAACCAGCATTCGCTGTGGCCGGATTTCGCGCCGATCCCGCAGGGATGGCAGCAGGTCTACGGACCCGACGGACACGACGCCTGCCTGGCTTACGTCGAGGACCACTGGCACGACATGCGGCCGGCGAGCCTGATCGCCGCGATGGGTGAGGCGCCCGACGCCCACCGAACCGGGAGGATCCAGGATGGGACGGCATAGCATGGCCGGCGGATTCGACCCCGACCTCAGTTCCTCACATCCCGGCGCGACCGACCCGATCACCGAGCGCCTACCCACCACCGGCTCGGCTCCGGCGCTGGAATTGACCGGTGTGACAAAGACATTCAGCTCCGGTCCGTTCGGGCGCGGACGAAAGGTGCGGGCCCTCGACGGCCTCGATCTGACCGTGCCCGCCGGGACGGTCCACGCGCTGCTCGGCCCCAACGGTGCGGGCAAGACGACAACCGTCCGCGCCGTCGCGACACTGATGCGCCCGGATTCCGGCTCGGTGAAGGTGTGCGGCCTCGACGCGCTCGCCGACCCGGGGGCCGTCCGCGACATCATCGGGGTGTCGGGTCAGTACGCCGCCGTCGACGGGACGCTCACCGGCTTCGAGAACCTGCGCATGGTCGCCCAGCTCTACGGACATTCGCGCCGCGACGCGAGCGAGCGGGCACGCGCACTGATCAACGATCTGGATCTCGACGCCGCGGCCGATCGTCCGATGCGTACCTACTCCGGCGGTATGCGACGTCGCCTCGACCTCGCCGGTGCGCTCATCAACGATCCGAAGCTGATCATCCTCGATGAGCCCACCACCGGTCTCGACCCCCGCGGCCGGCGCCAGATCTGGGAGGTCATCGGCGAGCAGGTCGCCACCGGGACGACGGTGCTGCTGACCACCCAGTACCTCGAGGAGGCCGACGAACTCGCCGACCGGATCACCGTGATCGATCACGGCACGATCCGCGCGCAGGGCACCGCGACCGAGCTCAAGGAGACCACCGCACCGGCGATCCTCACCGTCGAGGTCGCCCCGCATCACGATCGGCACGATCGGGGCAGCGGCACCGCCACCGAGGTCATCGCGACCACGCTGGCCGAGGTCGGTCTCGGCATGCCCGAGCGGATCGACGACGTGCGCTGGTCGGTACCGGTTGCCGGCGGAACGCGCAGTGCGGTCGCCGCGGTACGGATCTGCGGCGAGTTCGGGATCGAGATCGTCGACGCCTCGGTGAGCACCCCCACCCTCGACGACGTCTTCCTCCGGCTGACCGGTCGCGTCGCCGCCGACCCGCCGGCAAGCGAGGACCCACAACGATTGGAGCCCAGCGATGTTCGCTGACACCGCAGTCCTGGTCGAACGAAACCTGCTGACCGTCAAACGCATCCCGACCCTGCTGCTCTCGGCGACCGTGCAGCCGTTGATGTTCGTGGTGCTCTTCGCCTATGTCTTCGGCGCCACCCTCGGCGGAGCCCCCTACCGGGAGTTCCTGATGGCCGGCATCTTCACCCAGACCGTCGTCTTCAACGCCGCCTTCACCACCGTTGGCCTGGCCGGTGACATGTCCGGGGGCATCGTCGATCGTCTCCGGTCGCTGCCGATGTCACGCATCGGGGTGATCGCCGCACGTGTCGGTTCGGACATGCTGCTCGGCGCCATCGGACTCGCGGTCATGGTGGCCAGTGGTCTGGCCATCGGCTGGCGGGTCCGCGGCAGCGCCGGCGACGCGGTGATCGCATTCGCCGTGATCGCCTTGTTCGCCCTGGCGATGGCCTGGATCGGCGCGGTCAGCGGCCTGGCCGCACCGAATGTGGAAGTGGCCCAGAGCATCGGGTTCCTGTGGATGTTCCCGGTGACGTTCCTCTCCAGTGCGTTCATCTCCGCACAGAGTCTGCCGGGACCGCTGCGCGCGATCGCCGAATGGAATCCGGTGACCGCGGTGGCGACGATGGAACGCGAGAAGTTCGGCAACAGTGCGCCGCCGGATTTCCCGGCCCCGTCCGGATGGGTCGCCGACCACACCCTGGGGTACTCGATCGGCGCCAGCCTGGTGATCCTCGCGGTGTGCGTGCCGGTGTCGTTGCTGCTCTACCGCCGTTCGACGAGTCGGTAACGACTCATGATCAATCGACAGGGATCGTGACACCATGCTGATCGGACATGTCTACCGTGGAGGGGTGCCACCCTCCACCGATGACACGTCGCCGCCACACCGCGAGCCCGACACCCACGAGCGCCGCGGATTCATCGACGCGCCTCGCCATGACCTTTCCCTGCCCGACGATTCCGATACCTCGATGCGTGCGCTGCTCGAGGCGTCGGCGCTCGGCGACCGGGCATCCTTCGCCCGGCTCTACGACCTGACCAACGCCCGGATCTACGGTCTGGTGCTACGCGTGATCCGGGATGCCAACTATGCCGAGGAGGTCGTCCAGGAGGCGTACCTGCAGTACTGGCAGAAGGCGTCGACCTATCGGCCCGAACGCGGGTCGGTGATCACCTGGATGATGACCATCGCCCACCGGCGTGCGATCGATCGGGTGCGTACCGAGGATCTGCAACGACGCCGGGTCACCGAGGCCGGCGTGGCGCAGGCATCGGTCTCCGATCCCCTGCCGCTCGAGGTGGTCGTCGACCGTGAGGAAACCCGGACGTTGCGGACCTGTCTCGACGATCTCACCGAACTGCAGCGCTCCAGCATCGAGATGTCCTACTTCAACGGCCTGACCTATCCCGAGGTGGCCGCCCGCACCGACACCCCGCTGCCGACCATCAAGTCGCGCATGCGGGACGGGCTGCGGCGGCTGCGTGACTGCCTGCGAGGACGCGGCCATGCCTGACACCGAGTGGCTCGACGACCACGTCGAATTGTTCGCCATCCACGCCCTCGAGGGCTCCGAGGCCGACCGATTCGTCGACGAGTACAACGGGCTGACCCCGTTGGAGCGCACCATCTACGACGGCCGTATCGACGAAATCCACACCACCATGGCCGATTTCGCTGCCGGCTACGCCCTGGCGGCGCGACCGGAACTGCGCGATCGCGTCCTCGATCACGTCTTCTCCGCGCCCGCCGACACCACCGGACCGCCCGTCTCTGCACAGGCGTCGTCCTCCGCGGGATCGCCGTCGTGGTCGAGCCCGACCTCCTCGATTTCGACTCCGGCGAGCACCGATACCGGTCGGCACACGGCGGTGTCGCCGGTCGCCGGGAAGGACAACCCCGCGTACGCGGCAACCGGTCCGCCCGCTCCGGAAACCCCGACGCCGGAAGGTCCGGACGACGGCCGGGTCATCGACCTGGCCGCGCGTCGGCGCAGACGAGCCGCAGCCCTGGCCGCCGCGGCGGTCGTCGTGGGCGTGGCGCTCGGTGCCGGTGTGCTCGTCGGACGACAGACGGCTCCGCAGCCGGCGCCGACGACGACGACGGCCGATCGCAACGTCCTCGACGTCCTGCAGGCACCGGATGCGGTGGTCTCGGTCGCCCGGCTGGCCGACGATCACGGAGCGATGTCGGTGGTGGCGTCGCGGACCCAGAATCGGGCCGTGGCGGTGCTACGCGATCAGCGCACCCCGCTGCCCTCGAATCGCACCTACCAGCTGTGGCTGGTCGGCGGCGCGAACGCGCAGCCCGCGTCGGCGGGCCTCGTTCCGGGTTCCGCGGCGAGCGATCCCTTGCTCATCGAACGCATCGACAACTCTCAGGTTCTGGCCGTCACCATCGAGCCGGAGGGCGGATCAGCGCAGCCGACGACCGACATTCTCGGGCAGGTGTCACTGTGATTCCCGTCCGAGCCGACGTGCTACCCGGTTGACGACGACGACCCCCGGACGCCATCGGCGCGCGGGAGTCGTCGTCGGTCTCGGGTGTACCGGGATTGCAGGACGTTGCGCGGTTCACCAGTCCTCGAGGCGGGTGATGCCGTCCTGCAGCGCGCGTGCCAGCAGATGGGTCTTCGTCGGCGCGGGGCGACCGACGGCCGCATACTTCGCCCGGATACGGGCCAGGTGGGTGCTCACGGTCGATGCCGCGATGAACAGTTGCTCGGCAGCCTCGTCCTTCGATTCCGCTGCCAACCAGGCGAGAAGCACCTCGATCTCGCGCGGAGAGAGCACCGGACGCCGGATCGGCGCGGGCGCGGGCCCGGCGCTGGGCATGACCGGGCGAATCGGCGGCCGGACCGGTGCGAGCGGGCGCATCCGCAGATGCGAGCCCGGCGCGACCGGCGGTCGATAGTCGGCGATACGGGCCACCGAGGCGCGGGCGTCGCGGGGGTGACCGACCGGATGTCCGGGGGCCGGAAGGGGCATGGTGTCCGAGATATCGGAATGCGCGGTCGTCACCGTTGGTCCTCGTTCGCTGTCAGGTACCACGGCTCACGCGCGTGGATCGCGCTCGCCGTTCGCACTGGGGTCGATCAACTTTCACAGAGAATGTTAAGGCTGCGTTCAGCAACCGAATAGTCCCAACATGGGGGACGTCGTTTGCAGATGCAAGGATTAAGCAATTCGTCAATCTGTGATCTCGGTACGATCCCGGATCTCGGGCTCACCATTCGCCCGGTAGTCCAGACGTCGCGCACCGTCGTCAGTGCGCACCACGATCGTGCCGATCGGGTCGCGACCGAGGGGATGGATGCGGACCGTCACCGTGTCGCCGGGTGCCAGTGATCGCACCAGGTCCACCAGAGCGGCCCGCAGTCCGGCGATGCCCGGATCCCGGGAGGAGTCGACGAGCCCGTGCGCGCCGGGTGCGGCGGGTGCGGCGGATCCACTGCCGACGAACCGCGCCATGAGCCGCTGAATCCGGGCCTCGCGTGGCCCCATCGAGGTCATCGTGGCGGCTCGGTCTCGTCGCCGTCGCCGTCGCCGCGTCGAGGCATCGGCAGCCAGCCGTCCTCGATCGCACGCTTGTAGAGGTCGATCTTGGTGCGGGTCGGACGCCCGGCGTCGGCGTACTTGGCGCGGATGCGCTTGAGGTACTCGTTGACCGTCTCCGCGGTGACCCCGAGCACCGCACCGACGCCAGCGGAGGTCTCCCCCGACGCGTACAGCGCGAGCACCCGCTGCAGTTGGGGACTGAGATCGACGGCGGCGAGCTCCGGATCGCCGTCGAGCGCGGCGGCCCATTCGGTGGTCAGCACGGCGCGGCCCTGTCCCGCATCGCGTAGCGCCCCGCGGATCTCATCCTCCGACGCCGACTTGAGCACCACCCCGAGCGCCCCGGCCTTCGCGGCCGATCGCAACAGCGCCGGATGTTCCCCGGAGGTGTAGACCACGGTGCCGATCCCGGCCTCACGGAGCCGGGCGACGTTCTGCCGCGGCGTGGTGCCATCGTCGAGACGCAGGTCGAGCAGCACCACGTCGAGCGGCTCGCCCGCGGCGAGCACCTCGTCGACCGTCGCCGCCGCACACACCAATTCCAGATCGGGTTCGCCCTCCAGGATGCGCTCGACACCCCAGATCGGCGAGCGGTGGTCGTCGACCATGCCGACCCGCAACACACCGTCGCCTCGCATCGCGCACCGACCTCCCGATTGTCATCACCGACGAATCCCTCAGGTGTCAGATACCACGCACATATCCGATCGGCGCTGCTCGTGGCACTGAGAGAAGGCGTTTTTCATCCGATCAGGTGGCTCGATCCCGGCCTCGCCGTGCGGCTCACCGCGTAGTATCACCGCGACGGAAAAAGTAGAACATGTTCTAGAACCGACTCACGGCGAGGCGAGGAACCAACGATGACGCACCCTTCCCGACATGACGTATTGGGCTCGACGGTGACGATGCCGGTCGAGATCCGGCGCGCACGCTGCTTCGTCGCGGGGTTCACCGCCGACGCGAGGGCGATGCAGACCGCAATCGACGCCGCCGGCGACACCCGTGGCGCGCTGGCACCGCTGCGGATACGTCGCGGCCGGGGTATGTGCATGCTGGTCTTCGTCGACTACATCGACGGCGACCTCGGGCCCTACAACGAATTCGGGGTCTGCTTCCTCGTCGATCCGACCACGACCGACGACGCCCCCGGCGATTCCCGCCCCGGCGACTCCAGGGCCGGCGGTTCGTGGTCCGGGCTGCGGTCGCTGTTCGCCGGCGACGCCCGGGCCCTGATCCACCGGCTGCCGGTCGACGGTGAGTTCACCCTCGCCGCCGGACGCGGGATCTGGGGATTCCCGAAGATCCTCGCCGACTTCGACGTCGACCACGAGTCGACGACCCGGCACGGCCGGGTGAGCGTCGACGGTCGGCTGATCGCCGACCTCACCGTCAAGCCGGGCATGCCGATGCCCGCATCCTCGGTGGAGACCACGCTGCATGCGTACTCGCAGCTCGACGGCACGCTGCGGATGACGCCGTGGCGACTGCGGTCGATCACCGGCACCCGGACCCGGCTCGGCGGTGCCCGCCTGCACCTCGGCGACCACGAGATCGCCGACGAACTGCGCTCTCTCGGCCTGTCGCGGCACGCGCTCATGACGACGTCGGTGCGCAGCCTCGCCGTGACCTTCGACGACGCCGAGGTCGTCTGAGCAACAACCACGTGCGGGGTGACTCCGCAAGCCGGGGACCCGACGGATCGAATCCGTAGACTGGCGGGGTCGTCCCAGCCCCGGTCGCCGACAGCCGCGACCGTCCCCAGCCAGTCAGGCGGTGTCGCACGTGAGCAATCTCGAAGCCCAGCCGGCGGAGGTCGAATGTCGAACCGTCGCCCAGAATTCGGTCGCCCAGAACTCGGTCGCGCAGAACTCCTCGGACGAGAAACGAGGCCGATGGCGCGTCGAGGTCCTCACCTCGCGTGATGTCCCCCTCGGCGGTCCGCGCGCGATGACCGTCCACCGAACCGTGCCGCAGCGCAGCCGGTCGTTGATCGGCGCCTGGTGTTTCGCCGACCACTACGGTCCCGACGACGTCTCGACCACCGGCGGAATGGACGTGCCACCGCATCCGCACACCGGGTTGCAAACCGCGAGTTGGTTGTTCACCGGTGAGATCGAACACCGGGACACCATGGGCAACCATGCGATGGTCCGGCCCGGTGAACTCAATCTGATGACCGCGGGGCACGGCATCGCCCACACCGAGGTGTCCACCCCCGACACCACGGTGCTCCACGGCGTGCAACTGTGGATCGCCCTGCCCGCCGACGCCGTCGACACGCCACGGGATTTCGCGCACTACGCGCCACCGCTGATCACCGTCGGTGAGGCCACCGCACGTGTCTTCCTCGGGGAGCTGCTCGGCAGCACCTCCCCCGTGCACACCTTCACACCGCTTCTCGGTGCCGAACTCCACCTACCGGCAGGGGCCGAGATCAGCCTCGACGTCCGAGACGACTTCGAACACGGATTCCTCGTCGACACCGGCCGTGTCGAGATCGTGGGCTCCACCGCCCCCATCCTCGAACGCACCCAACTCGGCTACGTCGGACTCGGCGCGAACACTCTCACTCTGCGCAACCACGCCGAACACACCGCACGCATCGTGGTGCTCGGCGGCGCACCGCTGAACGAGGACATCGTGATGTGGTGGAACTTCATCGGGCGCAGCCACGACGACATCGTCGCCTTCCGCGAGGAGTGGATGGCCCACAGTGAGCGCTTCGGTCAGGTGCAGGGATACACCGGTGATATCCAGCACCTGCCCGCCCCCACGCTCCCCGGTACGCGCCTGCGGGCGCGGGAGAACATGCCGGGGCGGGCGCTGGAGAAGTGAGCGCAGGAGGGGTGAACGCAGGAGGGGTGAACGCAGGAGGGGTGAGCGCTCAGGTGCCGAGCAGCCGCGCGAAGTTCGCGATGCCTGCGGACTCGACGGCGGTGTCGCTGTGGTTGTCGTTGTCGGACAACGCATCCGCGACTGCCCGGGTCTGCTGTTTGCTGCCTTCGAGCAGCGCCGCGAGTTCCCGTGCGGCGCGGTCGATCCGATCACCGAGCGTGGTGGTGTCACCGGAGCCGCCCGCCCAATCCTCGGCGGCGGCATAGACACCCGTGGGTACCACGATCATGCGCAGGTAGCCGAACAATGGGCGCAGCGCGTGGTCGAGCACCATCGAATGCCGTGGGCTTCCGCCGGTCGCGGCGATCAGGACCGGCGTGGCCGCCATCTCGTCGACGTCCACGAGATCGAAGAATGTCTTGAACAGGCCCGAGTAGGACGCGTTGAAGACCGGGGTGGCGACGATCAAGGCGTCGGCGCCCTGCACGGTGTCGATGGCCGCGCGGGCGGCGCCGGTGGCGAAGCCCGCGGCCATCGAGCGACCGAGGTCGACGGCGAGATCGCGGAGATCGATGGTCGTTGTCTGTACCCGGTTCTCACCCAGCGCATCGGTCACCGCCGAGGCGAGCCGATCGACGAGCATCCTCGTCGACGACGGCTCGCCGAGGCCGGCATTGACCGCGACCAGTCGGATCATGCCTGCACCTCGTGTTCCACGGGCTCCTGCGCGGCATCACGCGCCGCCACCAGCGAGGCATGCGTCGGTGCATCCGGAACCTCGGCGGGACGTCCGTCGGCGAATCCCTTGCGCAACTCCGGCAGGACCGCGCCGAGTTCGTCGAGTTGTTCGAGGACGGTCTTCAGCGGCAGACCCGCGTGGTCGATGAGGAACAGCTGGCGCTGGTAGTCACCGAAGGTGTTACGGAAAGACAATGTGCGGTCGACGAATTCGGCCGGGCTACCCACCGTCAGCGGGGTCTCCCGACTGAAATCCTCCAACGACGGACCATGCCCGTAGACCGGTGCGTTGTCGAAGTACGGCCGGAATTCACGAACCGCGTCCTGGGAGTTCTTGCGGATGAAGAACTGTCCACCCAACCCGACGATCGCCTGGTTGGCGTTACCGTGCCCGTAGTGCTCGTAGCGTTCGCGATAGAAGTCGATCAGACGCTGGAAATGCTCTGCGGGCCAGAAGATGTGGTTCGCGAAGAAGCCGTCACCGTAGTAGGCGGCCTGCTCGGCGATCTCCGGGCTGCGGATCGACCCGTGCCACACGAACGGCGCGACGCCGTCGAGGGGTCGGGGCGTCGAGGTGAACGAGGTCAGCGGGGTGCGGAACTTGCCCTCCCAATCGAGCACCTCCTCGGTCCAGAGCCGGTGCAGCAGATGATAATTCTCGATCGCGAGCGGAATGCCCTGCCGGATGTCCTTGCCGAACCACGGATAGACCGGGCCGGTGTTGCCGCGGCCGAGCATCAGGTCCACCCGCCCGTCGGCGAGATGCTGGAGCATCGCGAAATCCTCGGCGATCTTCACCGGATCGTTGGTGGTGATCAAGGTGGTGGCCGTCGACAGATTCAGCGTCGAGGTCTGTGCGGCGATGTAGGCCAGCGTCGTCGTCGGCGACGACGAGAAGAACGGCGGGTTGTGGTGCTCACCGAGTGCGAAGACATCAAGTCCGATGTCCTCGGCCTTCTTGGCGATCTCGACGATGGCCTTGATGCGCTCGTGCTCGGTGGGAGCAACTCCCGTGGTCGGGTCCACCGTGATGTCGCTGACGCTGAAGAGTCCGAATTGCATGTCGCGCCTCCTGGGGTTTCGGGACTGTCATCCAGCTTAACCGGACCATGGTCCGGTTAATTCCGGACACCGGATGACCCGTCTTCCGGGCACGCTGACCTGGGTGAGTTAGTGTGGGCTTACCCGATCCTCGATGGGAGTCAGAATCATGAAGCTTCGGAAGTCCGTTGCCGCGGCCGCCCTGGCCGGTGCCGCCGTCTTCACCGTCGCCGCCTGCTCGAGCAGCGACGACAACGCCTCCACCACGACCGCGAGCACGTCGGTGGCCACGAGCGCCGAATCGAGCGCCGCGGAATCCTCCGGCAGTGACGCACCCGCTCCCGCAGATCTCGACAACGCAGCGGCTCAGGCCATCCTGGACAAGGCACTGAACCCCGACACCTCCAGTGCCGATCTCGACGCCGTCGTCGACACCAGCAGCCCGCTGACCAAGCCCGCGATCCAGGCCTTCGCCAAGGGCTCCAAGCAGATGGGCTACACCTACAAGGTGACCAAGGTCAGCGGCGACGGCAACGATGCCGCACTGGTGACCTTCGATGTCGGCGGCGCACACTCGGCCAGCGGACTGCAGATGAAGTTCGTCAAGGTCGACGGAAGCTGGAAGCTCTCCGGTGACGCGGTGACCTTCCTGCAGTCGATGGCCGGCGGTCACTGACCACCGACGCCGTACTCCCGAGCGCCGCACCGGAAGCCTCCGGTGCGGCGCTCGTGCATCTGCGACCGGTGTGGCTGTAACCGATGCGGCTGGGACCGATCACACTGGGACCGATCACGCTGGGACCGGATTGCCCGACGCGAGCGCCGGTAGCATGGCAGAACCCGGTGACGGCCGGGACATCGATGCCGAGGGAGGCGCTGTGCGAACCGATCAGGTCACCCGTCCGATCGCGCCCGCGGTGACCGATCGTCATGCGCGCTGGCCTCAGGTGAACGATCTGGTCGATGAACCCGTGGAACCCGAGAACCCGCTCTTCGAGATCCCCAGCGCCCGGAGCGATGTCGTGGACGGGCCGCTGCCGCCGATCGGCGACCTGTGGGGTCGGGCCGAACTCGATCCGATCCCCGACCTCACAACATCGGGCGTCGGACCTGTCGTCTATCCGCGTGGACGCACCGCTCCGGCGGCAACCGCAGCAGTGGTGTGCGGCGTGGCCTCGGTGCCGCTGACCCTGGCACTCGGCATCGGTGGGGTGCTGGGCATACTGGCGATCATCCTGGGAGTGGCCGCGGTACGCACGATCCGTCGAACACCGGGCATGCGTGGCACCGGTCGCGCGGTGGCGTCGATCGTGATGGGGACGGGCAGCGCCCTGGTCGGGCTACCGATTCTCGCGCTCGTCCTGATGGTCGGCTCGCTGCTGTAGAGCCGCGCGCGGCACTAAGTGTGCGCGCTGCTGTCGCAGGCCGGGACGGATCAGCCGGCGACGCGCAGATGTCCGACGGTGGGCTCGAGATGACGGCCAAGCCAGGCGACCACCTGGTCGATGTTGCGGCCCTGCTCGTCGGGGTCGGAGATCTCTGCCAACGCCGGGACCGAGTGGAGCACGGCTGCGTAGAACGCCGCCTCACGCGACATGCCGTGCTGCGCCATGACCACCTCGAAGGAGTCGAGAGCCTGATCGAGTTCGCCGTAGGTCACCATGTGCCCGCCGAAGCGCACCGCCGGTAACGACGGCGTCATGTCCGCTCTGTCGCGGATGTCCTGCAGTAGTTCATTCATGTGACACTTCCCCACCCGGCTGACTTGATTCATGGTCATCACCCTTCGATCAACCTCCCCGTCGACCGAGGGTTTCTTGCGATCAAGCATCAATCGCTGCGTAACGATATGGGTACCTTACCGCGCGAAATGTGGCGGATTACACACTGAAACTGGTAACGCCCACAACAACATCGGTATATCCGTCAACAGAAACGATAGAGCGTGTGACGTGAGTGATCCATGAGGTTACTGAGTCTGATGTTGAAAAGAAACGTCGCCGTGACCACTGGGGTCCCGGCGACGTTTCGTGACATCTCGTCCTGCGTTCGACAGCTCAGCCGTTCTCCCGGGCAGCCTTGTCCGCCTCCATCGCGTCGATGAGGCTCTTGGGGCGCAGATCGGTCCAGTTCTTCTCCACGTACTCCAGGCACGCCGCACGGGAATCCTCACCGAACACCTTGGTCCAGCCGGACGGGATGTCGGCGAACGTCGGCCACAGCGAGTGCTGGTTCTCATCATTCACGAGCACGTAGAAGCGGCCGTTCTCGTCGTCGAATGGGTTCGTCATCTCTACTCGACTCCTTCAGTCAATCGTCGTTGTCCTCGAGGCGGTTAGGTGAACCTCAGTCGTGTCTCACCGTACCGTCCCCGACCTTGTCGGCGGCACTAACCCCGCCCCGGTCTCCTGCCCTCCTCCGGTAGGGAATCGAGCGCTTGAAGCTCGGCGTCGAGCACCGGACCGATGACGGCGAGCGACGCCGCATCGGCCATCCCCAGATGGTGGGTGGCGACGTCGACGTTGCGGATCTCCCCGGACACGTGGGCACGCCATCCCTCGGCGATCCTGCGCGGATCGTCCTTGTCCTCGGTCGCGGTGAACACCTGTAGATCACCATTGAAGACCGCTGGCACGAAGTCCAGGACCACCTGGGGCGACAACTCGAAGCTCGTCATGATGCGATCGACCTGGTCGGCGCCCAGCAATCCCATGCCCTCGATCTGTGTCCGGATGATCGCGGTGACCTCCTCCGGCGTGGACGCCTGCACGTCGTCGCCGAGATCGAACAGGTCGCGCCAGCCGCCGAGGACGTCGACGACCACCGAACCGTCCGGCCCGTCGCCGGCTGGCCCGGTCGCCTCCGGGGCGGGCTCGACGGTCCGCTCGGTGGCCCCCGGGTCCTCCGGTACGGAGTCCATGACGCCGAGGAAATCGACGGTCTCGCCCTCGTTCTGCAGATGCGTGGCCATCGCATGTGCGATCACGCCACCGACCGACCAGCCCAGGATGCGATACGGGCCGTGCGGTGCGACCTCACGGATCTGCGCGACATAACGCTGCGCGAGCGCGTGGGCATCGGTGATCGACGGTTCGCCACCGACCACATGCGGGTCCTGCAGGCCGTAGATCGGCCGATCGGCCAGATAGGGCACCAGCCCGCCGTAGAACCAGGCCAGCCCACCGGCGGGGTGGACGCAGAACAGCGGCGGTCGCGAACCCTCGGCGCGCAGGGTGATCAGCACGTCGGCGGTCGCGGCGTCGGCCCCGGTGATGCGTTGCGCCAGCCCGCGCACCGTCGCGTCCGAGAACAGCCAGGCCAGTTCGATCTCGAGCTGATGCTCGCCGCGCAGATACGCCGCGACCCGCGCCGCCGACAGCGAATTGCCACCCAGATCGAAGAAGCCGTCGCCCGCGCCGACCTCGTCGATGCCGAGCACCTCGACATACGCGGCGGCGACGGCACGCTCGACGTCGTTGCGCAGCGGCTCGATCTCACGCTCGCCGATCTCCGGCGTGGGCAATGCCCGCTTGTCGAGCTTGCCGACCGGGGTGAGCGGCAGGTGCGCGAGCACCGTGATCGACGCGGGCACCATGTGCGCCGGGAGCCGCCGGGTGAGGTGCGCGCGGAGATCCGTTATCAGAGTCGCCTGATCGGTGTCGGGATCGGTCGGCACCACATAGGCGGCGAGCGCCGAGGCCACCGATCCCCCAACCCCTTCAGCACCGACCCCGATGACGACTGCGGCGTCAACGAGGCGGTGTCGGCCGAGCTCTGCCTCGATCTCGCCGAGTTCGATCCGCAGTCCGCGCAACTTGACCTGATCGTCACTGCGGCCCGCGTATTCGATCACGCGACGTCCATCGGGGCCGCGGCGCCAGCGTGCGAGGTCGCCGGTGCGATACATCCGTGTACCGGGCGCACCGAACGTCGCGGCGACAAAGCGTTCGGCGGTCAGGCCCGGGCGGTCGAGGTAGCCCCGCGACAGCGCGCACCCGGCGATGTAGAAGTCGCCGACGACACCCTCGGGCACGGGATGCAGCCGGGCATCGAGGACGACCTCCTGCAGTCCGTGCAGCGGCGCACCGATCCGCACCGGCGCCCCCGGAGTCGCGATCTCGCCGATGTTGGTGAGGATTGTCGTCTCGGTGGGACCGTACGCATTCTGCATCCGGACGTGCGCCGACCAGTGATCCTGCAGCGCCTGCGGGACGGCCTCACCACCGACGGCGATACACTCCACCGCGGGCAACCGGGCCGGGTCGAGGGTCGACAGGGTCGTCGGGGTGAGGAAGGTGTGTGTCACCTCCTGGCCGATCATGAACTCCTGCAATGCCTCTCCACCGACGGCGTCGGCCGGTCGATAGACCAGGGTGCCGTTGTTGGCCACGGCGAGGAGGTATTCGAGGACCGACGCGTCGAAACTCGGTGACGCATAGCCCATCACGATCGGCCCGTCACCGACGCCGAGTCGCGCGGATTCGGCGCGTGCGAAGTTCCACAGTCCGGTGTGCGACACCGCGACGCCCTTGGGCCTTCCGGTCGAGCCCGAGGTGTAGATGACGTAGGCCACGTTGTCCGGCCGCACCGCCCGCAGCCGCTCCTCGGCGCCGATCGATGCGTCGTCCATCGCCGCGACCTCGGCTGCGGTCGACTCGTGATCGGTTGCCACCCACTCGAAGTCCTCACCCGGCAGGTCACCCACGGCCGCGATCGACAAGCCGAGGACGGCCCCGGAATCCTCGATCATGGCCGAAACGCGCTCGGCCGGATAGCCGGGGTCGATCGGTACGTAGCCGCCACCGGTCTTGGCAACCGCCCAGATCGCCACGAACAGATCGGCCGACCGCGGGATCGCCAGCGCCACCAGTGATTCGGCGCCGATTCCGCGGGCGATGAGCCATCGCGCGAGCCGGTTCGAGCGGGCATCGACGTCGCGGTAGGACAGTGCGGAACCGGAGGGGTCGACGACCGCGGTACGTCTGCGCTGCCCGCCGACCGCCGCGGCGAAGATGTCGGCGAGCACCATGGGCGCCACCTCGGGCCCCCCGGACACCGGGACCAGCTCGTCGACCTGGTCGCCCCGTAGCAGCGGTGCGTCACCGACCGCGGTACCCGGCTCGGCGGTCAGCCGATCCAACAGACCGACCAGGCTCGCGGCCATCGCCTCGACGCGGTGCGCGTCGAACAGATCGGTGGCGTACTGCACGGCGCCGGACCAGGAGTGGCCTGCCGCCGCCGGGGTCACCGAGAACAGCAGGTCGACCTTGGCCGGGATCTCCCCGATCGACAGCGGACGGACCTGCAGACCGGCCACCTCACCGCCGGCGACCGACTCCCCGGCGAGTTCGGCGATCACCGACTGTTCGAGGGTCAGCAGGACCTGGGTCAGTGGCGCAAACGCTTCCGAGCGCACCGGATTGAGGTGATCCACCAGCGTCTCGAACGGGATGTCGGCGTGGGCGTACGCGTCGAGATCGATGCCCCGGATGCGTTCGAGCAGGCCGTGGAAGGATTCCTGAGCCCGGTAGCCGGACCGCAGGACCAGGGTGTTGACGAACATGCCGATCAGCGGGTCGAGTTCGGGTCGGCCACGGCCGGCCACGGGTGTGCCGACCGCGATGTCGTCGCTCGCCGAGAGCCGGGCGAGCAGTACCGACAGCCCGGCGTGGATCACCATGAACGGGGTGACCCGATACTCCTGGGCGAGTGCGGTGATCCGCTCGGCGATCGGGGCGTCGATCTCGAAATGTGTTGTCGCCCCGCGGGTGGACGCGACCGCCGGACGCGGACGATCCGTCGGCAGGTCGAGCACACTGGGCAATCCCGCGAGCTGATGTGACCAATAGTCCCACTGTGCGTGCAGGATCGAGCCCGGCTCGTCGACCGAACCGAGGTGCCGGTGCTGCCACACCGCGACGTCGGCGAATTGCAGTGCGAGCGGCTCGAACTGCGGTGGCGTTCCGGCCACCCGTGCGTGGTACGCGGTCACCAGATCGGCGACGAGCGGCGCCAGCGACTCGCCGTCGGCGGCGATGTGGTGCAGCACCAGCACGAAGACGTGCTCCTCGGGGTTCGCCGACCACAACCGGGCGCGCAGCGGGAAGTCGACGGTGACGTCGAATCCCGTTGTCGCCGCCGCCTCGAGGTCGTCGCGGCTCCCGGCGATCTGCCAGTCGACCGGCGCGGATGCCGGGTGGACGAGTTGCTCGGGCACACCGGCGTTCTCGGGGAAGGTGGTGCGCAGGATCTCGTGGCGGGCGACGACGTCGAGGACCGCGGCATGCAAGGCCTCGACGTCCAACGCGCCGTGCAGGGCCAGTGCTGCGGGCACGTTGTAGGCCGGTGAGGTGGGGTCGAACCGGTTGATGAACCACATGCGTTGCTGCGCCAGGGACAGCGGCACGTGGTCGGGTCGTGGCGCGGGTGGCACCATCGCCGGACCCGATACGCCCCGGCCGCCGGCGAGGGCGGCGAGTTCCCGGATGCTCGGTGCCTCGAAGACGTCACGGACCGAGATCTCGCGTCCCAGCGCCTCACCGGCGCGCGCCGCCACCCGCATCGCCGACAGCGAGTTGCCGCCCGCGTCGAAGAACGATTCGGTCACACTGACCTGCTCGACACCGAGCACGCCGGCGAAGACCTCGGCCAGCACCTGTTCGGCCGGGGTGGTCGGTGCCACGATCTCCCCCGACACCTGTTGCGGTGCGGGCAGTTCCCGGCGTGAGATCTTGCCGGCGGTGTTGAGCGGCATCTGCTCGAGCAGCACCCAGATGCCCGGGCGCATGAACTCGGGCAGCGCCCGGGTCACGGTGGCCTTGACGGCATCGAGGTCGACGGTGTCGGGGGCGAGATAACCCACCAGCGATTCACCGGCAGGTGTGGCGACCACCGTCGCGGCGGCATGCACGACCCCCGGGGCGGAGGTGAGCACGGCCTCGATCTCGCCGAGCTCGATGCGTTGTCCGCGCAGCTTGGTCTGGAAGTCGCTGCGGCCCAGGTACTCCAGCTCACCCTCGGCGTTCCAGCGCACCAGGTCGCCGGTGCGGTAGAGCCGAGCGCCGGCGGGCCCGTGGGGGTCGGCGACGAACCGTTCGGCGGTCAGGGTGGGTTGGCCGGCGTAACCGCGAGCCACGAGATCCCCACCGAAGTACAACTCGCCGGGCAGTCCCGGCGGCACCGGACGCAGACGCGCGTCTAGGACGAGCGCGGCGGTGTTCCACAGCGGCCGGCCGATCGGCACCGTGTGGCCGTCGCGCCGAATGTGCTGCACCGCAGCGTAGATCGTCGTCTCGGTGGGACCGTACTGGTTGTGCAGTTCCGTGGCGGGCAGCAGTCGCCCGATCGCGTCGGCCACCGGACGGGTGAGCGCCTCACCACCGGTGTGCAGCAACCGCAACGCCGTGAGTTCGGCCAGGTCGGATTCGTCGACGATCTCGGCCATCGCGCCGAGCACCGAGGGCACCAGCGTCGCCGAGGTGACGCCGTGATCGATCATGCGGCGCGTCACCAGCACCGGGTCGCGATGCTCTCCGGGGTGGAGCAGGACGAGCCGTCCGCCGCACACCACGGGGCGCACGATCTCGATGATCGCGGGGTCGAAAGTGTACTCGAGTTGTTGCAGCACAACGTCGTCCGGGCCGAATCCGTAGTAGTCGCGGTCGAAGGCCAGGTGCGTGCTCAGCGCGCGCCGCGAGACGGTGACACCCTTGGGCCGACCGGTGGATCCGGAGGTGAAGATGGTGTAGGCCGCGTGCTCGGGACGAACCGTCGCGAGGCGTTCGCCGGCGGTGATCGCGACGCCAACGGCGTCGACGGCACCGGAATCCACGGCACCGGGGGCCACGGCAGTGGCGGCGTCGACCGTCAGGGTCCGCGTATCGGGGAGTGCGGCGATCCCGTCGGGGATCGGGCCGGGTCCGACGAGGACGAGTGACGCGGCGGCCACGTCGGTCATGTAGCGCACCCGATCTGCCGGTGCACCGGTGTCGATCGGCACGAACTGCGCACCGGTGGCCCACACGGCGTGGATCGCCACGATCATCTCCACCGAACGCGGGATGCACACGGCCACAGCCATATCCGGTCCCACTCCGGAGGCGATCAGCTCACGGGCGAGCATGCTCGCGCGGGTGAGCAACTCGGCGTAGGTGACCTCTCGCTCGTCGGCGATCACCGCGATCGCGTCGGGGGTGTCGGCGGCGCGGCGGGCCAGCAGGTCGGTGACCGCATCGCCCTCGAGCGATACCACCGCGCCGTGCGACCACTCGTCGAGGAGTGACGCGGTGGCCGAATCCACCAGCGGCACTTCGGCGATCGGGGTGTCCGGTGCGTCGACGAAGGTCTGCAGGATTCGGGTGAGCGCGGTGGCGAAGACCATGATCTGCGTCTCGTCGAATGCCGTGGGCAGATACGCGAATCGCAGGTGGAGCCGATCCCCGCGCACCGAGGTCGCGAGGTTCAGCGGGTAGTGGGTGGAGTCGCTGACGTCCACGCCGCGCACCTGTAGTCCCCCGACCGCCGTCGGCGATGCCGACGACAGGGAGGCGGTGTCCACCGGATACGACTCGTGCACCGTGAGGGTGTCGAAGGCGATGGGAACGCCGCTGTGCGCGATGATCTCGGGCAGACCGAGATGCTGGTGGTCGAGGACCGCGGTCTTGTCGTCCTGCAGGGTACTCGCTACGGCCGCCAGCGTGGCGTCGGGGTCGACGTCGACGACCACCGGCAGCGTGTTGATGAACAACCCGACCATGTTCTCCACGCCGGGTAGGTCGGCGGGGCGGCCCGACACGGTTTCCCCGAAGGTGACCACGCGCGACTCCGAGAGCCGCGAGACCAGCAGCGCCCAGGCGACCTGTAGCACGGTGGCCAGGGTGGTGCCGTGCCGACGGACCGATTCCTCCAGTGCGGCGGTGAGTTCGGCCGGCACGGCGACGATGTGTTCGGCGGGTCGGTGTTCGGCGGTGGCCTCGGCACCCGGTGCGACGAGGGTCGGCCCCTGCGCACGAGCCAGTCGTCGCGCCCACGCCTGCAGCCCCGCGCGATCGTCGATGCGGCCGATGTGGTGCAGGAAGTCCCGGAAGTCTCCCCCGGATCCGTCGCCGGTGTAGGCCGATCCGGTGGCATACAGCGCCATCAGGTCGGCCAGGACCAGTGGCCCCGACCAGCCGTCGAACAGGATGTGGTGGTTGGTGATCACCACATCGGTCTGATCGCCGTGACCGATCACCACCACCCGGAGCAGCGGCGGCGACGCGAGGTCGAACGGCTCGTTGCGTTCCTGCCGCGCGATCTCGGCCACCCGGTCCGGTGCCGCGGCGTCGTCGGCGAGGCGCACGACCCGCCAGCCGGCCCGTGCCTCGGGCGGGATCACCGCGAGGACTGCACCACTGCGGGCCCGCACGAACCCGGAGGCGAGCACCCGGTGCCGGAGCAACAACTCGTCGGCGGCCGTACGCAGCCGGTCGAGGTCGACGTTCCCGCCGAGCCGGAGCACCGCCTGGGTGACGTACGCATCGACGACGTCGTCTGCGGTGTCCGCAGTGCCACCCGAGGTGGCCGTGGCCGGGCCGGTACCGGCGAGCACCGACTGGAAGTAGAGGCCGCGTTGCAGAGGCGACAGCGGCCAGATCGCCGCCCCGGGATAACGCGCCGCCACCTCGTCGAGGTCGTCCTGGGTGGCGTGGCTGCCGGGGACGTCGGACGGTGAGAGACCCACCGGCACACCGGCGTCGACGGCCTCGGTGAGTTCGGTCAGTTCTCGCCGCCACCGCTCGGCGATGTCGGTGGCGTCGGCCTCGGAGAGTACGGCCTCGGCGAATCGCAGATCGGCGGCCAGCACCGGACCGTTCGCACCGGTGGTGACGGCGGCATTGATGGTCAGCGGCGCCATCACCGGCATCGCCCCCGACACCGAGGACGGCAGGAACGGGGCATCGGGTGCGGGCAGGAAGTCGGCGCCGACAGCGTCACCGACCTCTCCCCTGCCGTCGGCGGCCGCCCGGTTGCCGAGGTAGTTCAGGGCGATCGTCGGCAAGGAACGTTGCGCCAGAGGCGAATTCGCCACCGAACGCAGGTCGGCGAAGCCGATGCCGTGATCGGGGATCGTCAGTCGTTGTTCCTTGGCCGACTTGACCGCGTGCAAGGCGTCGGCACCCGGATCGACGAGCATCGGGATCAGGGTGGTGAACCATCCGACGGTGCGCGAGAGGTCGGCGCGACGCGGGTCAGGGCCGGACTCGAGGATGTCCTCGTGTCGGCCGTGGCCCTCGACGAGGATCGTCACCGCCCGATCGTCGGCGATACCGCGCTGCTGCTGCCAGGACCGGATCGCGCGCGACAGGGTACCGGCGAGAACGTCGTTGACGCTGCCGCCGAATGCTTCGGGCACGGCCGTGAGCAGAGGCCCGGTGATCGGTGCGTCGACCCGGGCGATCACCGAGCCGACCGAGCGTAGGCGGTCCCGCCGCGGATCGGGGTCGACGCCCAGCCGGGTGGGGATCTCCGGGGTGCGCGAGAGCCACAGCGCCAGTTCGGATTCCCGCGACTCGCGCCGATCGGCCAGCGCCTGTTGCCAGGCACGCATCGACGTCGGCTCGGAGCGCACGACCGGCGCCGTGCCGGCCGACACCGCGGCCGCCGCGGTGAGCAGGTCCTCGATGAGGATCGGCCACGACACGGCGTCGACGGCCAGATGGTGGATCACCAGGACCAACCGGGCGGCGTCGGCACCGACCACCAACGCGGCCCGCATCACGTGCCCAGCGGCCGGATCCAGGAGCGCCGCCGCCCGCGCATGAGCGGCGCGCACCGACTCGTCGAAACCTTCCGTGCCGGAGGCACTGTCGGTGATCACCCGGTCGATGGCGGCATGCGCGTCGAACGGCTCGCCGGTCGTCAGCGCCCATCCGGCCGCGCCGCGGACCAATCGCGCCGTGAGCATCGGGTGCGCCGCGCAGACCGCCGCCAACATGGTCGCGAGATCGTCGACCGACAGTTCCCTCGGTGCCGCCAGCACCATCGACTGGTTGAAGTCGGCGAAGTCCTCGGGTGCGGGCGAGGTCTCGACCATCCACGAGATGATCGCGCCGAGTTCGGTCGGCCCGGTCGGTCCGCCGGGCGGGTCGGCGAGTACCGGCAGTGCTGTGGCACCGTCGGTGGCCGCGCGGGCCATCCCGCGAACGGTTTTGTGTTCGAAGATGTCTCGCGGGGTGAGCGTCAATCCGGCGGCCTTGGCTGCCGAGGCGAGCTGGATGGACATGATGGAGTCGCCGCCGAGGGCGAAGAACGATTCGGTTACGCCGACCTCGTCACGACCGAGGAGGCCTGCGACGATCGCGGCGAGAGCGGTTTCGGCGGCGGTGGCCGGCGAGACGCGATCGGCGGCCTCGAACACCGGCTCCGGCGCGGGCAGCGCGGCCCGGTCGAGTTTGCCTCCCGGGGTGAGCGGCAACTCGGCGAGAACGACCACCTGGTGCGGGATCATGTGCCCGGCGAGCCGTGCACCGGCGGCGGTGACGATGCGGGCGGGGTCGATGGTGGCGCCGTCGTCGGGAACCAGGTAGGCCACCAGTCGTGATCGCCCGGAGTCGTCGGCGACACCGAGGACCACCGCCGAGGCCACGTCCGGCAGATCGGTGAGTACGGACTCGATCTCGCCGAGTTCGATGCGTTGTCCGTTGATCTTGACCTGATGGTCGGCGCGCCCGGCGAATTCGATCTGCCCGTCGCGGCGCACGCGTACCAGGTCGCCGGTGGCGTACATCCGCTGCCCGGGAACTCCGGTGAACGGGTCGGCGACGAAGGACGTTGCCGTCAGGCCCGGCCGTCCCAGGTAGCCGCGGGCCAACGACTCGCTGGTCCCCAGATACAACTCGCCCACCACCCCGCGCGGCACGGGGTGCAGTCGCGCATCGAGGACGTAGGCGGTGAATCCGCGGACGGGATGGCCGATCGTCACCGGTCGGCCCACCTCGGAGCGGCCGGTGCTCGACCAGACCGTCGCCTCCGATGGGCCGTAGAAGTTGTACATGCGGCGTCCGTCGGCACCGCGTCCGTCGGTACCGCGCCCATTCGCCCAGCGCGCCACCAGTTCCGGTAGGCAGGCCTCGCCGCCGGTGACCAGGTTGCGGATCGTGCGACCACGCTCGACCGGGACCGTCGCGAGCACTGTCGGGGTGATCAGGGTGTCGGTCACCCGATCGCGGCTCAGGACGGCGCCGAGGGCCTCCCCGGCGTAGGCGGTCGGGGGCGCCACCACCAGGGTGTGTCCGAGCGCGACGGACCACATCATCTCCAATACGGAGGCGTCGAAACTCGGTGAGGCGACGTGCAGGACGCGGGTGTCGGGCGCTTGTTCGGGGGTTCCGGTGATCTCCCGGAGGGCGTCGACGAGAGTCGCGATGCCACGGTTGCCGACGCCGACGGCCTTGGGTCGGCCGGTGGAGCCGGAGGTGTAGACGAGGTAGGCCAGGGTGTCCGGGCCGATCTCGCCGGCACGGTCGGCTGCGGTCACCGGCGCTGCCGGGCGGGCGGGATCCGTGGCGATCGCGACATCGATCCAGTCGCATCCGTCGGTACCCAGGCGGTGTCGGGTCGTCGCGTTGGTGACGCCCAGGCGCACACCGGAATCGGCGATCATGTAGTCGATGCGGTCCTGGGGGTAGGCCGGATCGATGGGGACGTAGGCGGCTCCGGAACGAATAACGCCGAATACCGCCACGACGGAATCGACGGAGCGTTCGAGGCCGACGGCGACCACGTCGTCGGGACGTACACCGCGGGCGATGAGTTCACGCGCCAACCGGTGGGTGCGCTCGTCGAACTCGCTGTGCGAGAGCGCCTCACCGTCGCAGATCACCGCATCCCCGGCCGGGTCGAGCACCCGCGCGTCGAGGATGTCGACGAGCGGTCGGGGTGTGCTGATCCCGCCGTCGGCGGCCGGCCCGAGAACGCCGGTGGAATTACGACTGGGGCGCATCGCCGAGAGCGCGGCATCGTCGACGACGTCGATGTCGCCGACCGCGCGCCGGGGGTCGGCGACCATGGTGGTGACCACCTGGAGCCAGGTCTGCGCGAACCGGACGACGGTGTCCTCATCGAACAGCGATGTCGCGTAGAGGAAGTCGGCACGCATCGGACGATCGGCGGACCGGTCGGCGACGCCGACCGTCAGATCGAACTTGGCCACCGCGTTCAGCGGTCCGAGCGGGCGTGCGGCCAGCCCCGCCACCTGAACCTCGGCCTCTGCGCCTGCGGGGGCGCCGGCCGATTCGTGGGTGAACGCGATCTGCACCAGCGGCGGATAGGCGGTCGAGCGCTCGGGGGCGAGTTCGTCGATGAGATCGTCGAATTGGACGTCGGCGTGGGCGAAGGCATCGACGTCGGTCGAGCGCACCGCCGCCACGAAGTCACCGATCGGCGCCGCCGGATCGACGTCGGTGCGTAGCACGAGGGTGTTGACGAACATCCCCACCAGATCGGCGAGCGCGGCGTCGGTGCGCCCGGCGATCGGCGCGCCGATCACCACGTCGGAGGTGGCGGCCAGGCGTGCCACGGTGATGGCGAGCGCCGCATGCGAGAGCATGAACGCCGTCACATCATGTTCGCGGGCAAAGGATTCGAACTTCGCCGCCACCGCGTCGTCGACCTCGACGGAGACGACGCCCGCCGTCGTGTCGAGCACCGCGGGGCGCTGGCGGTCCATCGGCAGGTCGGTGACCGCGGGCAGCCCCGCGAGGTGGGCACGCCAGTAGGCCATCGCTGCGGCGGCCGGCGACCCGGGATCGGCGACGTCCCCGACGACCTCACGCTGCCACAGCGCGAAGTCGGCGTATTGCACCGGCAGCGGCAGCGGCGCGTCGATCCCGGCGCCGGTGCGTCGCAGATAGGCATTGAGCAGATCCCCGACGAACACCGGCGAGGACTCACCGTCGAAAGCGATGTGGTGCACCGTGATCACCACATCGGAATGCGCGGCACCATCCTCCTCGGGGCGGTCCACACTCCGGTCGGTCCGCACCCGCACCCGGATCGGCAGTCGGCTCGAGACGTCGAACCCGCGGACGGCACTCGCGGCGAGTTCGGTCTCGTCATCGGTGACCGCGAAGTCGAGTTCTCCTGCCGCCGCATCGATCTCGAGTATCCGCTGGTATGGACCGGCATCGTCGGACGGGTAGACGGTGCGCAGCACCTCGTGTCGTTCGAGGACGTCGAGGACGGCCAGCCGCAGGGCGTTGGTGTCGACCGCACCCTCCACCCGCAGGCCCATCGGGATGTTGTAGGCCGACGAGTCGGTGTCGAACTGGTTGATGAACCACATCCGAGACTGCGCGGTCGACAGCGGAAGTCGTTGCGGCCGTGGTCGTGCCGTGAGCTGTGCCCGGGTCCGCCCGCGTCCGGTCAGAGCGGCGGCGAGTCCGCGGACCGTCGGCGTGTCGAACAGATCGCGAACGGTGACGTCCGCGTCGAGCGCCTGCGCCACCCGGGCGGCGACGCGGGTCGCGGCCAGGGAGTTGCCCCCGAGGTCGAAGAACGACTCGGTCACGCTCACCCGATCGAGTCCCAGCACGTCGGCGTAGATCGCGGCGATCTCGGTCTCGGGCCCGGTCTCGGGCGCGACGATCTCACGGACCTCGATCTCCGGCCGGGGCAGCGCGCGACGGGCAACCTTGCCCGCACTGTTGCGGGGCATGACCGCCATCGGAACCCACAAGGTGGGGCGCATGTATTCCGGCAGGGCCCGCGTGACGGTCGCGCGGACGGCGTCGAGGTCGACGTCGTCGGGGCTCACATAACCGACGAGCTGTGCTCCCGCGGGAAAGTCGACGACGGCCGCGGCGGCGTGCACGACACCGGGGGCCGATGCGAGTACCGCCTCCACCTCGCCGAGTTCCATTCGCTGCCCGCGCAGTTTGACCTGAAAGTCGGTGCGGCCCAGGTACTCGATCTCGCCGGCGGAGTTCCAGCGCACAAGGTCGCCGGTGCGGTACAGGCGCGCGCCGGGCGGCCCGAACGGATCGGCGACGAAGCGCTCGGCGGTGAGCGCCGAGGCAGATGCATAACCGCGCGCGATCTGGATTCCGCCGAGGTAGAGCTCACCGGGCACGCCGACCGGCACGAGTTGCAGCCGCGCGTCGAGCACGAACGTGGTGGTGCTCGGCACCGGGACACCGATGGGTACGGTGGCCTCGCCGGGCAGGACGTGATGGGCGGTGACGTCGACGGCTGCCTCGGTGGGGCCGTAGAGGTTGTGCAGCTCCAGCGCGGGCAATTCGGCCAGGACGGCCTGTGCGGTGGCCGCCGCGAGCGCTTCGCCGGAGGTGAACATCGCTCGCAGCGAACGCAATCCGGACATGCGTGGGCCGAGGACGTCGACGAAGGTGGCCAGCATCGACGGCACGAAGTGGATGACCGTAACGTTCTCGGTGGTGATCAGGTCGGCGATGTGGTCGGGGTCGCCGTGCCGATCCGGCCCGGCCAACACGAGGGTCGCGCCGACGGCGGCGGGCAGGAACAACTCCCACACCGACACGTCGAAGGTGATCGGCGTCTTCTGCAGCACGACGTCGGAGTCCTTGAAGCCGTACCACTCCCGCATCCACTCGAGCCGGTTGACGATCGCCGAGTGGGAGACCGTCACCCCCTTGGGTCGCCCGGTGGAGCCGGAGGTGAACAGCGTGTAGGCGGCATCGTCGGGCCGGATCGGTGCGCGCCGTTCGGCGTCGGCGATCGGCGGGGTCGCCGGGTCGATCGGTACCGACGTGTCGACGCCGATCACCCGGATCGCTTCGGGTAGGTCGGCGATCGCCGCGGGGGACGCGCCGTCGACGACGAGGACGATCCGGGCGTCGGCGGTGTCGAGCATGTATCGCACCCGGTCGAGCGGTGCGTCGGCGTCGAGGGGGACGTAGTGGCCGCCGGCCTCGACGATCGCGTGGATTGCGACGAGCATCTCCACCGAGCGTGGCATCGCCACGCCCACCGCCACATCGGGGCCGACGCCCGCGGTGATCAGCCATCGGGCGAGATCGTTGACGCGCGCCGCGAACTCCGCGTAGGTGACCCGTCGGTCACCGCACACCACGGCCACGGCGGGCGACGCGGCACTCATCCGGACGACCTCGGTCACGCGTTGTCTCCCTCTCTGTGCCCCGTGTCCCCATGCCAGTTATTCCCGTGCCACCGTGTACTCGCGCCGTCAGTGCCGGTGCGTAATTGCGCCCCGTCCGACATCAGTGTCGACAGCGTGCTCGCGGGATGGCGTCCCGGCGTGCCCGACGACCACTGCACCAGCGTGTCACGTTCGGCCGGGGCGACGATCGGGGCGGCACCGACCGCAGCGTCGGGCGTCTCGGTCACCGCGTCGAGCACTGCGACGAAACGCGCCACCAGCGTGGCGATACCGGCCTCGTCAAAGAGGTCGGTGGCGTAGACCACCGACGACCGCCACGGTCCGTGAGCGCTCGCGCCGATGCTGATCGACAGGTCGAGCTGCGCACCGACCACCGGCGGGGTCAGCGGCGTGATGACGATGCCGGAGTCGTCGGCGACGGCCTCGGTCGGTGTCGGCTGCGCCATGGTCAGCAGCACCTGCGCCAACGGTGAGAAGGCTTGTGAGCGCACCGGATCGACGGCGTCGACGACAGTCTCGAACGGAATGTCGGCGTGCGCGAACGCTTCGAGGTCCACGCCCCGGACGTCGTCGAGCAACTCCGCGAATCCCGTCGCGGGATCGATGACGGTCCGCAGGACGAGCGTGTTGACGAACATGCCGATCAGTCCGTCGAGTTCGGCCTGGCCACGGCCGGCGATCGGGGTGGCGATCGCGATGTCATCGGTCGCCGAGAGCCGTGCGAGAAGCACCGCGAGCGCCGCGTGGATCACCATGAACGGGGTGACGCCACGGTCACGCGCCAGACCCGACACACGGTCAGCGATCGGGCCGGGGATCTCGAACTCGAAGAGCGCACCGGCCTGCGAGGCGACCGCGGGCCGCGGATTCTTCGCCGGCAGGTCGAGAACGTCGGGCAGCCCGCGCAACTGCTCTCGCCAGTAGGTGAGCTGACGTCCGACGACGGTCTGCGGGTCGTCGGCGGACCCGAGTTCGCGGTGTTGCCAGAGTGCGTAGTCGGCGAATTGCACCGGCAGTGGCGTGAACTCGGGGTTCTCGCCGGCCACCCGTGCCCGGTAGGCGGTGATCATGTCCACGATCAGGGGCCGCATCGATTCGCCATCGCCGACGATGTGGTGGATGACCGCGAGCAGGACCCAGTCGTCGTCGCCGACGTGCCACAGCCGCACCCGGAACGGGGGTCGCGCGGTGACGTCGAAGCCGGTGGCCGCGGCCTCGTACATCTGCGTCTCGTCGGCGACCACCGCCCAGTCGAGGCGGGCGAGAACGTCGTCGGGGCCGTGTACCCACTGCACCGGTTCGCCGTCGATCGTCGGGAACGTGGTTCGCAGGATCTCGTGACGCGCAACGACATCGCGCACCGCAAGCGCCAGTGCTTCGGGATCCAGTGGTCCGCTCAGGCGCAACCCGACCGGGATATTGTAGGCCACCGACTCCGGCTGCAGGCGGTTCAAGAACCACACGCGGCTCTGCGCGAAGGACAGCGGTACGGGCTCGGGTCGCGGGACGACGGCCCGGACCGGCGCGAGTGCACCGGCGCGGCCGGCGGCCACCCGGGCCAGTGCGCGCGGCGTCGACGCCTCGAACACGTCACGCACACCGAGGTCGGCATCGAGCGCGTCACCGACGCGTGCCGCGAGTCGGGTGGCGCTGAGCGAATTACCACCCAGGGCAAAGAAATCCGCAGTGACCGACACACTGGTCACACCGAGGATCTCGGCGAAGCACGCCACCACCGCGGCCTCGGCGGCCGACGCCGGGCCGACGTGCTCACCCGCGTCGAGCACGGGGTCGGGTAGTGCACGTTTGTCGACCTTGCCCGCAGGCGTGAGCGGCAGGTGGTCGAGGACGGTGACTGCCGCGGGCACCATGTGCGCGGGCAGTCGCCGGCCGAGGAACTCGATGAGGTCGGCCGGTGTCGCCGATTCGGCTACGGTCCCGCCGTCGCCCGAGGTCACGACGTAGGCGGCGAGTGCGGTCGCGACCGATCCGCCGACCCCGATCACGACGGCGGCGTCGACCGCGGGATGCGCCGTCAGTGCCGTCTCGATCTCGCCGAGTTCGATGCGCAGGCCACGCAACTTGATCTGGTCGTCGCTGCGTCCGACGTACTCGATCACCAGCCGTCCGGTGTCGAACGAGCTGGAGTCGGAGGGTCCGGACGAGACGGCGACCCACCGGACGACGTCGCCGGTGCGATACATCCGTTCGCCCGGCGCGTACGGGTCGGCGACAAACCGTTCGGCGGTCAGCCCCGGGCGTCGCAGATAGCCACGGGCGAGCGGGGTTCCGGCCACATACAACTCGCCGGGCACACCGACGGGGACCGGGTGCAGGCGCTCGTCGAGCACCAGGAGTCCGGCGCCGGCGATGGGTCCGCCGATGTGGACCGGTGCCGTGGGATCGAGTGCGGCGCTGATGGCCACCGCCACCGATGCCTCGGTCGGCCCGTACGCGTTGTGGAAGGCCACCCGGTCCGACCAGCCCGCCACGAGCGCCTGCGAAACCGCCTCGCCACCGGCGATCAGGACGCGCAGATCCGGCAGGTCGGCGTCGGGATCGACGGTCGCGAGGACCGCCGGCGTCAGGAACACGTGCGAGAGGTGTTGCGCGCGAAGGAACGCCGTCAACTCCGCGCCGCCGAGCACGTCGTCGGGTCGATAGACCAGAGTCGCACCCGCGACCGACGCGAGCAGCCATTCCAGCACGGAGGCGTCGAAACTGGCCGAGGCGAAGCCCAGCACCCGGTCGCCGGCGGTGACGCCGAAACGCTCGACCTCGGCGACGGCGAAGTTGTGCGCACCGCGGTAGGTGACCGACACGCCCTTGGGCACGCCGGTCGAGCCGGAGGTGTAGATGACGTAGGCGACGGCGTCGAGGTTGTCCGATCCACCGGGAACGTCGCGGTCCATGTCCGGTTCGCCGGTTCCTGGTTCGACAGTCCCGTGTTCACGCGAGCCTGCGACGAGGTCGTCGACGGTCAGCCAGTCGAGTCCACCCGGTGCGGGGAGTTCCTCGCCGGGAGAGCAGATGCCCACGCGCACACCCGAATCGGTGATCATGTGCGCGATGCGGTCGGCCGGGTATCCGGGGTCGATGGACAGGTAGGCGGCACCGAGTCGGGTGATCGCCCACAGTGTCGCCAGACGGTCGACGCGGCGCCCGAGCGCCACAGCGACAATCGTGTCGGTCCCGATGCCGCGAGCCCGCAGTCCGCGGGCGATCGCGGCCGAGCGGGTGTCGAGGTCACGGTAGGTCAGCGATCGGCCGTCGGCGTCGGTCACCGCGGGGGCGTCCGGGTGCGCGGCGGCCACCTCGGCGAAGACCTCCTGCAGATGCCGTGGCGTGGCGGCCGGGCCGCCGCTGACCGGGGTCAGTGACCGGCGGGTCTCGACGGGTACCAATTGCAGGTCTCCGCAGGCGATGTCGGGCGCACTGGCGATCGTTGCGAGGATCGTGCGTACCGCGGCGGCGAACTGTTCGATCTGCGCGGCGTCGAAGACGGCGGGCAGGTACTTGAGCGTGATCGCCACACCCTCGGCCGACGGTGTCGCCGACAGGTTGAGCGGATAGTGCGTCGAGTCGCCGGCGTCGATGCCGAGGATCTGCAGACCGCCGGTCAGGGCGGCGTCGGCGGTCGACAGCGACTCGCTCGCGACCGGGAACGACTCGTACACGGTCAGCGTGTCGAACAGCACGGGGAGCCCGGTGGTCGCGGTGATCTTCGGTAGGCCGAGGTGCTGGTGGTCGAGCACGGTGATCTTGTCCTGTTGCAGGCGCCGCAGCACCTCGGCCGCCGACGAGCCGGGATCGACATCGACGACGACGGGCAGCGTGTTGATGAACAGCCCCACCATCGATTCGACGCCGTCGAGATCGGCGGGCCGACCGGACACGGTTTCACCGAATCCGACGACCCGGTTGCCGGTCAGGCGCGAGAGCAGCACCGACCACGCGAACTGCAGCACCGTGCTCACCGTGACACCGAGGTCGCGGGCGAGTGTGTCGAGCGCCGTGGACAATTCGGCCCCGAGAAGCTCGGTGTGATCGCGCGGCGGGGTGGAGATGTCGTCGTCGGTCTGCGGTGCCACCAGCGTCGGCTCGGTGAGCGGGGCGAGCACCCGGCGCCACGTGTCCAGACCTGTCGAGTCGTCGCGCGCGGCGAGCCGGCGGACGTGCGTACCGAAGTCGGCCGCCGCCGCGCCACTGGTCGGTTCGGCATCCGAATCCCGGTGCGCGAGCGCGGAGGTGAACGTGCCGCGCCCGGCGTAGAGCGCGAGGAGGTCGGCGAGGACGAGCGGCCCCGACCAGCCGTCGAGCAGGATGTGATGGTTGGTGACGATCAGCGACGCCGTCTCGCCGTGGCGGATCAGCACGAACCGGATCAACGGTGGGGCGTCGAGGTCGAACGGCGCGAGCTTCTCGGCCGCGGCGATCTCGGAGACGGAACCTGCGACCTCGTGCGACCCTCCGTCCAGATCGAGTTCACGCCAGGGGATATCGACGGCCTCGGGCACGACTGCGACGACCGCACCGGCATCGGTGCGGACATATCCACTGCGCAGCACCCGATGGTGCGCCAGCAGCGCGGCGGCCGCGGCATGCAACCGTTCCGCGTCGATCTCGCCACCGAGTTCGAGAACCGCCTGTGTCACATAGACATCGACGCCGTCGCCCCCGGTCGCCATCTCCGACTGGAAGTACAGGCCCTGTTGCAGTGGCGTGAGCGGCCATACATCGGCGCCGGGGAAACGCACGGCGAGCGTGTCGAGTTCGTCCTGGCTGATGGTGGTACCGGGAATGTCGGACGGGCTTGCTCCGATCGGTGCACCGGCCGCCACGGCCCCGGCGAGTGTCCGCAGTTCGGCACTGAAACGCGCTCCGAGATCGGCGACGTCGTCGGCGGTGAACAGCGCCGACGGGTAGGTCAGCGAGGTGACCAGTTCCCGTCCGCGCGTACCGGTCCGGGTGGCCACGGTGACACTGAGTGCGTTGAGCGCCACCATCGCACCGGTCGCCGACGCGGCGAATCCGGGTGCGTTCCCGGCCGGCGTGAACGGGATCTCTTGCGGCGCTTCGGCATCGGTGCGGGCCGTGCCTGCGCCGAAGAAGTTGAATCCGATACTCGGCAGCGGGCGGGTGGTGAGCTCACTGCGGGGATCGGGGTTCGCGTACCGCAACAGCCCGAAGCCAACGCCTGCGTCGGGGATCGACAAGCGCTCCTCCTTGGCCGCCTTGACCGCGTGGATCGCGTCGACCGACGGGTCGAGGCGCACGGGCGCGATCGTCGTGAACCATCCGACGGTGCGTGACAGGTCGCTGTCGTAGGGGTGCGGTCCCGAGGCGACGATGTCCTCGTTGCGTCCGTGACCCTCCACGAGCACCGACACCGGACCTCGGTCGTCGATGCCTCGTGCGTGCTGCCATCCGCGCACGGCGCGGGCGAGCGCACCGAGCAGGACGTCGCCCGCTCCCCCACCGAAGGCCTGCGGTACGGAGGTCAGGACGGCCTCCGAGGTCGACGGGTCGAGGATCTCGGTGACCGACACCTCGGTGGCGAACCGGTCGCGGCCGGCCACGACCTCGGCGCCGAGATCGGTGGCGCGGGCCGGTAGCCGATCGAGCCAGTAGCCCTCCTCCGCCGCGCGGCGTTCGGCTTGGGCGGCAACCGCATCCGCCCAGGCACGTGCCGAGGTGACCTCCCGTCGCAAGGTGAGTCCGGCGTCACCGGACTGTGCCTGTCCCCAGGCGGTGACGAGGTCCTCCAGCAGGATCGGCCACGACACCGCATCGACGCCGAGGTGATGGATCACCAGGACGAGGCGGCCCGCTCCGGCCGGGTCGACGACGAGTTCGGCGGCGACGAGTGCACCGGTGGTGGGGTCGAGGCGCGCTGATGCGTCGGCGAACGCGGTGTGCAGATCGGCGCCGAATCCATCGGTGCCCACCGCAGAGCCGGATCGCCGGGCGCCGACCGCGGCTGCGATGTCGACGTCCACCCCGGCGGTGAGTGTCCAGCCGTCGTCGGTGGGCACCAGTGAGGCCGCGAGCATCGGGTGGGTGTCCACCACCCGCGCGAGCAGAGCCGCGACCGACGACGCGGTGGCGTCGGCGGGCAGGTACAGCACCCGCGACTGCGAGAAGTCACGGAAATCCGAAGGCTGCGTGGAATGTTCGATCATCCACGACACCACTGCCGGAGGTGCGACTGCGCCGCGCGCACCGGTCTCGGGCAGCATCGGCAGCGTGGTCGCGGTGTCGAGCGCGGCCCGCGCCATCGCGCGCACGGTGCGGTGCTCGAAGATGTCGCGCGGCGAGAGCGACAGGCCCGTCGCGCGGACCGCCGATGCGAGCCGGATCGACATGATCGAGTCGCCGCCGAGGGTGAAGAACGAGTCGGTGACCGACACCCGCGGCAGTCCGAGAAGACCGGCGACGATCGCGGCGAGGGTTTCCTCGACCGCATTCGCCGGAGCCACGTACTGCGCTGTCGCGAAGTCGAAATCGGGTGCGGGCAGGGCTTTGCGGTCGAGTTTGCCCGCGCTGCCCAGCACGACGTCGTCGAGTGGCATCCACACCGTGGGTCGCATGTACTCGGGCAGTGCGGCGGCCACGGCGGCGCGAGCGGCATCGAGATCCACCGTCGACGGCGACACGTAGGCCACCAGATGTGCGCCGCCGGTGTCGGATTCGGCGACGGTGGCCGCGGTGTGGACCACCCCGGGCACCGTCGCGATGATCGATTCGATCTCGCCGAGTTCGATGCGCTGGCCCCGCAGCTTCACCTGGAAGTCGGTGCGGCCCAGGTATTCGATCTCCCCGGAGGTGTTCCAGCGCACCAGGTCTCCGGTGCGGTACACGCGGGCGCCGGGCGGCCCGAAGGGGTCGGCGACGAAGCGTTCGGCGGTCAGCGCGGGAGCTCCGGCATAGCCACGGGCGACCTGGGTGCCGCCGAGATACAGCTCGCCGGGCACGCCGACGGGTACCGGGCGCAGCCGGGCGTCGAGCACGAGTGTGGTGGTGTTCCACACCGGCACCCCGATGGGCACGATCCGATCGGCATGGGTGACATCGGCGTAGGCCACCTCCACGGCCGCCTCCGTCGGGCCGAACAGGTTGACGATCGCGACGTCGGGCAGCAGCTGATGGGCTCGCACGGTCACCGCGGGCGGCAGTGCCTCACCGGAGGCGAACAGCCAGCGCAACGAGGTCAGCTCCGAGATCTGTTCGGGCGGAACCACATCGAGGAACACCGCGAGCATCGACGGCACGAAGTGCACCGAGGTGGCGCGCGTCGCAGCGATCAGGCGGGCGATATAGAGGGGATCGGCGTGACCGCCGGCGTCGGCGATCACCATCTGCGCGCCGGCGATGACCGGTCCGAACAGCTCCGGCACCGAGACGTCGAAGGTGTACGGGGTCTTCTGGATGATGCGGTCACCGACGGTCCACGGATATTCCGCCAGGCCCCAGCGCAGCCGGTTGAGCACCGACGCGTGGGAGACGGTGACGCCCTTGGGTCGTCCGGTGGAGCCGGAGGTGAACAGTGTGTAGAGCGCATCGTCGCCGCGGATCGGGCGAACCCGCTCGGCATCGGTGAACGGTGCGGTCGATTCGTCGACCGCGACGGTGGTGTCCACCACCATCGACGTGACGGCGCCGGCGAGGGCGTCGAGATCGGCGGCGACCGGACGCGGCCCGGTGAGCAGCACACGAACACCGGCGGTGTCGACCATGTGGCGCAGGCGTTCGGCTGGCGCGGCGGTGTCGATCGGGACGTACTGGCCACCGGCGGCGACGACGGCGTGGATCGCGACAACCATCTCGATCGAACGATCGATGCACACACCGACCGCCACCTCGGGTCCCACGTCCGCTGCGCGCAGGGTCCGCGCCAGCGACGCCACCCGCGCGCCGAACTCGCCGAAAGTCACCCTTCGGTCGCGCAGCGACAGCGCCACGTCGTCGGGCGCGGCACTCACGCGCGCGGCGACCGCATCGGCGACCGAGCCGGCCGGGATGCGCACCGCCGCACCGGTCGCCCGCTGCAGCAGCGCGTCGGTCTCGGCGGCAGACAGGATAGGCGCGTCGGCGACGGCGATGGCAGGTTCGGCGGTCAGCGAGTCCAGCAGCGCGACAAAGGCGTCGAGCATTGCGTCGATGCGCGCGTCGTCGAAGAGGTCACGGGCGAAGACGGCCTCGATCGGCCAGTCGGCGCCGTGATCGGCCACCGAGACACTCACCGTCAGATCGAGTTTGGCCGGCGGATCGGCCGGGCTGACCGGGGTGATGGTCAGGTCGGCAATGCCGGTCGCGGTCGGTGCGGCCGCGAACTCGGGCAGCGTCGACTGATCGAGTGTCAGCATGACCTGTGCGAGCGGCGCGAAGGCTTCCGAGCGGACGGGGTTGACCGCGTCGACGATCATCTCGAACGGCACGTCGGCATGGGCGAACGCCTCGAGGTCGGATTCGCGGACCTGATCGAGCAACTCGGCGAAGGCCATGTCGGGTGTCACCCGCGCCCGGAGCACCAGAGTGTTGACGAACATGCCGACGAGCGGGTCGAGTGCACGCTGTCCGCGGCCGGCGATCGGCGTGGCGACGGTGATGTCGTCACCGGCCGACAACCGCGACAACAACACCGAGAGTGCGGCGTGGACCACCATGAACGGGGTGAGTCCACGTTCGGCGGCGATGGCCCGGATCCGGTCCCCGACCGCCGCGGGCACCGCACCGGTGACACGTCCGCCACGTTGGGTGGCCGCCATCGGGCGGGGGCGATCGGCGGGCAGGTCGATGACGTCGGGGACGTCGGCCAGGGCGTCGGTCCAGTAGGCGAGTTGACGGGCGACCACCGACGACGGGTCGTTGCGGTCGCCGAGTTCGCGATGCTGCCACAGGGCGTAATCGGCGAACTGCACCTCCAGCGGCTCGAAATCCGGTGCGCCACCGCCGCTGCGGGCCAGATATGCCGTCATGAGGTCACCGACCAGCGGCTGCATCGACTCGCCGTCGGCGGCGATGTGATGCACGACGAGCGCCACGATGTGCTCGTCGTCGCCGGTGCGTAGTATCCGGGCACGGATCGGGAGTTCGGCCGCGACGTCGAAGCCGGTGGTGACCGCGGCCTCGATGTCGTCGACGGAATCGACGACCGTCCAGTCCACTTCGTCGTCGATCGCGGCGACGGGGTGGATGAGCGCGGAGGCACTCTCACCGTCGGCGACGAAGGTGGTGCGCAGCACCTCGTGGCGGGTGACCACATCGGCCAGCGCCGCACGCAACGCCGCGACGTCGAGCCGGCCGGTCACCCGGAACACGGCCGGGATGTTGTAGGTCGGCAGCGACGGATCGAACTGGTTGATGAACCACATCCGCTGCTGTGCGAACGAGAGCGGAATGCGCTCGGGGCGTGGGACGGTCGCGGTCACCGGCGGCAGACCCGACGCCCGACCGGCCACCGCGGCGGCGAGGGTGCGCACCGTCGGCGTGTCGAACAGATCGCGGATCGAGGTCTCGACGCCGAGTGCTTCACCGACCCGGGCGACCAGCCTGGCCGCCGACAACGAGTTCCCGCCGAGGTCGAAGAACGACTCGACGACGCTGATCTCGTCGATCCCGAGGATCTCGGCGAAGACGTCGGCGACAGCACGCTCGGCCGCGGATGCCGGTGCGACGATCTCGACCGCCTCGATCACCGGCTCCGGTAGCGCGGCCTTGTCCAGTTTGCCGACCGGCGTCAGCGGGAGTGCCTCGAGGAAGGTGATCGTGGCGGGCACCATGTGTGCCGGGAGTGTTTGGGCGACATGTGTTTTCAGATCGGCCACACTCACGGACCCGAGGTCGGCGACGACGTAGCCGGCCAGTGCGGTGGCCACCGAACCGCCGACGCCGACGACGACCGCCGAATGCACCGCGGGGTGCGTGGAGAGCGCCGACTCGATCTCGCCGAGCTCGATGCGGAGCCCGCGCAGTTTGACCTGATCGTCGCTGCGCCCGGAGTATTCGAGCACCGGTGCGCCGGTGGCGTCGGCCCGCCAGCGCACGACATCGCCGGTGCGGTACATCCGATCACCCGGCCGCCCATGCGGATTGGCGACGAAGCGGTCGGCGGTCAGGCCGGCACGGTCGAGGTAGCCGCGGGAGAGCGGAAGTCCGCAGACGTACAGTTCGCCCGGCACACCGAGCGGCGCCGGGCGCAGGTGGGCGTCGAGCACCATCAGTCCGACGCCGGCGAGCGGGCCGCCCAGGGTGACCGGTTCACCGACCGACATCGGCGCGCTGATGGTCACGCCGATGGTGGTTTCGGTGGGCCCGTACAGATTCTGGATACGACGCAGCGGCGCCCACGCGTCCTTCAACGCCGTCGGGACCGCCTCGCCGCCGGCGTAGACCACGCGCAACGCGGGCACCGAGTGCGGGTCGACGGTGGCGAGCACCGTCGGGGTGAGGAAGGTGTGCGTGATCGCCTGACGCATCAGGAGATCCTGCAGCGCCGGACCGCCGACGGCCTCGGCCGGACGGTAGATGAGCACCCCACCGGATACCGCGGCCAACAGATATTCGAGCACCGAGGCGTCAAAGCTCGGGGACGCGAATCCCAGCACCCGCGAGTACTCGTCGGCGTTCGATCGGCGGATCTCCTCGGCGGCGAAATTCGCGAGACCCGAATGGGTGACCGCGACACCCTTGGGCCTGCCGGTGGAGCCGGAGGTGTAGATGACGTAGGCGACGTTGTCGATCCGGACCTCACCGTGGAGGTCCGCGGCGGTGACCGCGGCACCGTCAGCGGCCGCGATCTCCTCGGCGACCGCCGGGTCGTCGAGGCGCACCCAGTCGAATGCCGCGCCGGGCAGCACATCCGTGGCACCCGCCGTGAGGCCGAGGATCGCACCGGAGTCCTCCACCATGTTCGCGACGCGCTCGGCGGGATAGTCCGGGTCGATCGGCACGTAACCGCCGCCCGTCTTGGCCACCGCCCAGATCGAGACCAGCAGATCCACCGAGCGCCCGATCGCCAGTGCCACGAGCTTCTCGGGTCCGATGCCACGGTCGATCAGCCAGCGCGCCAACCGATTCGAACACTCGTCGAGTTCCCGGTAGGTCAACGAGGCGTTGTCGGCATCGACCACGGCCTGGCGTGGCCCCCAGGTCTCGGCGGCATCGATGACGATGTCGCGCAGGAGTTTCGGTGCGGTACCCGCTCCCCCGGTCACCACGGCGTCGGAGTCGGCGATCGCCACCGGTTCGGGTGCCGACGCGCGTGCGGCCTCAGCGGTCCGGGCGAGCTCGGCCACCGACGGTTCACGGCCGACCGCGATGCGGCCCACTGGTGCGGCGGGGTCGCTCAATGCCTCGTCGAGGACGTCGACGAGGCGCTCGGTGAATGCGGTGACCGTCGATTCGTCGAACAGATCGGTGGCGTAGAGCACCGAGCCCTGCCAGTCGGCCCCGGCCGTATCCCCTGCTGTCGGAGAGACGCTCACCAGGAGATCCACCCGGGCGGGGACGATGTCGGTGGCAATCGGTTCGACACGCAGACCGGCGATCTCACCGACCGACAGGTCGGCGCCCGCCAATTCCGGTAGAGCGGTCTGATCGAAGGTGAACCACACCTGGGTGAACGGCGCGAACGCCTCGGAACGCACCGCGTCGGAGGCGTCGACGACCGCCTCGAACGGGGCGTCGGCGTGCGCGAACGCTTCCAGATCGGTGTCCTTGGTCGCGGCCAGCAGGTCGGCGAATCCGTGGTCGGCGTCGACCCGGGTGCGCAGCACCAAGGTGTTGACGAACATGCCGACGAGCGGGTCGAGCACGGCCTGTCCGCGCCCGGCGATCGGGGTGCCGATGGCGATGTCGTCGCTGCCCGCGAGCCGGGACAGCAACAACGACAGGCCGGCGTGGACCACCATGAACGGCGTGGTGCCGTACTCGGCGGCGGCCGCGCGGACCTTGTCCCCGGTCGCGGCCGGCAGCGTGAACGGCACCCGCGCACCGCGACCGCTCGCACGGGGCGGACGTGGCCGATCGGTGGGGATGTCGATGACGTCGGACAGTCCGGAGAGCTTGTCCTTCCAGTAGGTGATCTGTTGCCCGACTACGGATTCGGGATCATCCGGCGATCCCAGCACATCGTGCTGCCAGAGCGCGACGTCAGCGAACTGCACCTCGAGGTCGGCGAACTGCGGATCGGCGTCCGCGGTCTCGGCGAGGTATGCGGTCACCAGATCGGAGACCAGCGGGGCCACCGACTCGCCGTCGGAGGCGATGTGATGGGTGACGACGGCGAGGACGTGCTCGTCGGCACCGATCCGCGCGACGCGCACCCGGATCGGCCACTGCGTGGCGACGTCGAAGCCCTCGGCCACCGCGGCCTGGACATCGGCGACCGAATCGACTTGTGCCCAGTCGAGTTTGGCCGCGACGGCGGATGCTCGGCCGATCTTCTGGTATGGCACACCGGATTCGGCAGGGAAGGTGGTCCGCAGCACCTCGTGACGGGTGACCACGTCGACGACGGCGGCATGCAGCGCGTCGACGTCGAGCGGACCGGTCAGGCGCAACACGATCGGGATGTTGTACGTCGCAGAGGTGGTGTCGAGTTGATTGACGTACCACATGCGCTGCTGCGCGAATGCCAGCGGAATCCGTTCCGGGCGAGGCGATACCGCGGTGATCGGCGGGCGAGTGTCACCGTTGCCCGCGGTGGCCGCGACGAGCGCACGCACCGAGGGCGCATCGAAGAGATCGCGGACGCCGATGTCGGTGCCCAATGCGTCGGCAGCCCGGGCTGCCAGGCGCATCGCCGACAGCGAGTTGCCGCCGAGGTCGAAGAAGCTGTCGGTGACACTGATCTGCTCGACTCCGAGGATGTCGGCGAACACCTCGGCGACGCGGGTCTCCGCCTCACCGACGGGTGCCACGTAGTCACCGGCCTCGAATACCGGTTCCGGCAGGGCTCGCCGGTCGATCTTGCCTGCGGTGTTGAGCGCGATGTCGGCGACCGGCATCCACACGGTCGGCCGCATGTACTCCGGGAGTGACTCGGCGACCACGGCGCGTACCGCATCGAGGTCGACGGTCTCCCCGGGGGCGGCGGAGACATAGCCGACGAGATGCTCACCACCGCCGGGTGCGGAGGCGACGGTCGCGGCCGCATGGACCACACCCGGGGCCGAGGCGATGACCGATTCGATCTCGCCGAGCTCGATGCGCTGCCCGCGGAGCTTCACCTGGAAGTCGGTGCGGCCGAGGTACTCCAACACTCCATCCGGACGGCGTCGCACCAGATCACCGGTGCGATAGAGACGGGCTCCCGGCTCACCGTACGGGTCGGCGACGAAGCGTTCGGCAGACAGGTCCGGTCGCGCCGCGTACCCGCGCGCGAGTTGCACGCCACCGAGATACAGCTCGCCGGGCACACCGTCGGGAACACGATGCAACCGCGAGTCGAGCACCACCGCGGACGAATTCCACACCGGCGCACCGATCGGGACGGTCGGGTCGTCGGCGGCGACGTCGCCGATCTGCTCGTAGGTGATCTCGACGGCGGCCTCGGTGGGACCGTACAGGTTGAAGAACAACGCCTCGGGCCACAGCGCACGAGCCTGCGCCGCGACGGCCGGCGGCAAGGCCTCACCGGTCGCCGAGACGATCCGCACCGAATCGAGGCCGGCGAGCCGCTCCTCGCGGTGTGGGCCGGAACCGAGGACCTCGAGGAACACCGAGAGCATCGACGGCACGAAGTGCACCATGGTGGCGCGGGTGCGGCGGATCTCGTCGGCCACGTAGCCGGGGTCGAGATGCCCGCCGTCGGCCAGCACGACCAGGGTGGCACCGATCATCAAAGGCGCGAACAGTTCCGGGACCGAGCAATCGAAGGTGTACGGCGTCTTCTGCTGCACGACGTCACCGGCGTCGATCGGGAGGGTGTCCAGGCCCCACCACAACCGGTTGAGCACCGCGGTGTGCGAGAGCGTAACCCCCTTGGGGCGTCCGGTGGAGCCGGAGGTGAACAGGGTGTAGGCGGCGGCGTCACCGAGCAGTACCGTCGGGCGGTCGGCGTCGGTGACCGGTTGCGCCGCTGCCGAGTTCACGTCGACGTCGGTGCTCGAGTCGACCCGGAGGATGCGAACACCGGCGTCGACCGCGGCTCCGACCGCCGCCGCTGCGGCTCCGGTGTCGGCGACCAGCAGGGCTGCGGCACCGGCGGTGTCGAGCATGTACCGGACCCGATCGGCGGGCGCGTTGACGTCGATCGGCACGTACTGTCCACCGGCGGTCACCACCGCGTGGATGGCCACCATCATCTCCACCGAACGCGGGATGCAGAGCCCCACAGCCACATCCGGACCGACTCCGGTTGCGATCAGTTCACGCGCCAGCGTGTTGACGCGTGCACCGAACTCGGCGTAGGTGACCTCGCGCTCACCGAAGACCAGGGCGCGGGCGGCCGGTGTTCGGTTCACCTGTGCGGCAAGGGCGTCGGGCACGGTTGCCGGCGCAGGAAGTTCGACTTGCGCCCCCCATTCGCCGTCGGCGATCCGGTCGGTCTGCGCGGGGTCGAGCAGCGAGGCGTCCCCGACCGCCACGGACGGCGTGGTACAGAGTTGCTGCAGCAGTGCGATGAACCGCGCCGCGAGCGCGTCGATCCTCGACTCGTCGAACAGGTCGGTCGCATACGTGACCGACAGACCCCACTCCTGCCCGTCCGGACGGGACGCGACGGTGACGTAGAGATCGGTTTGGGCCGCCACGCTCACGTCATCGACGGCAGACACCGTCAGGCCACCCGCATCACCGAGCGCGTCGACGGCCGAGGCGGCCGGATCGAACGAGAAGATGACCTGGGTCAGCGGCGAGAAGGCCTCGGAACGCACCGGATTCAGCTCGTCGACCAAGGTCTCGAACGGGATGTCGGCGTGCGCGAAGGCATCGAGGTCGGTGGTGCGCACGGTCGCGAGCAGGTCGTCGAAGCCCTGCGCGGGATCGATGCGGGTGCGCAGCACCAGCGTGTTGACGAACATGCCGACCAGCGGGTCGAGAACGGCTTGACCGCGCCCGGCGATCGGCGTGCCGACCGCGATGTCATCGGTTCCCGACAGTCGCGAGAGCAGCACCGCCAGCGCGGCGTGCACCACCATGAATGGTGTCACCCCGTGCCGTTGTGCGGCCGCGGAGATCGCGGTGCCCAGTTCGGCGGGCATCGGGTGTGCCGCGTGGCCGCCGCGACCGGAGGCGACCGCCGGTCGTGGCCGGTCGGCGGGAAGCTCGAGAACGTCCGGCAGCCCGGCGAGTTGGTCGGCCCAATACGCCAACTGTCGTCCGACCACCGATTCCGGGTCGTCGGTGGAACCGAGCACGGTGTGCTGCCAGAGCGCGAAATCGGCGAACTGAACCTGCAGCGGCGCGAATTCGGGTTCGGTGTGCGCCGAGCGTGCGACGTACGCGGTCACCAGGTCGGAGACGAAGGGTGCCAACGATTCTCCGTCGGCACCGATGTGGTGGAAGACGATCGCGAGGATGTGTTCGGTTGCCGAGACGGGCCACAACCGCACCCGGATCGGCCAGTCGACGGTGACGTCGAAGCCCGCGGTGACCGCAGCCGCAACGCTTTCCTGCGAGTCCACCACCTGCCAGTCGAGACGGTCGGCCACCGAGTCGGCCGGATCGATCTGCTGTGCGGGCACTCCGTCGACATCGGGGAATCGCGTGTGCAGCACCTCATGTCGGGTGACCACATCCACGATTGCCGCGTGCAGCGCCGCCGCATCGAGGTCGCCGGACAGCCGCAGGACCGCCGGGATGTTGTGCATCGCGGTACCCGGGTCGAATCGGTTGATGAACCAGATCCGTTGCTGCGCAAACGACAGCGGGACCATTTCTGGCCGTGGAGTGACCGCGGTGACCGGCGGAAGACCCGCCGATCGACCCGAGATCAGTTGCACGAGTTCGCGAACCGACGGGGCGTCGAAGATGTCGCGGACCGAGATCTCCACGTCCATGGCGAGCCCGACCCGCGCGGCCAGACGGGTGGCCGAGAGCGAGTTGCCACCGAGATCGAAGAACGACTCCACGACGCTCACTGTGTCGACGCCGAGCACAGAGCCGAACACCTCGGCGACAACGTGTTCGGCCGGGGTTGCGGGCGCGACGGCCACTGCGGCGTCGTGCTCCGGAGTGGGCAGTTCGCGCCGGGCGATCTTGCCGGATGCGTTGAGCGGCATCTCCGCAAGGGCCACCCAGGTGGTCGGCCGCATGTAGTCCGGCAGGGCGGCCGCTGCCGCCGCCTTGACGGCGGAGACATCGACGGTGCCCGGTGCGAGGTAGGCCACCAGCCTCTCCCCCGCGGCGCCGCTCACCACGGCTGCCGCCGCGTGGATGACCCCCGGGGCAGCGGTCAGGACCGCTTCGATCTCGCCGAGTTCGATGCGCTGTCCGCGCAACTTCACCTGGAAGTCGGTGCGGCCCAGGTACTCCAGCTCACCGGAGCTGTTCCAGCGCACCAGATCACCGGTGCGATACAACCGTGCGCCTGCCTCACCGAACGGGTCTGCGACGAAACGCTCCGCGGACAGACCCGGCCGCGCGCTGTAACCGCGCGCCACCTGGACCCCGCCCAGATACAGTTCGCCGGGCAGCCCGGGGGGCACGGGCCTGAGGCGCGCATCGAGGACGTGGCCGATCGTGTTCCAGACCAGCGTCCCGATCGGCACCGTCCGCGCGGACCGATCGACTCGGAACGCGGTGGCATTGATCGTCGTCTCGGTCGGGCCGTATTGGTTGTACAGGACCGAGTGCGGCAGGAGGCGCCGGACCTCTTCTGCCACTGACGGATTGAGTGCTTCACCGCCGGTGATCAGGTTGCGCAGCGCGGTCAGTTGGGATAGTTGCGTCGGTTCGATCCCTTCGGTCAGGGCCGCGAGCATCGACGGGACCACACGCGCAGAGGTGATGCGGTGGGCGGTGAGCCGACGGGCGACCTTGACCGGATCGCGATGCTCGTCGGGTTGCATCATCACCAGGCGTCCGCCGCAGACCACGGGGCTGAGCAACTCCAGTACGACCGGATCGAAGGTGTACTCCAGCAGTTGCAGGAAGACGTCGTCGGAGCGGTAGCCGAAGTGGTTCTGATCGAACGCCAGATGCGCACTGAGTGCCCGCCGCGACACCGTCACGCCCTTCGGGCGGCCGGTGGAACCCGAGGTGAAGATCGTGTACGCGGCACAATCGGGACGGACCGTGCCACGACGCTCGCTTGTATGCAGTGGACGATGACCGGCCGCCGCATCGGTACCGGCTGCATCGACGACGAGCAGCCGCTTGTCGCCGAGACCGGCAACGCCTGCGGGCAACACGCCCGGCCCGACGAGAATGATCCGCACATCGGCGGTCTCGACCATGTAGCGGACCCGTTCGGTCGGCACAGAAGTGCCGATCGGCACGAATTGTCCGCCGGCGGCGAGGACGGCGTGGAAGGCCACGAGCATGTCCAACGAGCGTGGGATACACACGCCGACAGCAGTATCCGGACCGACGCCCGCGGCGATGAGCTCCCTGGCGAGGTGAGTGGCCATCGCCCCGAGCTCACGATAGGTGACCAGCTTGCCGTCGACATCGACGGCCACCTGGTCCCCGGAGACCTCGACCCGGCGCGCCAGCAGGTCGGTGACAGAGTCCTCGGGAACCTCGACGGCCTGGCCCCGCGACCACTCGCCGATTCGAATCGCGCTGTCACCGCCGAGCAGATCAACATCTCCGACGATCGTGTCCGGCGCCGAGATCAGCGTCCGCAGCACCGTGGTCACGATCTCGGCGAACACCTCGACCTGCGCGACATCGAACGCCGTCGGAAGGTAGGAGAGCCGTATCCGCATCTGTTCGCCGTCGGGCATGGTCGCGAGATTGAGCGGATAGTGCGTCGAGTCACGGCTGTCGATGGCCCGCAGATCCAGCTCGGCGGTGGCCGCGCCACGCGATGTCGACTCCAGGGACGCGGTGTCGATCGGATAGGACTCGTGCACGGTGAGGGTGTCGAACAAGGCACCCGACACCCCGGTGAGGGCAACGAGATCGGGCAACCCCAGGTGCTGATGATCGAGCACGGAGACCTTCGCAGCCTGCAGCCGCGACAAGGCGTCACCCATGGTGGCATCGGGATCGACGTCGACCACCGCAGGCAGCGTGTTGATGAACAACCCGACCATCGTCTCCACACCGTCGAGATCGGCCGGACGACCCGAGACCGTCTCACCGAAGGTGACCACGCGTTGCCCGGTAAGGCGCGACAGCAGTACCGCCCAGGCGAATTGCATGACGGTGGAGATGGTCACGCCGCGCGAGCGGGCGAGATCCTCGAGTGCGGAGGTGGTGTGTTCGTCCAGCGTGACCGAATGTGTGTGCGGCGCAGCCTCAGCGGTCGCCTCGATACCCGGGGCCACCAGGGTGGCGCCCTCCACCGGTGCCAGCACAGAACGCCACGCCTCGAGCCCCTCCCCGACGTCGGCGCGCGCCACACGCATCAGGTGTGTCGCGAAATCGGTGTCACCGCTGCGTGTTCGACCGGTGTACGAGGTGCCGGTGGCGTACAGCGCGAGTAGGTCGGCCAGGACCAGTGGGCCCGACCAGCCATCGAGAAGTAGGTGATGGTTGGTGATGATCACCTCGGCGCCGTCGCGGTGACGGACGACCGTGAAGCGCACCAGAGGCGGCGACGAGAGGTCGAACCGGGCGATGCGTTCGGCGTCCGCGAGCGCGCGCACCTCGGTGGCCACGCCGTCGGCGGAACCGTCGAGATCGACGACGTGCCAAGGAACCTCGACCGTTGCTGGGACGACCGCAACGACGGCACCGCTCGCAGTGCGGACATAACCGCTGCGCAACACGCGATGTTCGTCGAACAGGCGTTGCGCCGCCCGGCGGAGCCGCTCGAGGTCGACCGCGCCGAGCGACACCACGGCCTGGGTCACGTAGACATCGATGGTGTCGGCTCCGCTGCCGGCACGCTCGGACTCGAAGTACAGCCCTCGTTGGAGGGGCGTCAGCGGCCACACGTCCGCACCGGGGTACTGATGTGCCAGGGCGTCGAGATCGTACTGGGTGACCCCGGATCCGGGGACGTCCGACGGGCTGTGGCCCAGATCGGTACCGCGGGTGACCGTCTCGACGAGGGCGGCGAGCTCGGAGCGCCACCGACCGGCGAGGTCGTCGATGTCGGCGGCGTCGAACATGCCCGCCGGGAAAGCGAGGTCGGCGACCAGGTTCCGTCCCTGCGGCGTCGACTCCGTTCCCACGTTGACGGTGAGTGCGTTCAGCACCACCATCGCCCCCGACGCCGACGATCCCAGCCCGCGCACGTCGGCGGTGGGCGCGAATGGTGCGGCCGTGCCGGCAGAGTCGTCGGCGCGGCCGCCGGCTCCGAAGTAGTTGAAGCCGATCGCCGGCAGCGGCCGACGAGCGAGCTCGGTGTCGGTTCGGGTGCCGTGGGGCCCATAACGCAACCAGCCGAATCCGGCTCCCGAATCCGGTTGTCCGAGACGCTCTTCCTTCGCCGCCTTCACCGCGTGCACGACGTCGTCGGCGGGATCGAGTGCCAGGGGGGAGATCGTGGTGAACCAGCCGACGGTCCGTGACAGGTCCGCTCGGCGTGGGTCGGCACCGGAGGCCACCAGTTCTTCCTGACGTCCGTGGCCCTCGACGAGAACGGTGACCGGCTGCTCGTCGAGGATCTCGCGTGCCACCTGCCATGAGCGCACCGCACGTGCGAGCGCACCGAGCAGGGCGTCGTTGACGTTGCCCCGCAACGCCGCGGGGACGTCGGTCACGAGCGGCTCGGTGAGCGAGGCGTCGACGGCCATGGTGACCGACACGGTGGTACGAGCCCGGTCACGCGAGCGGTCGATGCTCGCGCCGAGCGGCGTGGTCGCCCGTCCGAGCCGTTGCAGCCAGTGGTCGAGTTCGTCGGTGCGGTCGGCCGATGACTGTGCCAGACGGCGATACCACCCGCGTTCGGAGGTGGCCTCGGCGCGCAGTTCGACGGGCCGCCGGCCTGCGCGCTGTGACCAGGCGGTGACCAGATCTTCGATCAGGATCGGCCACGAGACTGCGTCGACCGAAAGGTGGTGCAGCACCAGCACGATGCGGGCATTGCCGTCACGATCGTGGACCAGTCGGGCGGCCAGCGTGACACCGGCACCCGGGTCCAGGGACGCCGACGCACTCGCGTGTGCCTCGCGGAGCGCGGTCGCGTACTCATCGCTGCCGACGGCCGATGGCACCGAGGTCTCGGTGACCGTCGTGCGCAGGTCCACGTCGACGCCGACCGTCATCCGCGCACCGCCGTCGACGACATCGAGGCGCGTCGCCAGCGCCGGGTGGACGGCCAGGAGTTCGGCGAGGAGTTCAGCCAGGTCGTCGACGGTCAGACCGGCGGGCGCGGCGAGCACCATCGACTGAGAGAAATCGGCGAAATCGTCAGGGGTGTCGGACAGTTCGAGCATCCATGACACGACCGGCGGGATCGGCACCTCGCCGCGATTGCCACCGGCGGGGTCGGTGAGGTCGGGCAGGGCGGTCCGCTGCGCCGACAGGGCCCGGGCCATCGCGCGCACGGTTCGATGCTCGAAGATGTCGCGTGGGCTCAACGTCAGCCCACCGGCGCGTGCCGCCGAGGCCAGCTGGATCGACATGATCGAGTCGCCACCGAGGGCGAAGAACGACTCGGTCGCGCTGATCCGTTCGACACCGAGCAGTGCCCCGATGACGGCGGCGAGTTGCTCCTCGACCGGCCCTTCGGGTGCGACGTACTCGTTCTCGGTGCCACCGAAGTCCGGGGTGGGCAGGGCCCGACGGTCGAGCTTGCCCGCGCTGTTGAGGGCGAGTTCGTCGACGGTCATCCAGACGGTGGGCCGCATGTATTCCGGTAGCGCCGCAGCGATGCGCGCACGCACGTCACCGATATCCACCGAGGCCGGCGACAGATAGGCCACCAGGTGTTGCGCACCGGTCGGCGCGACGGCCACCGCGGCCGCAGCATGCACGACACCGGGAGCCGACACGAGCACCGACTCGATCTCGCCGAGCTCGATGCGTTGCCCGCGCAACTTGACCTGGAAGTCGGAGCGGCCGAGGTACTCGATCGCACCGGAGGCGTTGCGGCGCACGAGATCACCCGTGCGATACAGCCGTGCGCCCGCGGCGCCGTAGGGGTCGGCGACGAAGCGTTCGGCGGTGAGCACCGCGGCACGTGCGTAGCCGTCGGCGATCTGTACGCCACCGAGATACAGCTCGCCCGGGACGCCGGCCGGTACCGGACGCAGACGTGCGTCGAGCACGAGGGCGGTGGTGTTCGGCACGGGTGTGCCGATGGTGATGACATCGGGCGCGGCGGTGACGTCGGCCCCGGTCACCTCGACCGCGGCTTCGGTCGGGCCGAACAGATTGTGGATCTCCACCCACGGCATGGCCCGGTGCAACCGGGCCACGGTCGCGGCGGGCAGCGCCTCACCGGAGGCGAACACCCAACGCAGACTGGTCAATCGGGACAGTTGGGATTCCTCGACGACGTCGAGGAACACCGACAGCATCGACGGCACGAAGTGCACGGAGGTCACCGCGGCCGACTCGATCAGATCCGCGATGTAAACGGGGTCGGCGTGTCCGCCCGGCTCGGCCACGACCACCGTCGCCCCGGACATCAACGGCGCGAACAGTTCCGGCACCGAGACGTCGAAGGTGTAGGGCGTTTTCTGGAGGATTCGATCGCCTGCCGACCACGCGAAGGCGTCGAGCCCCCAGCGCAGTCGGTTGTACACCGCACGATGCGAGACGGTCACACCCTTGGGACGCCCGGTCGATCCGGAGGTGAACAGCGTGTAGAGGGCGTCGTCGGTGCGCAGGGGGCGCAGTCGCTCGGCGTCGGTGATCGGTGTGAAGGTCGCGTCCGGATCGAGCATGGTGGTCGCGTCGACGACGATCGTCGACACCTGGTCGCCGAGCGCACCGACCGCGGGCGGAACCTGCGCTCCGACGAGGATCAGTGCGACACGGGCCGTGTCGACCATGCTGGCGACTCGCTCCGCGGGGGCTGCGGTGTCGATCGGCACGTACTGTGCACCTGCGGCGACGACGGCGTGGATGGCGACGAGCATCTCGACCGATCGGTCGATGGCGACGCCCACCGCCACGCCCGGCCCGACACCGGTGGCGATGAGCCGGCGAGCCAGCTCGCTGACCCGAATCCCGAACTCGCCGTATGTCGTCGACCGATCCGCCATCTGCACCGCGATCGCGGTGGGGGTGGCGAGTATCTGGGTGACGATCGCATCGGCGACGGTCCGGGCCTCGTACGCCACAACCGGGCCCGCCGAGAGTGCCAGCGCGTGGGCCACCTCGTCGTCGCCGATCCAGTCGGCATCGGCGACGGGCAGCGACGGGTCAGCGGTCAGGGCATCGAGGAGGCGGACGAACCGCTCGGCGAAGACGACCATCGTGGCCTCGTCGAACAGATCGGTGGCATAGATCAGCGTGCCCGCCCAGGCACGGCCGGGCTGGTCGGTGGACAACCCGACGGTGAGGTCCAGCTTGGCCGGAACCTCCTCGGGAACAACAGATTCCACCCGGAGATCGCCGGTCCCGGCGACCGACGCCGCGGCGAGTTCCGGGACCGCTCCCCCGTCGAGGGTCACCATCACCTGGGCCAGCGGCGCGAACGCTTCCGACCGGGTCGGCGCGAGCGCTTCGACGACCGCCTCGAAGGGCACGTCGGCATGGGCGAAGGCGTCGAGGTCGGTACTGCGCACCTGCTCGAGGAGATCGGTCAAAGCGGTGTGCACGTCGACCCGTGTGCGCAGGACCAGGGTGTTGACGAACATCCCGACGAGATCGTCGAGCAGACGGTCACCGCGACCGGCGATGGGGGTGGCCACCGCGATGTCGTCGGTGGCGGTCAGTCGTGCCATGAGTGCGGCGAGTGCGGCGTGCACCACCATGAACGCGGTGGCGTTGTGACGCTGCGCGACTGCGGCGATCCGTTCGGCCACCGGCGCCGGGACCTCGAAGCCCAGGCGTGCGCCGCGCTGGCTCGCGATCGCCGGACGCGCACGATCGGCGGGCAGGTCGAGTACCTCGGGTAGGCCCGCGAGGTGCTCGGACCAGTAGGCCAGTTGGCGTCCGAGTACCGAATCGGGGTTGTCGACCGCACCCAACGCATCGCGTTGCCAGAGGGCGATGTCGGCGAACTGCACCGGCAGCGCGGGACGTGTCCCGACGGTGGAGCCGTCACTGTTGACCCCGACGGCGGAGCCGTCCCCGTTGATCGAGTAGGCCGCGATCAGGTCACCGAGCAACGGCGACAACGATTCCCCGTCGGCGGCGATGTGGTGGAGGACCAGTGCCATCACGTGTTCGTCGGGGCCGGCGGCGGCGATCCGCACCCGGATCGGCCACTGCCTGGTCACGTCGAAACCGGAGCGTACCGAGTCCTCGAGGTGCGCTGCCGTGCCGACCACGGCGAAGTCGAGGGTGTGTTCCACCGACTCCGGCGGGTGGATGATCTGTTCCGGGGCTCCCCCGGAGACGGATTCGAAGGTGGTGCGCAGGATCTCGTGGCGGATCACGAGATCGACGACGGCCGCGCGCAGCGCCGTGACGTCGAGCGGACCGGAGAGGCGCAGGACGACCGGGATGTTGTAGGCAGCGGAGGTGACATCGTACTGGTTGATGAACCAGATGCGCTGCTGCGCGAACGACAGCGGGATCATTGCCGGGCGGGGTGTCACCGGGCGGAGCTTTGACAGTCCGGCCGGCCGATCACTGAGCGCCGCAACGAGATCACCGAGGACCGGGGTGTCGAAGACGTCGCGGACCGACACCTCGACCCCCAGTGCCTCACCGAGACGCGCGGCGACCCGCATCGCTGCCAGCGAGTTGCCGCCGACGTCGAAGAAGGAGTCGGCCAGGCCGACGCGCTCGACGCCGAGGACATCGGCGAATACCTGCGCCGCGACCATCTCGCGGTCGGAGGTGGGTGCGACGTAGTCGGCGGTGTGCGCCTGCGGCTGCGGCAGTGCGCGACGATCGACCTTGCCCGCACTGCCGAGCGGCATCTGTTCGAGCACCATCCAGGTGGTGGGCCGCATGTACTCGGGCAGGGCGGCGCGTACCGCGGACTGCGCGGCGGCGAGGTCGGCGTTCTCGGGTGCGAGGTAGGCGACGAGTTGTTCGCCCGCGGCGGTGTGCGCCACCGTGACGGCGACGTGGACAATACCCGGTACGCCGGCGAGGACGGCCTCGATCTCGCCGAGTTCGAGGCGCTGACCGCGCAGCTTGACCTGGAAGTCGGTGCGGCCCAGGTATTCGAGTTCACCATCGGCGTTCCACACCACGCGGTCACCGGTGCGGTACAGGCGGGCACCGGCTGGTCCGAACGGGTCGGCGACAAAACGTTCCGCGCTCAACTCGGGCCGTCCGGCATATCCCCGGGCCACCTGCACCCCACCGAGATACAGCTCCCCGACCACCTTCGGCGGTACCGGGTGGAGTCGATCGTCGAGCACGTGGGTGGTGGTTCCGGCGACGGGCCGGCCGATGGGAATCACGGTGTCGGTCAGCCGAACCCGGTGTTCGGTGACGTCGACGGCAGCCTCGGTGGGCCCGTAGAGATTGTGGAGTTCGACCCGGCCGAGCAGGGTCAGCAGGGTGTGGGCGGACGCCGCGCCGAGGGCCTCACCCGAGGTGAAGACCAGCCGCAGGGACGTCAGGTATCCGACGCGGGTGCCGAGGGCATCGAGGAACGCCGACAACATCGACGGGACGAAGTGGGTGACGGTGACGGCGTGCTCGGTGATGAGCGCCGCGAGGTGGTCGGCGTCGCCGTGTCGGCCCGGCTCGGCGAGCACCAATGGCGCCCCGTGGAGCAACGGCCACACCAATTCCCATACCGACACGTCGAAGGTGTACGGCGTCTTCTGCAGCACCACGTCGGCGGCTGTCAACCGGTACAGGTCCTGCATCCACTCGAGTCGATTGGCGATCGCGTCGTGGGACACCGTCACACCCTTGGGGGTGCCGGTGGAGCCGGACGTGAAGAGAGTGTAGGCGGCGTTGGTGCCGCGCAGCGGGGCACGACGCTCGTGATCGGCGATGGCGGAATAGTCGTCACCACAGTCGGATTCGGCGTCGACGACGAGGATGGTCAGGCCGAGTTCCGGCGCGGCGGCGGCCAGGGTGGTGGTCGTGGCCGAGACCAGTGCGACGGTGATGGCAGCGGAGTGGACCATCGCGGTGATCCGCGCGGCCGGGGCCTCGACGTCGATCGGTACATACTGTCCGCCTGCCGCGAGGACGGCGTGCACGGCGATCATCATTTCGGCGGAGCGTGGAATGCTCACCGCCACAGCGGTATCCGGTCCGACGCCCTCATCGATGAGGCGTAGGGCGAGATCTCGGACACGGGCGCCGAACTCACCGTAGGTCAGGTGCCGCGCTCCATTGATGAGAGCCACGGCGTCGGGGGCGCGGCGTACGGTCTCGCCGATCTGTGTCGGGATCGTCTTGCACACCGGCGCCGTTGGTGCGCCGACGGACCAGCGGCCCACCTGTTCGGCGACGTCGTGGGCGATCAGCGAGGCATCGTTGACGGCAGTGTCGGGGTCGGCGGCCAACGCCGACAGCACACGCACGAACATGTCGGTGAAGGCGGCGATCGTCGTGGCTTCGAAGAGGTCGGTGGCGTAGAGCACCGACCCCGACCATGGTTGTCCCGCAGCGCTGCTCGCCAGGGTCACAGTGAGGTCGACCTGGGCAGGCACCGACGGTGCGGCCAGCGGCGTCACGGTCAGTCCCGCAACCTCGCCGGCTGCCAGTGCACCTCCGGCGGTTGCGTCGCCGGCCATGCCGGCCACCGCTTGATCGAAGCTCAGCATGACCTGCGCGAGGGGCGCGAAAGCTTCGGAGCGCACCGGGTCCAGCGCTTCGACCAGCGTCTCGAACGGGAGCTCGGCGTTGGCGAAGGCGTCGAGGTCGGTGACGCGAACATCGTCGAGAAGCGCACGGAAGTCCGCGGTCCCGTCGACTCGGGTGCGCAGCACGAGGGTGTTGACGAACATCCCGACGAGGTGGTCGAGATCGCGGCTGCCGCGACCGGCGACCGGTGTGGCGATCGCTACGTCGTCCGTGCCGGCCAGTCGGGACAGCAGCACCGCGAGCGCGGCGTGAACCACCATGAACGGTGTCACGCCGGATGCGGTCGCGAGGTGTGCGATGTCGCGCGTGAGCGTGGCGGGGATCTCGAAGTCTGTCCGCGCACCGCGATGTGAGGCGATCGCCGGACGTGGCCGATCGGCGGGCAGGTCCAGCACCGGGGCCAGGCCCCGCAATTGTGTTGTCCAGTAGTCGAGTTGAGTGCCGAGCACCGAGTCGGGATCGGTGGCGTCGCCGAGCACCCGGTGCTGCCACAGTGCGAAATCGGCGAATTGCACCGGCAGAGCGTCGAACTCAGGTCGTCGCCCGTCCGTGCGGGCGTGATAGGCCGTCAGCAGATCGGAGACCAGAGGGGCCATCGATTCCCCGTCGGCTGCGACGTGATGCAGGATCAGGGCGACGATGTCGGAGAGAGCCTCGGAGGCCTCCCGGAGAACGCGGATACGCAGCGGGAGCGCCTCGCCAAGGCGGAATCCGGCTGTTGCGGCCGATTCGAGCCCTTCGGAGGTCGTCACCTCGGCCCAGTCGAGCATGGCGTCGATGGACTCCACCGGGTGGATCACCTGGTGCGGTGCGCCGTCGGCGTCGGGGAAGGTGGTGCGCAGGATCTCGTGTCGGGCAACGACGTCACCGATGGCCGCGCGCAGTGCCCGGCGATCGAGTCCGCCCGTGACGCGCAACAGGATCGGGATGTTGTAGGTGGGCGCATCGGGTTCGAATCGGTTGATGAACCAGATCCGTCGCTGGGCAAACGACAACGGGATCCGTTGCGGCCTGGGCGACACGGCGGTCACCGGCGGCAAAGCACCCGCATGTCCGCGGGTACGCGCGAGAAGCTCGCGCACCGAGGGGGCATCGAAGATGTCACGCACCGACACCGCCACACCCAACGCATCCGCCGCCCGCGCCGCCAACCGTGTCGCCGACAACGAATTACCGCCCAAATCAAAGAAACTCGACGTCACCCCCACCTCGTCGACACCGAGGACCTCGGCGAACACCGCAGCCACCCGAGTCTCGTCTGCCGACGCAGGCGCCACCACCTCACCAACCGACACCCCGGCCTCCGGCAGCGGCAACGCCCCACGATCCAACTTGCCGTTCGCCGTCAACGGCAACCCCGCCACCTCAACCACCAAATCCGGCACCATATACCCCGGCACCACCCGCGCCACCGAGGCACGCACCTGCGCCGCCTCGACCACCGAACCCGGCTCACCCACCACATACCCGACGAGCTGCTCACCACGACCCGGCAACTCCACCACCCGCGCCGCCGCCGCACCCACACCCGGCACCGACAACAACGCGGTCTCGATCTCCCCGAACTCGATCCGATACCCACGCAACTGCACCTGCGCGTCACCACGACCCACATACTCGATATCCCCAGCCACCCGACGCGCCAGATCACCCGTCCGATACATCCGCGCACCCACCGGACCAAACGGCGACGCCACGAACCGCGTCGAGGTCAACCCCGACCGCCGCAGATACCCCTGCGCCAACTGCCCACCCACCACATACATCTCACCGACCACGCCGTCGGGCACCGGACGCAACCGCTCATCGAGCACATGAATCCCCAACGACACCAACGGACGACCGATGAACGACGCATCCCCCGCCGACACCACCCCACGATCCAACGGCCGGAAACTCACATGCACCGTCGTCTCGGTGATCCCATACATATTCACCAACCGCGCATCATCGCCAGGATTGTCATCGAACCACCGACGCACCTGCTCGAAACTCAACGCCTCCCCACCGAACACCACATACCGCAACCCCAACGACAACCCCGGCACCCGCCGACGCGCATGCGCCACCTGATAAAACGCCGACGGCGTCAAACTCACCACCGTCACCCGCTCCGCGGCAAGCAACCGCACGAACTCCTCAGGAACCCGCGCGACCTCACGATCCACCACCACCAGACGGCCACCAGAAAGCAACGGCCCCCACAACTCCCACACCGAGAAATCGAACGCATACGAATGGAACATCGTCCACACATCATCAGCCCGGAACTCGAAATCACCCGCAGCCGAATCCATCAACGTCACCACATCACGATGAGTGACCTCCACCCCCTTCGGCCGACCCGTCGACCCCGACGTATAAATCACATACGCACGCGAATCCGGATGCACCACAACATCATCAACACCACCACCCGCACCCGACGCGGCCAGCGACTCCACCGTCACCACATCCACACCAACGCCGAGTTCACCCCACAAACCCAACCCCGACGACACCTCATCGGTCACCACCACCCGCGGCGACGCATCCTCCACAATGAACCGCAACCGATCCACCGGATTACTCACATCCAACGGCAAATACCCCGCACCCACCCGCAACACACCCACAATCGCCGCCACCAAATCCACCGACCGCGACGGCGCCACCGCCACCAAATCCCCCACACCCACACCACGAGCCCGCAACCCCGCCGCCACCGCAGCCGACCGCTCACCCAACTCCCCATACGACAACGTCACCGACCCCGCCGACACCGCCCCACGACCACCAAACCGCCCCACGGAATCGGCGAACAACTCCACCAACGAACAACCCGCATGCACCGACTCCACCACCGGTGGCACCAACGACCCACGATAGACGTCCTCATCCACCAACGACACCGACGACACCGACGCACCCGGATCCGCGACCAACCCCCGCAACACCCGGACCAGAACGTCAGCAAAAACCTGCACCTGTTGCGCGTCGAATGCGGCAGGAAGGTACTTGAGTTTGACTTCGATCCGATCGCCGATGACGCCGCTGACGAGGTTGAGTGGATACTGGGTGGCGTCGGAGGCGCTCAGGTCCTTGATGCCGATGCCGCCGACAGTGCCTGCACCGGTGAGTGATTCGGCATTGACCGGGTAGGACTCGTGCACGGTGAGGGTATCGAACAGCGGCCCCCTGCCGACCAATGCGGCCAGGTCGGGCAGACCGATGTGCTGGTGGTCGAGGACTGCGATCTTGCTCGACTGGATCGTGTCGAGAATGTGCGCCATCGACACGTCGGGATCGACGTCGACCACCGCGGGCAGCGTGTTGATGAACAACCCGACCATCGTCTCCACGCCGTCGAGATCGGCCGGACGACCCGAGACGGTCTCACCGAATACCACGACCTGCTCGCCGGTGATCCGCGACAACAGTGCGGCCCAGGCGAATTGCATGACCGTGGAGACGGTCACCCCGCGCGAGCGGGTCAGTTCGTCGATGGCCGTGCTCAATTCGGCGTCGAGGAGCAGGCTGTGATCGCGCGGGCGCATTTCGGTGGTGGCCTCGAGGCGCGGTGCGAGAAGGGTCGGTTCGACGACGCTGTCGAGAACCGTTCGCCAGGCCGCCAGGCCGGCAGCGGTGTCGGCACGGCTGATGTGGCGCAGGTAGTCAGCGTAGTCGGCGGTGCGCTCGGTCGCCGTGGCGGTGTAGGCGCGGCCGGTGGTGTAGATCGCGAAGAGGTCGGCGAGGATCAGCGGTGACGACCAGCCGTCGATGAGGATGTGGTGGCTGGTGACGATGAGGGTGGACTCGGTTCCGTTGCGCACCAGCACATACCGCATCAGAGGCGCGGACTCGAGATCGAAGGGGCGGGTTCGTTCGGCTTGCGCGATACCCTCCGCTGCGGTCGTTTCGGCCGCGTCCGGGTACGTGATGTCGATGACCCGCCACGGCACCTCGACCGTTTCGGGGACGACCGTGACGACCTCGCCGCTTCCCACCCGGACGAAACACGAACGCAGCACGCGATGTTCGTCGAAGACCGCGCGTACCGCGGCGTGGAGACGTTCGGCATCGACGTCTCCGTCGAGGGTGAGCACCGCCTGTGCGATGTAGACGTCGACAGCCCCTTGTTCCCGCCCGGCGGCGGCGAGTTCGGCCTGGAACTGCAGCCCGCGCTGCAACGGAGACAGCGCCCAGATATCGGCGCGCGGGTAACGTCGGGCCAGCTCGTCGAGGTCGTCCTGCGTCATCGCGGCACCGACGACATCCGACGGCGAAAGTCCCGGATCGCCCACGGAGGCAACGAGTTCAACGATCGCGGCGAGTTCGTTCTCCCAGCGCCGTGCGAGGTCGTCGACGTCGTCATTGCTCAATGCGCCTGCGGGGAAGCCGAATCCGGCCTGCAGTCGGCGGCCTTCCGGGCCGACGACGGTCCCTGCGGTGATGGTGATCAGGGCGGTGGTCACCATCGCACCGGTGACCGTGCCGGGAAGTCGTGGCGCGTCCGGGTCCGGGAGCAGACTCCCGACGAGGCCGTCGGCGGAATCCCCCGCCACGTTGCCGAGGTAGTTGAACGCGATGGACGGCAGCGGCGCCTGCGCGAGTGCGCCACCACGATCCGCTCGGAGCAGACCGAAGCCGATGCCGTTGTCCGGCCTGCCGACGCGTTCTTCTTTGGCGCTCTTCACGGTTCGAGCGGCGTCACCGTCGGGATCGATGGCGATGGGGGCGACACTGGTGAACCATCCGACGGTGCGCGACAGGTCGGCCGTGCGTGGGGCCGCGCCGCGCAGCAGCACTTCCTCGTAGCGGCCGTGTCCCTCGATGAGCATCGTGACGGGCTGCTCGTCGGCGATACCGCGGTCTCGTTGCCAGGACCGCACCGCGCGGGCGAGCGCCGCGACGAGTGCGTCGTTGACGTTGCCGCGGAAGGCCGCGGGTACCGACGTGAGCAACGGTTCGGCGAGGGACGTGTCGATGGTGTGCACGATCTCGGCGGTGGTGGACATGCGATCGCGTCCGCGGTCCATCTCGACGCCGAGATCGGTGGCGCGCGCCCGGGTGAGCCAGTAGGCGAGTTCAGACTGCCGAGCACGCTTGTGGCTCTGCACCGCTCCGACGAAGGCCCGCGCGGAGGTCACTTCCGGCCGCAAGGCGAATGGCTGACCGGCGAGGTACTGGCCCCAGGCGGTCACCAGATCCTCGATGATCGCGCGCCACGAGACGGCGTCGACGCCGAGGTGGTGGATGACGATGACCACGCGGCGCTGTTCCCCGGTCCCGGCGAGAACCGCCGATACCAGCTGCCCGAGTGCGGGATCGAGTCGTGCGGAGGCCTCGCGGAATGCCGCGGTGATCAGTGCGGCACCGTCGGCCTCTCCGCCGTAGCCGGTGGACTCGGTGACCGAGCTCTGCCCGTCGAATCGCCCGGCCCCTGCCTCGAGGTGCGGCCGACCGTCGATCTCGGTGAGTACGGCGGTGAGCATGGGGTGGTTGGCGACGACGGCGCCGATGACCTCGCGGAGCGCCGACACGGTGAGTTCGGCCGGGGCGTGGAGCACCATCGACTGCGAGAAGTCGGCGAAATCCTCGGGCGCGTCGGCGTGTTCGAGGACCCACGAGACGACGGGTGGGATCGGCATCGGCCCGACGCCCCTGCCGTGGGGCTCCTCGAGCGCTGCGACGGCGTCGCCGCGGCGTGCGACGGCGCGAGCCATACCACGAATCGTTTTGTGTTCGAAGATGTCCCGTGGAGACAGTTCGAGTCCTGCGGCCCGCGCTGCGGAGGCGAGCTGAATGGACATGATCGAGTCCCCGCCGAGGCCGAAGAACGAGTCCGTCACGCCGACCCGTTCTATTCCGAGGAGTCCGGCGACGATACCGGCCAGCTGCTGCTCGATGGGGTCCTGCGGAGCGACGTAGGCGGCGTCGAGTATCGGGGTCGGGGCGGGCAGTGCCCTGCGGTCGAGTTTGCCGATCACGGTCAACGGCAGTGCGTCCAGCGTGGTGATGCTGCCGGGCACCATGTAGAGCGGAAGTCGCTGCGCGACATGCTCGCCGAGGGTGGCCGTGTCGACCGGCGACCGGAGCATGACATAGGCGGCGAGGCCGGACACGACAGACTCACCGCTAGCCGCGATGTCTCCGTCGGCGCCGACGCCGACCACGATCGCCGAGTCGACCGCCGGATGTGTCGCGAGGGCGGACTCGATCTCGCCCAGTTCGATGCGCAGGCCGCGCAGCTTGATCTGGTCGTCGCTGCGACCGCCGTAACCGACCGACAACCCGCCGTCGCCCTCGACCCATCGGACGACGTCACCGGTACGGTACATCCGCTGCCCCGCAGCGCCGTACGGATTGGCGACGAATCGCTCGGCGGTCAGGACGTGGCGGTGGAGGTAGCCCCGGGAGAGGCTGGGTCCGGCGACGTAGAGCTCACCGAGCACGCCCACCGGAACGGGATGCAGCCGCTCGTCGAGGATGAGCAGTTCGGTCCCCTCGATCGGCGATCCGATGAGCACGGGGCCACCCGCGGTCATCGGCGCGCTCATCGTGACAGCGACGGTGGTCTCGGTGGGGCCGTACATGTTGTGCAAGGCCGCCGACGGCGCCCACCGGTCCCGCAGTGCTTCCGGCATCGCCTCGCCGCCGACGAGAACGGTACCCACCGTGGGCAGTTCGGCCGGGTCGAGCGACGCCAGCACCGTCGGGGTCAGGAAGACATGGGTAAGCTGTTCGCCTGCCACGAACTCCTGCAGCGGTGCACCGGCGACGGCGTCCGCCGGGCGGTACACGAGTGCCGCGCCCGCGGTGACGGCCAGCAGATATTCCAGTACGGACGCGTCGAAGCTCGGTGACGCGAATCCCAGGATGCGCGAATCGGGTTGTGCGCGCGCGATCCTGGTCTCCGTGTCGGCGAAGTTGCGGATGCCCCGGTGGGTGACGCCCACCCCTTTCGGGCGACCGGTGGAGCCGGAGGTGTAGATGACGTAGGCGAGCGAGTCGAGCGTGGGTTCGCCGTGTAGCTCGTTGTGGTGCAGCGGTTCCGGCGACAGTCCGGCGATCGTCTCGGCCACCTCCGGCGTGTCGGGGTGAATCCAGGTGGTCGTGGTGGCGATCTCGGTGTTCTCCCACCGCTGCCCCAACGCACGCGGGCACAGGCCCAGTGCGACACCGGCGTCGGCGAGCATGCCGGCGATCCGCTGCTCGGGGTGATCGGGGTCGATCGGTAGGTAACCCGCGCCGGTGCGCGCGACCGCCCAGATCGCGACCGTCAGGTCCACCGACCGCGGAATCGCCAAGGCCACGAGGGCTTCTGGTCCAGCGCCCGCGGCAAGGAGGTGGCGTGCGAGTCGGTTGGCCGCCTCATCTAGCTCGGCGTAGGTCAGGGTGCGCGTCTCGTCGGAGACGGCGACCGAGGCGGGGAACCTGCGGACGGCCTCGTCGAAGATGTCGGCGAGCAGCATCGGTGCGCGGCCATGTGGCCCGGCAACCGGCGTCAGCGCCGCTGCCTGGGCGGGGGCGAGGAGCGGCGCGTCGCCGATCACTGTCTCGGGCTGGGCCACGAGGTGTCCGAGCAGGTCAACGAACCGGGACGTCATGGTGTCGACGGTGCGAGCGTCGAAGAGGTCGGTCGCGTAGTTCACCCGTCCGGTCCACGCGCCGGTGCGTCCGGCGCGCACACCGACCGTGAGATCGACCTTCGCGGAGGTCTCCTCGATCTCCAGGACGCCGACGGCGAGGTCGTCGAGGTCGGCAACCATCGCCGACGGGTCAACGGGATTCTGCTCCACCGTCAGCAAGACCTGGGTCAGCGGCGCGAAAGCTTCCGAGCGCGTCGGCGACACAGCGTCGACGACGGTCTCGAACGGCGCATCGGCATGGGCGAACGCGTCGAGGTCGGTCTGGCGGACCGCGTCGAGGAAGTCGGCGAAGGTGTCGGCACCGTCGACAGCAGTCCGCAGGACGAGGGTGTTGACGAACATGCCGACGAGCGGGTCGAGAGCCTGGTCTCCCCGGCCCGAGATCGGGGTACCGATCGCGATGTCATCGGTGGCGGCCAGCCGCGACAACAGCACCGCCAGCGCGGCGTGGATGATCATGAATTCGCTGATCCCGCGTGCCGCGGCGAGCGCGCGCACCGATTCCGCGGTGCCGGCGGGGATCTCGAAGCCGATCTCGGCGCCACGCATCGAGGCGACGGCCGGGCGTGGGTGCGTGGTCGGCAGGCTCAGCACATCCGGTAGACCGTCGAGCCGGTCGATCCAGTACGCCAATTGCGCCGACACCACCGACCCCGGGTCTTCGGCCGAGCCGAGCACCTCCTGCTGCCACAGTGCCACGTCGGCGAATTGCACTGCCAGTTCCGCGAATTGCGGTGTGCGACCGCGTGAGCGGGCATGGTAGGCGGTCACCACGTCGGTGACCAACGGGCGCATAGACTCGCCGTCGCCGGCGATGTGGTGCACCACGATGAGCACGATGTGTTCGAGATCCTCGACGCGCCGAATCCGGACGCGGATGGGATGGTGGGCGGTGACGTCGAATCCTGCTGTCGCGGCAGCGAACAGCTCCGACTCGTCGTCGACGACCGCCCAGTCCAGCCGCGAGCCGGTCAGCGATCGGTCGGTCACGACCTGGCGCGGCGCGCCCTCGACGGACGGGAAGGTGGTGCGCAACACCTCATGGCGGTCGATCACGTCGACCATGGCCGCGCGCAGCGCCGACAGGTCGAGTTTGCCGGTGAGGCGCAGGGCGATCGGGATGTTGTAGGCGCCCGAGGAGGTGTCGAACTGGTTGATGAACCAGATCCGTTGCTGCGCGTACGACAGCGGGATGCGCTCCGGGCGCGGGTGATGCGCCTGCACCGGGGGAAGCCCCGCACCACGGCCGGCCACCCGGCGCGCGAGATCGGCGACAGTCGGCGCGTCGAAGAGATCGCGGACGGCGATGTCGACGCCCAGTGCCGCACCCGCACGGGCGGCGACGCGCATGGCGGCCAACGAATTTCCGCCGATGTCGAAGAACGAATCGGTCACCGACACCTGGTCCACACCGAGCACCTCGGCGACGACGGCGGCGATGGTCGTCTCGGCCGGCGTTGACGGCGCGACGACCTCGGCGTGCGCCGCGGGCGCCGGATCGGGCAGCGCTCGGCGGTCGATCTTGCCCGCGCTGCTGCGGGGCATGGCATCGAGTACCACCCAGACCGACGGCCGCAGGTGCGCGAGCAGCCGGTCGGCGACCGCCTCGGCGATGACCTCGGTGCGAAGCGTGTGGCCGGGGTGGCCAACCACATAGGCGACCAGTGCGTCCCCGGCCGCCGACGATCGGACGTCGGCTGCTGCGGCGACGACGCCGGGAATCGACGACACCACGGACTCGATCTCACCGAGTTCGATCCGCTGCCCGTGCAGTTTGACCTGGAAGTCGGTGCGCCCCAGGTACTCGATGTCGCCGTGGGTGGTCCATCGGGCCAGATCACCGGTGCGATAGAGGCGCTGTCCCGGCGCGCCGGACAGGTCGGACCCGCAGGGGTCGGCGACGAATCGCTCCGCGGTCAGCGCAGACGCCCTTGCGTAACCACGGGCCATCTGGGGGCCGGCGAGATAGAGCTCGCCGGGCACGCCCGGCGGGACCGGACGCAGACGTCCGTCGAGGATTCGGACCAGCACACCCGGGGCGGGCCGGCCGATCGTGACGGTCTCGACCGGCTCGGTGAGCGTCGCGATGGTCGTGTCGACGGTCATCTCGGTGGGCCCGTATTGGTTGATCACCGTCGCGTGCGGTGCCGCGGCGAGTGCGTGCTGCGTCAGCGTCGGCGTCAATGCCTCACCGCCGGTGTAGATCCGGCGCACCGTCGACAGCGCGGCGGCCGCGTCGGAGACCTCGTCGAGGAAGACCGAGAGCATCGATGGGACGAACTGCACCATGGTGATGTCGTACTCGGCGAGGCTGCGGGCCAGGGCGGTCGGTTCGCGATGGTCGTCCACGCCCGCCACGACGGCGTGTGCGCCGACGGTCAACGGCCAGAACAACTCCCACACCGACGCATCGAAGGTGAACGGGGTCTTGACGAGTACGCGCTCGTCCCGCGGGTCGATGCCGGCGGGCGTGAACCACGTGAGCAGCGCAGTGAGGGCCCCGTGGGAGACGGTGACGCCCTTGGGTTGTCCGGTCGATCCGGAGGTGAACAGCGTGTAGGCGGCGTGGTCGGGGCGCAGGGGTGCGAGCCGATCCCGATCGGTCACCGGGCGCCCATCCGCGCGTTCGAGTTCGGTCAGGTTGACGATGGTGACCGGCAGGCGATCAACCGCGTCGGCGAAGACACCGGAGGCGTCGGGCACCGTCAGGGCCGCGGCCACCTGCGCCGTATCGAGCAGATGGGCGACCACCGAGGCCGGGGCCTCCGGGCCCACCGGCACATGGTGACCGCCGGCGACGATCACCGCGTGCACGGCCACGAGCATCTCCGGCGAACGCGGAATCCCGACGGCAACAGCAACATCAGGGCCGACACCGAGGTCAATCAACCGCCGCGCGAGGGCGTTGACCAAAGCACCGAATCCGGCGTAGGTCCAGTGTGTCGAACCCGCCGGACTCGAATGCTCAGCACGGTTCCCGGCGTCGACGACGGCGATCCGCTCGGCGTGGGCGAGGTGAGCCGCACCGAGCGCGTCGGCAACCGTGGCCGCGCCGGGGCGGACCGAGCCGCCCGACGTCCACCGTTGCAGCGCAGCAGCTTCCGGCGTGGAGAGAATCGTGGCGTCGCCGACCGGTCGCGCCGGGTCCCCGGTGAGCCCGTCGAGCGCACGGACGAATCGCTCGGCGAACACCTCGACGGTCTCGGGATCGTAGAGGTCGGTCGCGTAGACGATCGATCCCTGCCATCCGTTCGACGAGTCGGCGATACCGACGGTGAGATCGACCTTGGACGAGATCTCGGGCGGCTCGGCGGCACTGACCCGCAACCCGCCCGCAACACCGATATCGACGCTCTGCGAGGCCAATTCGGTGATCGCGGATTGATCGAAGGACAACCACACCTGTGCCAGCGGCGCATACGCCTGGGACCGGATGGGGTTGACCCGCTCGACGATCGCCTCGAACGGCAGGTCGGCGTGGGCGAGGGCCTCGAGATCGATCCGTCGGGTCTCGGCCAGGAGGTCGTCGAAGCTCATGTGCGGCTCGATGGTCGTCCGCAGGATCAGTGTGTTGACGAACATGCCGACCATCGGGTCGAGAACCGATTGGCCGCGACCGGCGATCGGGGTGCCGACGGTGATGTCGTTGGTCGCCGAGAGTTGCGCGAGCACCACCGACAGCGCGGCGTGGGCCACCATGAACGGCGTCAGGCCGCGTTCGCGTGCCAGCACCTCCACGCGTTCGGACAGTTCGACGGGCACGTCGAAATCGACTCGGGCGCCGCGCTGCGAGGCGATCGCCGGGCGGGGCCGGTCGGTCGGTAGCTCGATCACATCGGGGGCACCGTCGAGTTGGGTTGCCCAATAGGACAATTGCGCGCCGATCAGGGAGTCCGGGTCGTCGGCGGCACCGAGGACCCGCTCCTGCCAGAGCGCGACGTCGACCATTTGGACCGGCAGTGGCGTGAATTCGGGTGCGTGGCCCTGTGAGCGCGCCTCGTACGCGGCGATCAGGTCGGCGACCAGCGGGGCCAACGACTCACCGTCGCAGGCGATGTGATGCAACACGAGCACCATCGCCCAGGAGGTTGCCGACACCTGGGTCAGCCGGACTCGGACGGGTAGCTCGTCGCGCAGGTCGAATCCGGCGAGGAGCGCTGCGCGCGCTTCGGATTCGTCGCCGATGCGCCAGTCAAGTGCGGCTTCGGCCACGGTCATGTCCGCGACGTGCTGGACCGCGGTGCCCTCTGTCTCGGGGTAGGTGGTGCGGAGCACCTCATGCCGGCGCATGACGTCGAGCAGTGCCGCGCGCAGGGCGTCGGTGTCGACATCGCCGTCGAGCCGCAGCACCGCGGGGATGTTGTAGGCAGCCGACGCGGGGTCGAAGCGGTTGATGAACCACATCCGTTGTTGGGCCAGGGACAACGGGATTCGCTCGGGGCGGGGCACGACGGACTCGATGGCCGGCAGGCCCGGGCGGGTGGCGTCGGCGGTGATCGCGAGTTCGCGGACCGTGGGCGCCTCGAACAGATCCCGCACGCTCAGGTCGACCCCCAGCGTCTCCGCGGCCCGGCCGACGATCCGCGCCGCGAGCAATGAGTTGCCGCCGACGTCGAAGACCGAGGTCGTCACACTGATATCGTCGAGCCCGAGCACCTCGACGACGATCGCCTTCAGCGCGGTCTCGGTGGCCGTCGCGGGCGCGACGATCTCGGTGTCGGCGGTCAGATTCGGGCGCGGGAGGGCCGCGCGATCGAGTTTCCCGTTGCCGGTCAACGGGAACGAGCTCACCTCGACGACGACATCGGGGACCATGTAGTCCGGGACCGCTCGTCCCGCGATCCGTCGTACCTGCGCGACGTCGAGAGCACTGCCGTCACCGGCAGCGCCGTGCGCGTCCTCCTCCGCGACAACGTATCCGACGAGGATCTCACCGCGCCCGGGGAGGTCGATCACGCGAGCGGCTGCGGCGCTGACTCCCTCGGCCCCCAGCAGGGCTGCTTCGATCTCGCCGTACTCGATGCGGAATCCGCGCAACTGCACCTGATCGTCGCCACGTCCGAGATACTCGATGTCCTCCCCGACGCGACGTGCGAGGTCACCGGTGCGGTACATCCGTGAACCGTCCGCGGCGAATGGGTTGGCGACGAAGCGGGTCGCACTCAGCGAGGGCCGCTTTCGGTATGCCTGTGCGAGTTGTGTGCCGGTGACGTACATTTCACCGACGACGCCCTCGGGTACCGGCCGCAGCCGGCCGTCCAGGATGTGGATGTCGAGCGAGGAGAGCGGACGCCCGATGAAGGAGGCGTCGTCGGCGGCGACGGCGTTGCGGTCCAGTGGCCGGTAGCTGACATGCACCGTCGTCTCGGTGATGCCGTACATGTTCACCAGTTGTGCGTGATCGGCGGGGTTGTCGTCGAACCATCGGCGGACCTGTTCGAAACTCAGTGCCTCTCCGCCGAAGACGACATAGCGCAGCGACAGCTCCACCGGCGCGCGGCGCCGTTGCGCGACAAGCTGGTAGAACGCCGACGGTGTCTGGTTGAGGACCGTGATCCGCTGCGCAGCCAACAATTCGAGGAACGCACCGGGGTCGCGGGAGACGTCGCGGTCGACGATCACCAGCCGCGCACCGGTGGTCAAGGGCCCCCAGATCTCCCACACCGAGAAATCGAACGCGTACGAGTGGAACAGCGTCCACGCGTCGTTGTGGTCGAAGGAGAAGTCGTCCGCGGCCGCCGCGAGCAGTGCCACCACCTGACGGTGCGACACCACCACGCCCTTGGGTTTTCCGGTCGACCCGGAGGTGTAGATCAGATATGCGGGCAGGCGGTCGTCGATTGCCGCTGCGGCGTCCGGCGATCCGGCAGGCTCGGCTGTCCCGTCGGCGAACCGACGCTCGATGTCCGCCGGGGAGACCAGTGGCGCCGCGGCCTCCGCCCACTGCGCGGCAAGCTCGTCATCGACCAGGACCATGAGGGGTTCGGCGTCGCCGATGATGGACAGTGCACGCGCGGGCGGCTGGCCGCGGTCGAGCGGCAGGTACGCGGCACCGGAGCGCAAGATCGCGACGAGGGCAACGATCAGGTCGACGTCGCGGGGCAGCGCGACGCCGATCAGTCGGCCCGGGCCGGCGCCGGCATGCCGCAGTGCGTCGGCGAGGTGCGCCGACCGCTCGTCGAGTTCACGGTAGGTCAGGTGGCGATGGGTGTCGCTGACCGCGGTCCGGCCGCCGAAGCGTGCCACCGCCGATCCGAACAGTCCGACAAGCGATCCCAGATCGTGGCTGCCGACAGCATCGAGCGCGCGGATGCGCACCTGCTCGATGGCGCGTCGTGTGGCCTCGGCGAGATCCTGCGGGCTGTGCCCGGGCGACATGAGCGCACGCGTCACGCCCGCACCCACCGCTGCCTCGGTGTCGAGTCCCTGGGTGGCGAACACCTGCGCCGTCGCCGCGACCTGCGCGTGCAGGTCGGCGAAGGTCACCGGGCCGGCGGGCGCATCGATCGCAATCGAATTCGGTACGGATCCGGCTGCGAAGGCGATCAGATGGAGAGTCGACGGGCGCGGGCCCCAGGTCTTGGCGATCGCTGAGGCCCTTGAATCGACTTCTGTCACGTTGGAGTCATTCCCTTGTTCGCCATGTTCGCCACCCCGTTGCTCGAGGTCCCGTTGATCGCCGTGCCGTTGGTCGCAGTGCCGTTGGTCGCACTCCTGCCGGCACCTGCCGAATCACCCACGGCTACCAGCGAATTCGAGCGCAGCTCGCCGAGGACGTTCCCGAGCGCCTGCGGTCCGGAGACTGCGACGTCGGGGATCAGGCTCATGAGCGCGGTCGTCAGCGCCGAGTCGGCGTCCGGTAGCGCGCTCGCCATGGTATCGGTGATCGCCGACAGCACCGCGAAGGTCACCTCGGTGCCGTTGTGACTGGCCGCCACCGCATCCGGAGCGGCGTTCGCGGCCGCCGCGACGAGTTCGGGGATCGACAGCGAATGATATCCGTGGCCCGCCTCGTCGAGTGCGGCCCGCGCCTCGGTGTCGGTGGCGATGGAGATGTCGTCGACGAGGACCTGCGGGTTCTCGGCGACCTCCTCGAGCACCCGCAGATACCGTTGCGCATGCAGCTCAACCGAACTCCGGTTGTAGAGATCCTTGGCGTAGATCAGCTGACCCTTCATTGCATCGGAGTCCTTCGTGCCAGGTGTTGCGTGGGGATCGTCGGGGAACAGTGTCAATTGCAGATCGACCTTGGCCGGCACCAGTTGTTCGGACACCGGGGTGATGGTCAGATCGGCCAAATCCACTGTCGGGAAAGCGAAGTTCTGATAGGCGAACATCACCTGATAGATCGGGTGATGGCTGGTCGCCGGCGCCGCCGCAACCGACGACACGATGGAGTCGAAGGGGACGTCGGCGTTGGCCATGTCCGACAGGTCGTCGTGCCGAACCCGCTGGAGTAGCTCGGCGAACTTCTCCTCCTCACGGATCTGGGTACGCAGGGCCAAGGTGTTGACGAACATCCCGATCACGCCGTCCAGCTCGGCCTGCTCGCGACCTGCGAAGGGCGTGCCGATGACGATGTCGCGTTGCGCCGTGAGGCGGCTGAGCAGCACCGCGAACGCCGCATGCATGACCATGAACAGGGTGGCATTGTTCTGGCGGGCAACGGCGTCGAGCCTGCCGACGAGTTCAGCGGGAACCTCGAAGACGATCTCGTCACCGGCGAACGTCGGTACACGCGGCCGCACCCGGTCGGTCGGCAACTCGAGCCTCGCCGGCGCACAGGCCAACCGTCCGGCCCAGTAGTCCAGCTGGCGCGCCGCCTCGGTCCGGCCGTCGGGACCCTGTGTGTCAAGCCAATCATGGTGCCACACAGCATAATCGGCGTACTGCACGGCGAGCGGTTCCCACGCCGGTGCGACACCGCTCACCCGCGCGGTGTACGCGGCCATGAAATCGGTGGCCAGTGGCATCATCGACGCGCCGTCGGCGGCGATGTGGTGCACCACGAAGACCAGGATGTGGTCGTCGGGGGCGACCGCCAGCAGCGCCAGTCGCAGTGGCGGCCCGGCCGTGACGTCGAACCCCCGACCGGTGACCGTCGCGATCTCGGCATCGACATCATCGCGGACGTCGCGCACCGAGCGTTCGATGCGCGTCAGTGCGTCCTCGGGGTCGAGGACGAGTTGTACCGGCTCACCGTCGAGCATCGGATACATCGTCCGCAACGACTCGTGCCGGCTCACCAGGTCCGCGAAGGCGTCATCGACGCTCGCCCGGTCGAGTGCTCCGGACAATCGGAGCGCGATCGCCACGTTGTAAACCGGCGATGCGGGATCGGCGCGATTGACCAGCCACATGCCGCGCTGGACGGCCGACAATGGCGCACTCGCGCCACGCTCGGCTGCGGCCAGCACCGGCCGGTGGTGTGGGGTGTCCATTCCGCGTACGTGCTGTGCGGCCTCGCGAACCGACGGCGCGTCGAACACCGCCGCCAGCGGGACCTTGATTCCGAGATCGGCGGACAATCGCGCGGCAACCTTGGTGGCGCTCAGCGAGTTTCCGCCGAGATCGAAAAACGACTCGGTGACGCTGACCTTCTCGACACCGAGGACCTCGGCGAAGACCGATCCGATGATCCGTTCGGTTTCGGTGCTCGGGCCGACGAACGGGGCGGTGGCCAGCACCGGTTCGGGCAGTGCACGACGGTCGACCTTGCCCGCCGAGTTGAGCGGCATCTGCTCTATCGGCATCCAGATCGTCGGCACCATGAATTCCGGCAGGTGCTCGGCGAGGTGGGCCGCGGCCGTATCGGGTGCCACGGTGTCGGGCGAATAGTAGGCGACCAGGTTCTGACCGGCGGCCAACTCGATCACCGTTGCCGCAGCGTGCACGACACCCGGGACGTTGACCAGCGAGGCCTCGATTTCGCCGAGTTCGAGGCGCTGTCCGCGAAGCTTCACCTGGAAGTCGTTGCGCCCCAGGTAGTCGATGTCGCCCGAGGTGTTCCACCGCGCCAGGTCACCGGTGCGGTAAAGACGCGATCCCGGAGGTCCGAACGGATCCGCCACGAACCGTTCCGCCGTGAGCCTGCCCTGTGCGGCGTATCCACGGGCGAGCTGGACGCCACCAAGGTACAACTCGCCGGGGATACCCACCGGGAGCGGCCGCAGCCGGCGATCGAGGATGAACGTGGTGGTGTTGGCGACGGGTCGCCCGATCGGGATCGCAGTATCGGTGGCGCCGACGTGATACTCGGTGACGTCGACCGCGGCCTCGGTGGGACCGTACAGGTTGTGCAATGCCAGGCCGGGCAGCGCGGACAGCACCGACCGCGCAGTCGGCGCCGCAAGGGCCTCCCCCGAGGTAAACATCAGTCGCAGCGAACTCAATTCGGCCATCCGGGTCGGCCCGGTCACGTCGGCGAACGTCGACATCATCGACGGCACGAAGTGCACCGTGGTGACGCCCTCGGATTCGATCAGCGACGCCAGATACTCCGGGTCGCCATGACGTCCGGGTTCGGCGATGACCAGACTGGCACCGACCATGAACGGCCAGAACAGCTCCCACACCGACACGTCGAAGGTGATGGGCGTCTTCTGCAACACCACATCGGACGTGCTCAGCGGGTAATGCCGTTGCATCCATTCGAGCCGATTGACGATCGCTCGATGGGAGACGGTGACGCCCTTGGGTTTTCCGGTCGATCCGGAAGTGAAGATGGTGTAGGCGGCATGATCGGGCAATAGCGGCGCGATCAGCTCGTCGGTCGTCACCGGGGCGACGGCGTGTTCGATCGGCGCGGAAGCATCCACCCTGTGCACCCAGACGCGGTCGGCGAGGCCGGACACGACGGGCGGGAGCGCACCGGGACCGACGAGCACTGAGCCGACGCCGGCCATCTCGACCATGTACTCGCCGCGGTCGAGCGGGGCGTCGGGATCGATCGGGACGTACTGTCCACCGGCCGTGATCACCGCGTGTAGCGCGACCAACAGCTCGACCGACCTCGGGATGCACACGGCCACAGCCACGTCGGGGCCGACTCCGACACCGATCAGCTCCCTGGCCAGGCTGTTGACGCGGTCGGCGAATTCGCGGTACGACACCCGCCGGCCGTCGTGGACGAGCGCCGTGGCGCGCCGCTCGGACGCCGAGGCCGCCAGCAGCAGGGGCCGGGTGATCTCCTCGGAGTATCCCCTCGACCAGCCCGCGACGACGTCCAATTCCGAATCCGGGAACCAGAACAAGTCGTCGAGCGGCCGGTCCTGCTCCTCATCGAGGGTCGCCGCCATGCGGTCCAGGATGTCGTGCAGGTAGTGGCTGAAGCGCTCGATCGTGCTGTGATCGAAGAGCTCTCGCGAGTAGGAGAACGACAACGAGATCTGCTCGGAGTGGTCGGCAACCGGACCGAACTCGATCACGTTCAGCGAGAGGTCGTACTTGGCGAACGGCGGGCGGGCGTCGATCAACCCCAGTCCCGACTCCGTATCAAGCCGGCCCACCACCTGATCGTGCTGCATGACCAGCTCCACCTGGAACAGCGGCGAGTGCGACCGGGATCGCCGGGCCCCCACCGCATTCACCACCTGTTCGAAGGGCACGTCGCCGTGACCGAGCGCCTGTGCGCGAGTGTGATGAGCCGAGGCGAGGAGGTCGGTGAGACCGTTGGCGGGCTGCACCCGGGTGCGCAGCACCACGGTGTTGACGAACATCCCGACGAGATCGGCCAATTCGGGTTCGTCACGACCGGCGATGGCGGTGCCGATGGCGATGTCCTCGCCACCGCTGAGCCGCGACAGCAGCACCGCGAGCGCCGAGTGGAAGACCGCGAACAAGGTGACGCCGTGATGCGCGGCGAGGGCATGCAGTCGCTCGACGGTTTGTGCGTCGAGCATCGTGTCGACGTAGCCGCCGGCGCCCGTGGGACGCGTGGGCCGCTGGCGGTCGGTCGGCAGCCCGATGAGTTCCGGCATGCCCTGGAGTTCCTTGCGCCAGAAGGCGATTTGACGACCCATCACCGAGTCGGCGTCAGCCTCCTCCCCCAGCACCGAACGCTGCCACACGGCGAAGTCGGCGAACTGCACCGGCAACGACGTCCACTCGGGGGCCTGCCCCTGGGCGCGGGCGGCGTACGCGGTCAACAGGTCGGTGATCAAGGGCCCGAGGGAGGCACCGTCGGCCGCGATGTGGTGTACGACGACGACCAGCACGTGCTCGACGATGCCGCCGGCCGTCTCTCCAGCGGCACTGTCCGCAGAGTCGGACACCGCGAGCAACCGAATTCGCAGCGGCCAGTCCTTGGTGACGTCGAAACCGGTCACCGACAGGTCTGCGATCCGGGCGTCGACTGCTGAAGCGTCGACCGCCTCCACACCGAAAACACCTGCAGCGGTGACGTCGTCGATCTCGCCGATGGACTGGAAGGTCTCGCCGTCGTCATCGGGGAACGTGGTCCGCAGCGGCTCGTGGCGGGACACGAGGTCACCGACGGCGGCGGCGAGGGCGTCCGCGTCGACGTTGCTGCCGAGCCGAACCGCACCCGGGATGTTGTAGGCCCCCGAAGCCGGATCGAGCCGATTGATGAACCAGAGACGTTGCTGGCTCAGCGACAACGGGATGCGCACCGGCCGCTCGACCTGCCCGGGGAGCGGGAGGGCAGCGGCGTCCTGCGTCGGCACCGCTGCGGCGACGATCTCGGCGAGCGTGGCCGCTTCGAACACGTCCGACAACGACACCGACAGCCGCGCCACGCTCCGCAACCGAGAGACGATGCGGGCGGCGGTCAGCGAATCGGCGCCGAGCGCAAAGATGTTGTCGTGCATGCCGATGGGCGTCACGTCCAGGACGTCACCGATCACCGAGGCGACGGCGATCTCCCGCGCGGTGGACGGTGCGATGAAGGCGACTCGCTCATCCCGGGCGAAGCGCGGCGTCGGCAGGGCGCGGCGATCGAGCTTTCCGTTGGCGGTCATCGGTAGCTCGTCGATCAGCATCACGAGGTCGGGGACCATGTAGGTGGGCACTGCCGCCCGTACCGCATCGCGGATCGAGGACTCGTCGAGGCCCGCAGCGGGATCGACAACCGCGTACCCGATCAGTTTGGCGCCACCGGCATTTCGCGCGTCGAGGACCACGGCGGCCGCAGCGGTGACGCCGCCGACAGAGCGCAGAGCGGTCTCGACCTCGCCGAGTTCCACACGGAACCCACGCAATTGCACCTGTGTGTCGGCCCGGCCCAGATACTGGACGTCGTCACCGACGCGGCGGCCGAGATCGCCCGACCGGTACATCCGACGGCCACTGCCGTCGGGGTCGGCGACGAATCGGCTTGCGGTGAGCGCCGCGCGATTGCGGTATCCCAGGGCCAATTGCTCACCGACCACGTAGATTTCACCGATCGCGCCCTCGGGAGTCGGTTGGAGACGGTTGTCGAGGATGCGCACACCCAACGTGGACAACGGTTGTCCGATGAAGCTGCTGCTCTCGCCCCGCACCAACTCGGGATCGAGCGGACGGTAGGTCACGTGCACCGTGGTCTCGGTGATCCCGTACATGTTGACCAGAGCGACGTCGTCACCGAAGGCGTCATACCAGCGCTCGACCTCGTCGAACCGGAGCTCCTCGCCGCCGAACACCATGTACCGCAACGACAACGGGGTCGGTGTGCGTCGACGCGCCTCGGCCAGGACACCGAAAGCCGACGGCGTCAGCGAGGCAACCGTGACGTTCTCGCGCGCGAGCACCTCGAGGAACTCCGCAGGCGCACGCGCGACCTGGCGATCCACGATCACCGCACGCCCCCCGGTGAGGAGCGGACCGAAGATCTCCCAGACCGAGAAGTCGAACGCATAGGAGTGGAACACCGACCACACATCGTCGGCACCGAACTCGAACTGCTCCAGCGCCGCGTCGAACAGTCGAATCACGTTGCGGTGGGTGATCTCGACACCTTTGGGCCGACCGGTCGACCCCGAGGTGTAGATGACGTAGGCGAGGGTGTCGTCGGGCACCACAGGCGGTGGCGGTGCGGCGTTACCCTCGGAGATCAACTGCTCGACCGAGACCACCGGGAACGTTCCGCTCCAGTCCGGTCGTGAGGTTTCGTCGTCGACGATGACGCACGGAGCCGCGTCACCGACGATGAACGAGAGGCGATCGACGGGGTTGCCGGTGTCCAGCGGGAGGTATGCCGCGCCACCGGTGAGCACACCCATGATGGCCGCGACCAGCGTCGTGTGGCGTGCCGTGGCCACGCCCACCAGGTCGCCGGGCCCGACGCCGCGGGCTCGCAGGGCTGCAGCCACCGCGGCCGCTTGCGCCCCGAGTTCGCGATAGGTGACGGTGACGCCGCGCGCGTCGGTGAGTGCAGGTCGATCCGGATGGCGTTGCGCCACCTCGTCGAATCGGGAGACGATCGTCGCCGGCCCAGCGGCTACGTGGGCTGTGGGTTCGGGAAGGGCAGCCAGCATCGCCCGATCGGTGGGCGTCAGCATCTCGATGGCGCCGACCGGCCGATCGAGCGACTCCGGAGACAGGCAGTTCTCGAGGAAGTGCAGGAAGCGAGCGTGGTGGGCGTCGAGTTCGGCCTGGGTGTACAGGCCCGGATTGCCGTGGAGATCGACGACCAGCGGCGCTGAGGGCCCCGACTGATACATGTTGATCAGCAGATCCTCGAGAATTCCCGACGTCAGGATCCGATAGTCGGACTCGGTGCCGTCGATGGCGACCGGCTCGTCGAAGAAGACCATGTTGATCGCCGGGCCGAAGGAGGTCGAACCGGCGTCGAGTCCGGCGTCGCGCCGGATGTCGTCGGACCGGTATCGCTGGTGGCGTAGTGCTCCGGTCAGCTCGAGCTGCGCGGTGGCGATGAGATCGCGGACGGACTTGCCCTGCGGATCGCGCAGCCGGATGGGCACGATGTTGGACACCATGCCGCCCGACCGCTTGATCTTCACGTTGGTGCGCCCGGTGATCGGCAGGCTCATCACGATGTCGTCGTTGGCCGTCACCCGCGACAGGTAGGCGCCGAACGCGGCGGTGAGCAGCACGGCAATCGAGCTGTTCAGCTCCGTGGCCAGGGCTTCCAGGCGGCGTTGCGACGCGGGCTCGAGCTCTTGGCTCGATACGACATTGGCGAACGAGAGAGGCGCCACCGCCGCCGACCGCGTCGAGAGCGTGACCCGCTCGGGGAGGTCGACGACCCGCTCGAGCCAGTGCGCACGATCGGTCTCGCGCCGACTACTGCTCTGGTAGCTCTGCTCGTACTCGACGATCTCGGCCATCGTGGCGAGCTGCTTGTCGTCGGGAACCCGACCGCGCCGGATCGCGTTGTACCGATCGATGGTCCGTCGTACCCCGGTGAGTGCGGCGTAACCGTCCAGAACGATGTGGTGGGCGCGGTTGTAGAAGAACGTTCGTTCGTCACCGACCTGCAGAATTGCGGCAATGACGAATTGGTCGTTGAGCAGGTCGACGGGTCGCTGGTACTCCGCGCGCATCCACGCCAGGGCCGCACCCGCCGGGTCCGGTTCGGCACGGAAGTCGAGGATGTCGACCTGCTGATCGAAATCGAGGTCGACGAACTGCATCGGCACGCCGTCGACCTCGGCGAGGCGGGTGTAGGGCGACTCCAGGTGCTTGCCGACGTGGATGGAGCACTCGGCGAGCAACTCGATGTCGAGACCGCCCGGAGGATGACGGATGTCAAGGTACTGGGCGATGTTGACCGAATAGTCCGATGCCAGCGACTCGGCGAACCACATGCCTCGCTGAGCCGCGGTGAGCGGCAGGTACTGCAGCGGGGTCTCCGCTGCGACCTGCGCTTTCGCGTGATGCTCGGCGATCGCCACCTGTACCGACACCTCTCGTTTCCGACCGTCATCCATCGGGCCGTGAGTCCCGACCTGAATTGCACCGACGATTCACATTTCCACGACACGGACTGAACCTCAAAACCAGCACTTGAGGGCCATTCCTGCGTCGCGCGGAAGAGTGAACCGTGGACGCAGTCCATTCTTTCAATCGCTGGCAATTAGGCACGACGTTACGCGATAAATTGCGCTGGTCGGTGTACACCGAACGGAATCGGACATGTCGAGTCGTACCCGGCATGTCGTGGTACATTCGCAACCTCGAATTTGACATGTCTCCTGTGACATTGCTGTTCACTTCACCGGCGAACTGTGGTTTTCCTGTCATCGGTCTCGCGCCGCCCGCCGATATCCCCGCAAAGCGGGAACAAGCGACAAACCGATGATCACGACGACCCACACAGCCACCTTGACGAGATTCTCGGTGAGCGCGCCGCCCACAGCGAGTGCACGCATCGCCTCGATGGCGGGGGTCATGGGCTGATTGGCGACCACCGGCTGTAACCACGACGGGTAGGCGCTGACCGGGGAGAAGCCTGAATTGAAGAACATCAGCATGCTCGACGCCAGTCCCAGGTACGGCACGATCGGGGCGCCTGGTCGAGCATTGACCGCCAACGCCAGCGTCATCATCGAGAACGCGGCGCCATAGGCCAGCGCGACCACGACCAGCCCGATCGCCGGGCCGACACCTTGCGTGAAGCGGAAGCCGATGAGAAAGCCGGCTCCGAGCAGGATCACGGTCGTGATCAGGATGCGGATCAGCTCGGCGCCGACGCGTGAGGTCAAGTCGGCCGCCCGGTTGATCGGGAGCACGTAGAGACGAGCGAGCAAGCCCGTGGCACGTTCATGGTTGAGCCTGGTTGCCGACGCGATCGAACCGAACATGGCGCCGACCAGAATCACCAGCGGCACGGTGCCGTACGCGCTGTTCTGGCCGGTGGCCGACCCGATCGCATCGCCGAGGACGACCTTGAACATCAACATGCTCAGGGCCGGGAAGATCAGCGATTGCAGCAGAGTCGGAAAGTCCCGCACGAAGACGACGACCTGCCGCCCGGTGAGCGGCACACTTTGCGACCACCACGCGCGAATCGACCTCTCCTCGGGGACGTGGAGAGCAGGAGGGGCGAGATCGTCGAGACGCCGCGACGCTTCGGCGCTCATCCGCGGGACTTTCGGGCACCGAGGTACAACAACACCACGGCTGCGATGAGCAGGCCGACACACCACCCCAGCGAGGGCCGCACGAGCTCCCACGTCGCGGTTCCCGCGTCGAGGCCGCGCATCGAGTCGGCGAACTGCGAGATCGGCTGGTTGCGCACGAACGGCTGGATCCACTCGGGGAACTGGGTCAAGGGCACAAATCCGGTCGACAGCATTCCCAGGATGAGGGTGGGCAGCGTCATCGCCTGACTGGTCGCCTCCGGCGTGCCCGCCAAGAGGCCGATTCCATCGGCCAGCAGGGAAAACAGAACACCGATGGTCGCTGCCAAGGCGAAGAGCCCAACGGTGCCCACTACGCCCCCGTCCGCTCTCCACCCGATGATCAGGCACGCGACAGCCGCACACAGCAGGGACACCGCCAGCAGAACGAGGTTCGTGGCGGTCCGCGCAAGCATGGGTATCGCGGCCGACATGGGCAGAACCCGGAACCGGGTGTTGATACCCTCGGCGCCGTCATTGGCGGCCCGCATGGCCGCGGACGACGCGGCGAAGCCCACCGACTGCAGAACGATGATCGGCATGAGGAACTGGCCGTAATTCATTCCGGGCGCCTCGTTCATGATGCTGCGAAGAGGCAGATAAAAGCAGACCGCCAGGAACGCCGGCGAGATGAAGGCAAAGATCAGCTCACCGTTGCGGAAGACCTTCGAGGTGCCCCGGCAGGTCAGTGCCCACCACTGCTGCAGCGACCGTGGGTGAGGGTCGAGCCTCACACCGGCACCGCCCGGCGGGGTCACCTCCGGCGACGCTGAAATGCCCCCTGAGACCAGGACCGGCACCTCGGAACCTGTACTCATTGCGCAGTTCCTACCCGGCTCACGATGCCGTTCCCGGTCGGTCACGACGCGGATCGGTCAGCGCAAGGAAGACCTCGTCCAACGACGGTCGCCGCATTGCCACATCGGTGAGCTCGATGCCGGCCTCGGTGGTTCTGCGGATCACCTCGACGAGAGTTTCGGGACCGCGTGGCGCGGGAACCGCAACCACGTGGTCGTCGCCGCCACCGCCACCTTCGGGGATCAGATCGGCGAAGAGCCTTCGCAACCTGTCGAGATCCCGTGCGTGGGCCGGGGTCACCTCGCAGTAGGCGGCGCCGATCGACAGTTTGAGCTCGTCCGATGTGCCCTCTGCGATCACCCGCCCCTTGTCGATCACCACGATGTTGTCGGACAGGACGTCGGCTTCTTCGAGGTACTGCGTGGTGAGCAGAATCGTCACACCCGAATCCCGAAGTCGCTCGACGAGGGTCCACACCTCTTGTCTGCTGCGAGGGTCCAGCCCTGTCGTCGGCTCATCGAGGAACACCACCTTGGGTTGCGTCACCAGGCCACACGCGATATCGATCCGCCGACGCATACCGCCGGAGTACTGGCCCACCCGTTTTGCGCCGGCGTCGGTCAACGAGAACATGTCCAGCAGTTCGTCGGCGCGTGCCCGCGCGACCGACTTCGACAGGCCCAACAGTCGCCCGAACAGAACCAGATTCTCGCGGCCGGTCAACGCCTCATCCAGCGCGGCGAACTGTCCCGTCAACATGATCGATCGGCGAACGGCTGAGGCTTGATTGACCACATCGTGTCCGTACACGGTCGCCGTGCCCTTGTCGGGGGTCAGAAGAGTACAGAGCATGTTGACCGTCGTGGTCTTGCCCGCCCCGTTGGGTCCGAGAATCGCGACGATCTGACCCTGCGGCACCGAGAAACTCACATCCTCGACAGCAATCGTGTCCTTGAATCGTTTGTGCAGCCCGGACGCCACGATCGCATAGGACGTTTCGTCCGCCCGCGAGATCCCATCGGCTGCCTTGCCACCGACCGCCGCCCTGCCATCACCCCGATCGGCAGTGATCGTCCCAGGTGGGTGGGGCGTCGATGACCGAGGCGAAGGGATCCCCCGACCGTCGGGATCGCGCACCGGCGGTACGAAAGGCCCTCCCCCGAACGTCCCAGCCGGAATCTCGTGATGCGTGGGCTCCGCCAGTCGCCCCTGAGGTACTCGATCGCCTCGCGGGGGGCCGTATCCGTTGAGTGGTCGTGCGGTCGGCGAGCTCCCCTGCGGCGCGGTCGGCGATCGAACATGAGGATCGGTCAGGTGCAGCTGCGAGTTCTGCGCGGCACTCTGCGCCAGGTCCGGGCGAGATTCCGGGCGAGGTGCAGACGAACCGTTGACCTGGCGACGGGCCGGTGCACCACCCTGCCGAGTGGGTGAGTTACCGTTCGCCGACGTCGTTCCGTTCGAGCCGCCATGCCCTTGCTCCGATGCCACCACACCGGCCGCGCGCTCGGCACGCCAGCGGCGAAGCTGCTGCTCGACAGGGTCCGGCTCGTCGAAGGGATCGACCTCGTCGGCAGGCTTCACGCTCGCATGCCTACGATGCCTCGGCTCACGTGCCGAGACAGACTCCTGGGCTTCGGGCATTGCTTTCCTCTACGTTCGGTGACGCTTTCGGCACAACAGACTGAGGGATTCCGCCGGGGTCGGTTCCGCGAGATCCGACGCCCTCGGATGGCAGCGGGTCCACGATTCAAACTTACGCACAGATCCGCTTCAACACGCTCATCCTCGCCCTAACCTATCGTCGAACGATCGACGAGAGTTACCCCTCCTCCTGTCGGCGGTTGCCGTCATTCACGACGGCGTGGTTCAGAAGGTCCACGTTTTGATCGTTCGATCAAATGCGGACGGATCAAAGGGCCTGTCAACGTCGAGCATCGGCAACCGTTCGGTGCCCAACCAAATCCCACAGTTGAATTCAAGGCAATCCCAAGAAACGTGTACCTTGGCTAACGACGCGACGCCCAAACCAATCGATTTTCGGGAGATCACCGGTGAAGCTTTCCGTCGTTATTCCTGCATTCAACGAGGAATCTCAGTTGCCGGGCTGCCTCGACAGCCTGCTCGCCCAGACCAGAGCGATCGACGAGATCATCGTGGTCGACAACAACTCGACCGACCGGACATCTTCGGTGGTCGCGGACTACGCAGCGCGCCACGCCGCGGTCCGTCGCGAATTCGAGCCGGTCCAGGGTGTTCACGCGGCCCGAAGTCGCGGCCTCGACTCGGCGACATCAGAACTGATAGCCAAGGTCGATGCTGACACACGCGTCGGACCTGACTGGGCCGCACGGGGAGTGGAGTTCCTCGCGGGCCCCCGGGGTCGCGGGTTCTCCGCGCTCACCGGGCCCCTTCTCATGACGGATGCCCCCTTCGAGGAGTTTCAGCGGCGGATGGCCGCACGCAGCTACGGCAAGCTCGCCGAGGGCGGATCGATCGGATCGGTTCACGGGCCCGCCTACATTCTTCGACGCGATGCCTGGCAACAGATCCGCCACCGCTTACACACCGACAAACACGTGTGGGAGGACCTCGACGTCGGTTTGTCCATGGCCGCCTGCGGAATGCGGGTGGCATTCGATCCACGACTTCTGGCCGAAACATCCTGCCGGCGCCTGCGAACGTCGCCATGGCGCAACCGCCACTACATTCTCGGCGGTCGGCGGACGGCGCGCGCGCACGGGCACACCCGGCTCACCGTGATGATGACGCTCGATGCCGTCGTCAAGTTCGCGATGTTCACCTACTTCTGGCTGGTCCTCCGCCCTTGGGACCCGACCACCCGCACGTGGCGGCCACATCGATATCTCACGCCGCTCCCGGCCTGAGATATCGAACCCGCATCGTGCTCCCCGCGACGACCGCCGGTCACGACCGCCTGCTCCTCGGCTCGACACACCCAGCCCATCGCTACCCTCGATCCCATGACCCTCGACAAGACCGGTGCAGAAGCAGACGTCTCCCAGGTTGCCGACACGCAGCGCTACCAGATCAGCGTCGACGAACAGATCGCCGGTTTCACCGCCTATCGCGAACGCGAGCACGACGGTGCGACCGAACGCATCTTCTTCCACACCGAGGTGGACGAGAGGTTCGGCGGACGCGGCCTGGCCACCATCCTCATCGAGCAGGCTCTCACCGACACACGGGCGCAGGGCAAGATCATCGTGGGCGTCTGCCCGATGGTCGCGGCGTTCCTCAAGAAGCACCACGAGTTCGACGCGGACACCCGCCCGGTGCGCGAGGAAACGATCAACTGGCTCCAAGGACAGATCAATTGATCAACTTTTCGCGGATCTGGGGCCCTAAGTCCCTGTCGGTCCCCGCGACTCTCCCCTAGAGTTGGTCCTGTGAGCGGGGGTGGACGACCGCTCACCGCGACGGTTGGGAAGACCCGCCGGCCACCTCTCCGGGCGTGGCACCGCAACCGATCACCGGCCCGTCCGACGCTTGCGTCGGACGGGCCGAGTCGCGTCGGGACCCGTGCCGGCGACCACCGGACATGTCGGACTCGCCCCCTAGACTGACGACGTGGCGTTGATGGTTGGGCAAGAATTCGCGGGATATCGGATCGTCCGGGTACTGGGCGCCGGCGGTATGGGCGAGGTCTACCTGGCCCAACACCCACGACTACCCCGTCTCGACGCCCTCAAGGTGTTGCCGGCGAATCTTTCGTCGGACGAGGCCTTCCGCCGTCGGTTCACCCGAGAAGCCGATCTCGCCGTGCGGCTCGACCATCCGAACGTCGTCAACGTCTACGACCGCGGAGAGAACGACGGCCAGCTCTGGATCACCATGCGATATGTCGAAGGCCTCGACGCCGCCGCGCTGTTGTCGGCACATCCGGGCGGTCTGCCTACCGATGAGGTCGTGCACATTGTGTCCGCGGTGGCCGACGCACTCGACCACGCGCACTCCCAGAACCTGCTACATCGCGACGTCAAACCCGCCAACATCCTGCTCACCGAGACCACCGGACCGTCCGGGAATCGCCGCGTCCTGCTCGCCGACTTCGGCATCGCGCGCCCCATCCTCGACGACACCCGCCTGACCGCCACGAACCTCACCGTCGGGTCGTTCGCCTACTCCTCACCCGAGCAGCTTGCCGCCGAGAAGCTCGACGGTCGCGCCGACCAGTACTCACTCGCCTGCACCGCTTACCAGCTACTCAGCGGCTCAACACCTTTCGCGAACACGAATGCGGCGGCACTGATCCGTCAGCACTTGACCGAGACCCCACCGGCGATCACCACCCGCCGACGCGATCTGTCTCCGCGCGTCGACCAGGTCCTTCACCGTGCGCTCGAGAAGGATCCGAATCACCGGTATCGGACCTGCACGGAATTCGCGACCGAACTCACCGCAGCACTCGCAGCACATCCGGCCGCACCCACCGTCGCACCTCCACCCGATCCCTCCACCGTCGGCCATCAGCGCACGCAAAGTGCTCCGGCCTCGTATCCACAACCTGCCGTCGAACTGAGGAAGCCCGGTCCGTCCCCAGGTGGTGCGCCCCAACCCGGTCAGACCTCACTTCCCCCGATCTCGCCAGGCGTGACACCGCCGCCGCACACGACGCACGGAACTGCGCAACGGTCGAATCCGGTCGTGTCATATCAGGCACACGGCGGTCCACAGAACCAACATCGGCAACCATCGGGATACCCGTCGCCACCTGACCCCAAAGCCAAGAGTTACGCCCTGTGGTCGATGATCTGTGCGGTGCTGTCGTTCCCCGGCGTCTGCTTGGTCGTCGTCGGATTCGCCGCGGCTGCTCTGGCGGTGTTTTTCGGACTCTCCAGCCTCAAGATCGCCAAGGCGCGCGCCGACGTGCCGCCTGCACAGCACAATCGCGGCCTGGCCATCGCCGGACTCGTCGTGGCCGGTCTCGGCCTCGTGTGGAATATCGCCGTCCTCATCGCGGCCCTCGCACCCAGCAATCTGTGATCCGGTGGGATTTCGGGGTTTCTTGGAAACGTCTGCGCCGAAATCCTGCTTTCACGGCTTCGCAAATCACCCGTCGCTCTTCCGGCTATGATTTCCCGCATGTCCGCGATCTCTGCGATCCAGACCGAAACTCTCGACATCCTCCGGACGGTGATTCCCGCTGGCAGCACGGTCGCCCTCCTCGATTTCCCCAACCACGCCAACGCCGGAGACGTCCTCATCTATCGAGGTGAACTCGCCTATCTCGAGCTGCTGGGGTGCGAGATCGCCTACACGGCAACCTTCAACACCTATGACAAAGGCGCACTGGCTTCCGCCGTCTCCACGGGGCCGATCCTCCTTCATGGTGGAGGCAACTTCGGTGACAGGTACCCGATTTACCAGCCATTTCGGGAACGCGTGATCGGCGAGAATCGCGACCGGCCGATCATCGGTCTACCGCAGACATTCGAATACAGCGATCGCAATGCTCTGACCCACACCCAGCAGGTGTACGGCGAACATCCCGACCTGACCTTGCTGATTCGCGATCGCAGCGCTCTACAGCGACTCACCGAACTTTTTCCCGCGAACCAGGTCCGCTATTGCCCGGACACCGCCCTCGGAACCGGGCGCATCGACCCCGCCCGCGATCCCGACCACGACGTTGTCTTCCTCAAACGGACCGACGGCGAGTCGGCGTACTCCGTCGATGACATCCCGCAGGGCTTGATCGATGAGGCGTTCACCCATGACTGGCGCATGGAGTGGTTCGGATACGACCTCAGATGGTGGCCGCAGTCGCTCGCGATAGTGACTCTGAGTACGGTCCCGGTGTTCCGGCGTCGGATTCACCGGTGGGCGAAGCGAGCCTTCGACCGCCAGTCCGAACTGATCGTGCGCTCGGCAGTCGATGCCCTCTCACGCGGTCGTGTCGTCCTCACCGACCGACTCCACGGCGCAGTCCTCGGTGTTCTGCTCGAGAAGCCGGTGGTCATGGTCGACAACGCCAACAGCAAGTTGTCCGCGGCGTTCCGCGATTACCTGGCCACCTTCGGTCACGTTGCCCTTGCCCGCGACTTCCACGAAGGCTATGACGTCGCCAAATCGATGGTTTCCGCGTTGTGACTCGGGTCGCGCGACGTAGTAGGCGTGCCGGCGCCAAACCCCGACTCGAGGTCCGTCCCGACTCCCCGGCCACCACGCGCATCTCCGCAACAATCCAGGCTCCCGATGGCACGACGATGATTGTCGCCACCGAGTCGTCGCACCCGTTGGACAGCTCGGCGACGCCGTGGCTGGCGCCCGCGGTCCCGACGGCGATGTGGCTGTCCGCCGATCTCACCATCGAGGGCGCGGTCGATCCTGTAGCCCTTGAGAACGCGGGCAAAGCCCAGCGAGTGCTCGCCGAGTGGTATCCACGGCACCTCGCACCCGCCGACATTCACGCCGGCCAGGGGCCGACCGCGCCCCGCGCGGATGGCGTCGGGTGCTTTTTCAGCGGAGGTGTGGACAGCTTCTATTCCGCCCTCACCCACCTGGACCGACTCACTCACCTCGTCTTCGTCCTGGGCTTCGACATCATGAATGACGAAGCACTGGCGACTCAGGCGTTGGATTCGGCGCGATCAGCAGCAGCCGAACTCGGCAAACCTCTCATAGAGGTGCGCACCACCCTACGGAGCGCGTTCGGTGACGTCGCTCGCGTGCCATGGGGATGGATCTTCCACGGCCCCGCCTTGGCGCACGTGGCCACCGCGCTCTCGCCAGTGCTCGGTACGGTCATCGTCCCGTCGTCGTACTCGACGGGCAACATGCACCGATGGGGTTCTCACCCAGAGCTCGACTCGCTGTGGTCGACCTCTGCGGTGACACTGGAACACGACGCCACTGACGTGACCAGGTTCGAGAAGGTCCGCGCGATCAGCCGATCGGCCACCGCCATGAAGAATCTCCGCGTGTGCTGGGAGAACCGCGACGGCCGTTTCAACTGTGGTCGCTGTTCGAAATGCCTGCGCACCAAGCTGGAGTTGCTGGTGGCGGAGGCAGATTGCGCGACATTGTCCCAACGCCCTCGCGCCGAGCAGGTACGTCGTATGCGCACCGATTCGGGCGAGCGGTTCTTCCTCCAACAGGTTCTCGACGAGCTACACAGTGGGAACATCGACGACCCCGAACTCGAACGGGCCATCAGGTATGCGATCAGATGGGGCCCCATCCTGCAATTCGTTCCCGAGCGCTGATGCACGAACGGCCCGCTCCCCTGAGGGAACGGGCCGCTTCGCGTGAATCCTGTTGCGAGAACGCCTTACTTGGCCTTCTCCAGCACCTCGACGAGTCGCCAATGCTTGGTCGCCGACAGCGGGCGGGTCTCCATGATCCGCACACGGTCGCCGACGCCGGCATCGCCGTTCTCGTCGTGGGCCTTGACCTTGCTCGTGGTCCGGATGATCTTGCCGTACAGCGCGTGACGCTTACGGTCTTCCAGCTCGACCACGATGGTCTTCTGCATCTTGTCGCTGACGACGTAACCGATCCGCTCCTTGCGGCGGTTACGCTCGGCGGTCGCCGATGCTTCTTGGGTTTCGGTCACCTTCTGGTCCTCACTCATGCGTCATCACCATCCGGTCCCGACGCCAGACCGAGCTCGCGCTCCCGCATCACGGTGTAGATGCGCGCGATCTCGCGACGCACCGTCCGCAGACGCCGGTTGTTGTCGAGCTGACCGGTGGCCATCTGGAACCGAAGGTTGAAGAGCTCTTCCTTCGACTCTTTCAAGCGGTCGACCAGATCGGTGTCACTGAGGTCACGCAGCTCGGCTGCGGCAACTCCGAGTCCCATCAGAACTGCTCCTCTCTGGTCACGATTCGGGTCTTGATCGGGAGCTTGTGCTGCGCGCGGCGCAGGGCCTCGCGAGCGATCTCCTCGTTCGGGTAGGTCATCTCGAACAGCACGCGACCCGGCTTGACCGGGGCGACCCACCACTCGGGAGAACCCTTACCCGAACCCATGCGGGTTTCGGCCGGCTTCTTGGTGAGCGGACGGTCCGGGAAGATGTTGATCCAGACCTTGCCGCCACGCTTGATGTGCCGGTTGATGGCGATACGAGCGGACTCGATCTGACGGTTGGTGATGTAGGCGCCTTCCAGAGCCTGGATGCCGAAATCACCGAACGTCACCTTGGTACCGCCCGACGCCTGACCCTTCAGGCTCGGGTGATGCTGCTTGCGGTGCTTGACCCGCCGTGGGATCAACATTGCCTAGCCCTCCTGCTTCTCTGCACCGGCTGCTGCCGTCGCCTCAGCGGGAGCCTCGGCAGCGCGACCGGCGTCGGTGCTCGTGGCCGTGGTGCCCGAGGCACCGCTGCGGCGGGGACGGCTCGGCCGACGCGGACGACGGTCCTCGGCAGCCGGCGCGGCTGCGGACAGCTCACGCTTGCCACCGACGATGTCGCCCTTGTAGATCCACACCTTCACGCCGATCCGGCCGAAGGTGGTCTTGGCCTCATGCAAGCCGTAGTCGATGTCGGCGCGCAGGGTGTGCAGGGGCACACGGCCTTCGCGGTAGAACTCGCTGCGGCTCATCTCCGCGCCGCCCAGGCGACCCGAGCACTGCACCCGGATGCCCTTGACGTTGGGCTGACGCATCGCCGACTGGATGGCCTTGCGCATCGCGCGACGGAACGCCACACGGTTGCTCAGCTGCTCGGCGACACCCTGGGCCACCAGCTGGGCCTCGGACTCAGGGTTCTTGACCTCGAGGATGTTCAGCTGGACCTGCTTGCCGGTCAGCTTCTCCAGCTCGCCGCGGATGCGATCGGCCTCGGCGCCGCGGCGGCCGATGACGATGCCCGGGCGGGCGGTGTGGATGTCGACGCGAACCCGGTCACGGGTGCGCTCGATCTCCACCTTGGCGATGCCGGCGCGCTCGAGCCCCTGCGAGAGGAGCTTGCGGATGGCGACATCCTCTTTCACGTACTCCGCGTACTGCTTGTCGGCGTACCACCGGCTGTTCCAGTCGGTGGTGATGCCCAGACGGAAGCCGTGCGGGTTGATTTTCTGGCCCACTACTAGGCTCCCTTCTTCTTCGGCTGACGCGAACGACCGCGACCGCCGGCGGCGGCCTTCTCCGGCAGGCTCTCCACGACCACGGTGATGTGGCTGGTGCGCTTGCGGATACGGAACGCGCGACCCTGCGCACGCGGCTGGAACCGCTTCATGGTCGGGCCCTCGTCGGCGTAAGCCGTGGCGACGACCAGGCTCCGGCGATCGAGGTCCTGGTTGTTCTCGGCGTTGGCGACCGCACTGGCGAGCACCTTGTACACGGGCTCCGACGCCGACTGCGGGGCGAACCGCAGGATGTCGAGGGCCTCGTCGACGTTCTTGCCGCGGATCAGGTCGAGCACGCGACGTGCCTTCATCGGCGTCACGCGCACGAACTTGGCCGTGGCCTTCGCGGTGGGATTATCGGTCTGCGTAGTCATTACCGGCGCTTCGCTTTCCGGTCATCCTTGATGTGACCCTTGAAGGTACGGGTGGGGGCGAACTCGCCCAACTTGTGCCCGACCATGTTGTCCGAGACGAACACCGGGACATGCTTGCGCCCGTCGTGGACGGCGAAGGTGTGTCCGATGAAGTCGGGGATGATGGTCGAACGGCGCGACCAGGTCTTGATGACCTGCTTGGTGCCCTTCTCGTTCTGTGCGTCGACCTTGGCAAGCAGGTGGTCGTCGACGAACGGGCCCTTCTTGAGGCTGCGTGGCATTCTCTAACTCCCTCCTGTGCTTATCGCTTGTTCTTGCCGGTACGACGGCGACGGACGATCAGCTTGTCGCTCGCCTTGTTCTTGCGGGTGCGGCCTTCCGGCTGACCCCACGGGCTGACCGGGTGACGACCACCCGAGGTCTTGCCCTCGCCACCACCGTGCGGGTGGTCGACCGGGTTCATGACCACACCACGGACGGTCGGGCGCTTGCCCTTCCACCGCATGCGGCCGGCCTTGCCCCAGTTGATGTTGCTCTGCTCGGCGTTGCCGACCTCGCCGACGGTGGCGCGGCAGCGCACGTCGACGCGACGGATCTCACCGGACGGCATACGCAGGGTCGCGTACGCGCCCTCCTTGCCGAGCAGCTGAATCGACGCACCGGCCGAGCGGGCCATCTTCGCGCCGCCGCCCGGGCGCAGCTCGACGGCGTGCACCTGGGTACCGGTCGGGATGTTGCGCAGCGGCAGGTTGTTGCCGGGCTTGATGTCGGCGGTCGGACCGCTTTCCACCACGTCGCCCTGCTTGAGGTTCTTAGGCGCGATGATGTAGCGCTTCTCGCCGTCGACGTAGTGCAGCAACGCAATCCGCGCGGTGCGGTTCGGGTCGTACTCGATATGTGCGACCTTGGCGTTGACGCCGTCCTTGTCGTTACGACGGAAGTCGATCAGACGGTAGGCACGCTTGTGACCGCCACCCTTGTGACGAGTGGTGATGCGACCGTGCGCGTTACGACCGCCGCGTCCGTGGAGCGGGCGGACCAACGACTTCTCCGGATGGTCACGGGTGATCTCGGCGAAATCCGAGCCGGACGACCCGCGACGACCGGGTGTCGTCGGCTTGTATTTACGAATAGCCATGTGAAAGTCCCTCTATTCCAAGAGTCCCGGTCAGCTGACCGAGCCTCCGAAGATCTCGATGGGCTTGCTGTCGGCGGTCAGCGTCACGAACGCGCGCTTGGTGGAGCGGCGCTGGCCGTAGCCGAAGCGGGTCCGCTTGCGCTTGCCCTGCCGGTTCGCGGTGTTGACGCTGTCGACGGTCACGTCGAAGATCTGCTCGACGGCGATCTTGATCTGCGTCTTGTTGGAGTCCGGGTGCACCAGGAAGGTGTACACGTTCTCCTCCATGAGCCCGTAGGACTTCTCCGAGATCACCGGCGCCAGGATGATGTCGCGCGGGTTGGCCTGGATAGCCATGCTCACGCCTCCTTCTGGTCGGTCTTGGATCCGTTGGCAGCGATGTACGCGTTGAGCGTCTCCACGCTGAACACCACCTCATCGGCGTCGAGGACGTCGTAGGTGTTGAGCTGATCGGCCGAGATCGGCAGCACGTTCTGCAGGTTCGCGACGCTCTTCCATGCGGTGAGGTCCTCACGGCCCAGCACCACCAGGAACTTGCGACGATCGCTCAGGCTCTCGAGGAACTGACGCGCGGTCTTGGTCGAGGGGACCTGACCGGGAACCAGCTCGGTGATCACATGGATGCGCTCGTTGCGAGCCCGATCGCTCAGCGCGCCGCGCAGGGCGGCCGCCTTCATCTTCTTCGGGGTGCGCTGGCTGTAGTCACGCGGCTGCGGACCGTGCACGGTGCCACCACCGGCGAACTGCGGTGCGCGGGTCGAACCCTGACGGGCGCGACCGGTGCCCTTCTGCCGGTACGGCTTGGCGCCACCGCCGCGAACCTCGCCGCGGGTCTTGGTGGCGTGCGTGCCCTGGCGCGCGGCGGCCTGCTGGGCCACCACGACCTGGTGCATCAGCGCGATGTTGGCCGGCGCGTCGAACAGTTCGGCGGGCAGATCAACGGTGCCGTTGGTCGTGCCGTCGGCGTTGCGGACGTCCAGCGTCAATTTGACTGTGGTTTCGGCGCTCACTTGTCAGCACCACCCTTCACTGCGTCGCGAACCACCACGATGCCGCCCCGACGACCCGGGATCGCTCCCTTGATCAGCAGCAGGCCGGCCTCGGCGTCCACCTTGTGGACGGTGAGGTTCTGCGTGGTCACCTTGTCGTTACCCATACGTCCGGCCATCCGCATGCCCTTGAACACGCGGCCCGGGGTGGCACAGCCACCGATGGAACCCGGCGCGCGGTGCACGCGGTGTGCACCGTGGCTGGCGCCCAGACCGGAGAAGCCGTGACGCTTCATCGGACCGGCGAAGCCCTTGCCCTTGGAGGTGCCGGTGACGTCCACCAGCGCACCGTCGGCGAAGATCTCGGCGGTCAATTCCTGACCGACCTCGAGCTCGCTGACATCGGCCACGCGGATCTCGGCCAGGTGCCGGCGCGGGGTGACCCCGGCCTTGCTGAACTGACCGGCGACCGGCTTGGTGACCTTGCGCGGATCGATGGCGCCGTAGGCGACCTGCACGGCGGTGTAGCCGTCACGCTCCGCGGTGCGCAGCTGGGTCACGACGTTCGGGCCCGCCGCGATGACGGTGACCGGGACGACGCGGTTGTTCTCGTCGAATACCTGGGTCATGCCGAGCTTGGTGCCCAGGATGCCCTTGGTTGAACTCTGGTTGCTCATGATTCTTCGCCCCCGCCCTACTGGATGTTGACGTCGACGCTGGCCGGCAGGTCGATGCGCATGAGCGCGTCGACCGTCTTCGGCGTCGGGTCGAGGATGTCGATGAGTCGCTTGTGGGTACGCATCTCGAAGTGTTCGCGGCTGTCCTTGTACTTATGCGGCGAACGGATGACGCAGTACACGTTCTTCTCGGTGGGCAACGGCACCGGGCCGACCACGCGTGCCCCGGTACGGGTCACGGTTTCCACGATCTTGCGCGCCGAAGCGTCGATCGCCTCGTGGTCATAGGCCTTGAGCCTGATGCGGATCTTCTGTCCCGCCACGCTGTGTCCTCTTCCGTCAGTTGTTCTCGACAGACGAACACCGCGCACCTGGACCGGCACTAGCCGCCGGCGGGCACATAGATCACCGCGTGAGAGTCGGGATCGACGCTGTTCATCTGTCGTTGTACGTTGGCTCGCCCATCAGACGAACCGATTTGCTCCGGCACCCGCGGTCGGGCGTGTCGAGTCCGTGAACCGAGACCGGCGCACGCGTTACACGCCCAGTCCCCGATTTCCGGGCCTGGGAGTCATTCACCTGAGCGAAGCCGCGGAAAATCCCGCAACCTGCCGTCCAGGCAACCCGACAAGTATGCACCAGGGCGGGGGGTGGATTCAAATCGGCCCCTGATCCCACCCGACCTGCAACGACCGCGCAGTCAGCTGCTACCAGCCGGAGCGGGGTGGGCCCCCGAAACCCTGCTGACCCGGCTCCTGTCGGCCGGGCGCCGACCTGAACCCCGATTGCCCCGGATACTGCTGCTGCCCGAAACCCTGTTGTCCGAACCCCGGTTGCCCGAGTCCCTGTTGTCCCGGTGCCGACCCGAAACCCGGCTGCGGCGCGCCCGGGAATCCGTTCCCGAAGGCGGTCGGCGCCGGACCCGCCGGCGTCGCGGGCCGCATCAGCGACAGCACGAGCCCGCCGACGGCGACGATCAGTGCGACCAGCGCCGCGACGAACACGATCCACAGTCCGTAGCCCGCGTGCACGTCGGGAGCCGGGCCCCCGAGCGAGTTGTCGTCGGCAGGACTCTTGCCGTCGGCAGAGACCGCCGCACCGGGGTCGGAGAGAAAGATCGCCGCAGCGATCAACGCGGCGAGGCCGATGACGGTGCCGACGATCGACGCGATCGCGGGAAATCTCCGCAGGATCAGCGGTACCGACGCGATGACGAGGAGCACACCGAAGACGATCGTCCACACACCCGGTGCCGCCGTGTTGTCGTCGGACGAGTCGCCGGAGCTCTGTTCGCGCTCGAGCTCCTGTTTGAACTGTTCCTGGAATTGTGACGGCAACGACGAGACGTCGATGTCATTGCTCGTCGACACCGACCCGAGACCGGTCACCGACGACGACACCGATCCCGTGATCGCCCCGGCACCCGGAATCGACTGATTGAGTTGGAGTTCGGCGGTGGCCCACGTCAGGAAGCTGAAGGCGACCATCACCAGGCCGAGCACTGCCAAACCCGCGCCGATGATCAGGGTGGGCGTGGGTCGCCCGGAGCGCGTCGCGGTGAGTCGCGACGCCACCGATCCGGACCCGGATGCCGGCGCAGGCGCCGCGGGCGATCCGAACGGACCGGGTTGCCCGTACGGCTGCTGCCCGGCGTTCGGTTGCTGGTGCCCGTGATTCGGCTGCCCGTACTGGGGCTGACCGTATTGGGGCTGACCGTATTGCGGCTGGCCCTGCCCGCCGGGCGCGCCGTAGCCCGCCTGGCCGAATCCGCCGTGACCGGGATTCGAGGACCCCGGCTGCCCCTGACCGCCGAGATTCCCGTGGTCGCCGAATGTCATTGGTCAGCCTCCCGCAGCCGTTCGCACACCTCTGCCGAGGTTCGGACGCATCGAACTGTATCCCCCGGAACGGACATTCACCGCGCATGTCGATCATTCGATCATTCGGATCAGGAAGCCGCGTGGCCACCCAGACTTGTCGGCGGACGCCGCGCACCGCGGATACAGCCAGGCTCGGCCGGCATGAATCAGTCTGTCCCCGAACCGGTTTGACGAGCGCACGAGGCAACCGATCCGACCAGGTGCGGACGGCGTCATGTGCAAGACGTCGACGACGCCGGGACCATGGAGGTCTCCGACGTCGTCGACGAGCCGACCCGGCGGTCGGATGAATGTGGTATCAGGGCAGGGGAATCCAGAACCCGAACAGCCAGAACCCGTTCGGGGTGTACTGACCCGGCTGCCAGCGCGGCTGCGGATGCCACTGGGGCCGGGGATGCCACTGCTGGGGCTGTGGCTGCCACCGGTTCGGCCGTGGTTGCGGCTGCCACCGGTTGGGCTGCTGGTAGTGGTTTCCCTGCGGCGGCGGGGCGGCCGACGCGATGCCGGCGCCGATGCCGGTGACGATGGCCCCGGCGGCGATGACGCCCGCCACGATCCGCTTTGCGGGCACTGAGCGCGACTTCACCGACCGCGCCTCGGTCCCCGAACTGCTGACGGTGTTCATGAGATGTCCCTTCGAACGACAATGATCGTCGACGGCGTCGGACGGCGTCGGCTCGACAGCCGCGACGAACAACAACTCCCGACCGTGTCGGTCGGGAGTCGACGGCGTCGTCGGCCAGTGCTGACGCTACGCCGTCCCAGGGACAGAAAATCGGACCTGACCTGCAGATTCGCTGTGGGAGGCTGAGCCCTTTAGGTGCTTTGATCCGAACGCGAAGAGCTGATTGCCAGCCGAATCACATCAATGTTCGTTTTGCTCCCAGCAACCCCACAGCGCCCCTGCGGTCGGTCAGGGCAGCGGAATCCAGAACCCGAAGAACCAGAACCCGCGCGGGCTGGTCTGACGCGGCGCCCACTGCTGACGCTGGGGCTGCCGCTGGCGCTGGGGCTGCGGTTGCTGCTGACGCTGGGACTGGGGCTGCTGCTGGCGCTGCGGTTGCTGCTGGGTCTGCTGGTGGGCGGGGGCCGTCGGCGCCGCCGAGGCGAGACCCGCCCCTGCTCCGACGCCGGTGATGATGGCGCCGGCGGCTACGACACCGGCCACGGTGCGCTTGACGGTGATGCCCGAACGCTTGGCGGTCGCTGTTGTCATGTGGGTTTCCCTTTCTGGGATCTACGGACGGACGACGAGGTCGAAAGACCGCCGTCCACAGCCACGGCGACGTCGCCATCGGTGTGATCAGCAGATCCGATCCACTCCCCGGCGCACCGTTCGCTTCGTGTCTAAGCCATTACGCTACAACCGTTTTCGGGCCGAAATCGTCGCGCACACTGCGAGGTCTCTGTGCGGTTCATGCCGGTTTGACCGTTTCACCCGGTACACCCGAAGCGTCCTGTCAGGACCGCCACAGACAAGGCCGCAGTGCTCACAGCCGATCGCCAGCGATCTCGGCCGAGCACGGCCGCTCGCCCCGCACGGGTGGGCGGTTAGGGTCGGTTCCATGACGACCAAGCCCTCGCACACCGACGATGTTCGACCATCGGCGATGACCGCGACCTATGCCCTGCGCCGGCGCCTACCCGACAACGTTCTCGGCCACGCCCTGTTCTCTCTCGGAATGGTCGCGCGCGTTCCCTACTTCGGCACCGTGCTGCCCATCGTCGAGGAGATGCGCCCCGGGTACTGCAAGGTGAGCGCGCCCAAGTGGTTCGGTGTGTACAACCACATCGGCACCTTCCACGCGATCGCGGCCTGCAACCTCGCCGAGGCCGCGATGGGCATGCTGATGGAGGCCAGCCTGCCGCCGTCGCATCGCTGGCTGCCCAAGGCCATGTCGACGCAATACCTGGCCAAGGCCACCACACGACTGACGGCGGAGGCGACCCTGACCGAACCGATCGACGTCGAGGCGATCAGTGCCGGAACCGACGTCGTCGTCTCCGTCCGCATCCTCGACACGCACGGCACCGAGGTGGTCCACGCCGACATCACCACCTGGGTGACGCCACGCGCGGGCGACGACTCACGCTGACGCACCGGGACAAAACTCCTAGGCTGGGACGATGACGTCGCGTCTGCCGCGACATGGAGACGAAAGGTTGCTATTTCATGTGTGGAGTCTGCGGCGAGATCCGCTTCAACGGGTCCGCGCCCGACGTCTCTTCCGTCGACGCGATGACTGCCGCGATGGCGCGACGGGGACCGGACGCCTCCGGAATCTACATGAAAGGCAATGTGGCGCTGGGGCATCGGCGTCTGAAGATCATCGACCTGTCCGAGCGGGGCGGTCAGCCGATGGTCGATCCCGAGTTGGGGCTGGCGTTGGTGTTCAACGGCTGCATCTACAACTATCAGGAGTTGCGCCACGAACTCGAGGGCAAGGGCTACCGATTCTTCTCCCACGCCGATTCCGAGGTCATCCTCAAGGCCTTTCACGCGTGGGGCGCCGACTGCGTCGAGCGCCTGATCGGGATGTTCGCGTTCGCCGTCGTCGACACCGATTCGGGCACGGTGACCCTGGCTCGCGATCGTCTGGGCATCAAGCCGTTGTATCTGGCGGAAACCCCCGGGCGGTTGCGGTTCGCGTCGTCGTTGCAGGCGCTGCTGCGGGCCGGGGACGTCGACACCTCCATCGACCGGGTCGCGCTGCACCACTACTTCAGCTTTCACGCGGTGGTTCCGGCGCCGCACACCATGTACAACGGCATCCGCAAACTGCCTCCGGCCACCGTCCGAACCATCACCCGCGATGGCCGCAGCACCGAGCGCCGGTACTGGGAGCCGGTGTTCGCCCCACATGCCGATCGGGCCGACTGGGACGAGAAGCGCTGGCAGTACGAGTTGATAAATTCCCTGCGCACCTCGGTGCGGCGTCGGATGGTCGCCGACGTCCCGGTCGGGGTGTTGCTGTCCGGGGGCATCGACTCGTCTCTGGTGGTGGCGCTGCTGGCCGAGCAGGGCCAGACCGACCTCGCCACATTCAGCATCGGATTCGATTCCGCAGCAGGCGAATCGGGCGATGAGTACGCCTACTCCGACCTCATCGCCGATACCTTCGGCACCGATCATCACAAGATCCACATCGGCACCGACCGGCTGCTGCCCGCCGTCGGCGACACGATCGCCGCAATGAGTGAGCCGATGGTCAGCCACGATTGCGTCGCGTTCTATCTGCTCTCCGAGGAGGTGAGCAAGTCCATCAAGGTGGTGCAGTCCGGGCAGGGTGCCGACGAGATCCTCGGCGGCTACTCCTGGTATCCGCCGCTGGCCGGTATCGCGCGCCCGGAGACGACGAAGGCCTACCGTGAGGTTTTCTTCGATCGGTCACACGAGGAGATCGCCGCGATCCTCGCCGACGATTATCTGTTGGAGGAGCGCGATTTCGACCCGAGTTGGGAGTTCGCACTGGCCCATCAGTCGGCGCCGGGTGCGGACACCTCGGTCGACGCAGCGCTACGACTCGATACCACGGTCATGCTGGTCGACGACCCGGTCAAGCGGGTCGACACGATGACCATGGCCTGGGGACTCGAAGCACGCGTGCCCTTTCTCGACCACGAGTTCGTCGAGCTCGCCGCCACCTGCCCGCCGGATCTCAAACTGGCACATGGCGGTAAGGGCGTTCTGAAGGAGGCCAGTCGCGCGTTGCTGCCCTCGGCCGTCATCGACCGCACCAAGGGGTACTTCCCGGTGCCGGGTATCCGGCATCTCGAGGGTGAGGTCTTCGATCTCGTCGCCGATGTACTCAAGACGCGCTCAGCAACCGACCGCGGGCTGTACCGGCCGGCCGCGCTTGACCGACTGTTCACAGATCCCAACGGGATTCGCACTCGCCTCGACGGCAACGAGCTGTGGCAGGTCGCGATGCTCGAGATGTGGTTGCAGACCATGGAAGGTATCACCGCACCGTGACGCCGTCCGTTCCACCCGGCGCGCAGGCGTCGACACCCGATTCCATCGCCGCCGGCGTCCCCGACCCCGCGTTCTCGGTGCGCTTCGACGAGAACGGGTGGCACACGTACGGTCCGTCGGTCTCGCCGGACGGGTCGGCATTCGCCTACATCGTCGACGACGGGACAGGTTATCCGCGTGCGGCACAGCGGGTTCTGACTCCCGACGGGGTCGGCGAACTGCGGTGGGTGCGGGTGCCGGCGACCGGACCGGTGCGCAAGCTCGTGCATTCCAGCGACGGCCAGTGGCTCGCGGTGGAGCTGGCGCCCGGCGGCGGTGAGCACCACCAGGTGTGGGTCGTGACGACCGATCCCGACGACGACACCGCACATCGCGTCGCCGCCATCCGTCCCGACGGTAATCCCTACACCGCGGGCGCCGGGCGGTCTTTCGGTACGGTGACCCTCGTCGGTTGGGACACCGACTGGGTCCTGATCACCGCCACGGCGACCGACGGCACCGCGCACTCGCTGCGGATTCATCCGAGCACGGGCACCACCCAAACCCTCGACGTGCGTGTCGGTGGCGCACTGATCGACTCGTGGAAGGGCGCCACGCTGCTACGTGTCGGCCCACGCGGTTACCACGACATGCTGCTGCTGCGACGCCGGGATCGCCAGGACGGCAAGGGATCGGCCGGTCCGCTCGGTGGTCACGTCCGACGTTCGGCGCGTCCACTGCGACCGGCGCTCGCGGTCGAGGCCCGTGAGGACGAGCCGGAGGTCGAGATGAGCACACTGTTGCCCAACGATCCGGGTTCGGTGACCGACGACGGGTACATTCTCGACCAGGGCTTCGACCACCCGTCGCTGGTGTTCGTCGGGCCGCCCGGTGACGCCGAGCGTGATCTCGACTCGGTACAAGCCGTGGTGCGCAGTGACTTCGACGCCAAGTATCCGCGCCTACTCGGGGTGGAGGTGGCCCGCACCGGAACCCGCTTCCGGGTGCTGGCACAGCGCGCGGGCTGCGGCCTCGACGCCTTCGCGGTCTCCCACGACCAATCAACGGTCGCGATGTTGTGGAACACCGACGGGCACAGCGAGTTACAGATCATGACGCTTCCCGATCAGACACTGCACGATCCGATTCCACTGCCGGGTGACGTGGCATCGGAGTTGTCGATCAGCGCGGCGGGCACTCTCATCGCGGTGACGGTGTCGAGTCCGCAGCGCTCGCCGCTGGTGCATCTGATCAACACCGCGAGCCGGGAGGTCACCCCGGTCCGCGACGACATGGTGACCGGCACCGGCCCGTCGCACACCCTGCGGCCCGAGTTGCACGATTTCTCCGCGCGCGATGGGATGCCGTTGTCGGGCTGGCTGTTTCGGCCAGCACAGCGCTCATCCGACGCCGACGACGGTCCGACCCCGTACCTGTTGTATTTTCACGGTGGTCCCGAGGCACAGACCCGGCCCGACTATCACTTCCTGTTCGGTCCGCTCGTCGACGCCGGCATCGGGGTGTTCGCTCCCAACGTGCGTGGGTCCTCGGGGTACGGGCGTCTGTTCTCACACGCCGACGACCGCTACGGCCGGTACGCAGGGATCGACGACGCGGCCGATTGTGCCGAGTATCTCGTCGATGCCGGTATCGCCGATCCCGACGCGCTCTACGTGTCGGGACGGTCCTATGGTGGCTATCTGACATTGGCGTGCTTGACTTTCCACCCCCAGCTCTTCGCGGCCGGCATCGCAATCTGCGGTATGAGCGATCTCGAGTCGTTCTTCCGCAACACCGAGCCGTGGATCGCGGTGGCCGCCTACACCAAGTACGGTCATCCGGAGTCGGATCGCGAACTGCTGCGTGACCTGTCCCCGATCCACCGGATCGACGAGGTGTGCGCTCCGTTGCTGGTGATCCACGGCGCCCACGACACCAACGTTCCGGTCAGTGAATCGCAGCAGATCGTGCACGAATTGCGGTCTCGTGGTCGGGTGGCCGAGTTGCTGATGTTCGGTGACGAGGGCCACGAGATCGTCAAGCGCGACAATCAGCAGCGACTGACCAACGCGGTTGCCGATTGGGTGCTGCGTCATCCCTCGGCCGCGGCCGCCCACGCCGAATCGCACCGGCTGGCCCGCGCCGCCGAATTCGGCTGGGATGCCGCGGATTCGGTGTCGGATCAGGCCCGGCTGTCGTGAACCGCCGTCGGCCCAATCTCCTGGTTGCGAAACTCGTCGAGGTCCGATCACATCACGAGCACGCGAACATCGAGGAGGAGTTGCGCCGACTGATCCTCTCCGGTGGCGCACCGCCGGGCACCGTCATTCCCCCGGGTGAGGTCGCCAACGCCTTTCGTGTGAGTCCGATCCCGGTGCGGGAGGCACTCAAGACCCTCGTCGGAGAGGGACTGGTTGTCCACCAGCGTAATTCCGGGTATCGGGTGAGTTCGTTGTCGACCGACGAACTCAAGGAGATCTACTTCGTTCGCGGCGTCTTGGAGCAGGCTGCGCTCGCCCAGTCCGTCGACCGTGTCTCCGACGCCGACATCGCAGCTGCACGTGACTGCCACGAGCAACTGGTGACCGCCACCAAGTGGGGCGACGGCAAGTCATTTCACGACGTGTCGAGACAGTTCCACATGTGCCTGACCGCGCCGTGCGCGATGCCACGTTTGTTGTCGATGTTCGAGTCGACGTGGAATCTGACCGAGCCGTTCCAGATCATGCGCAGCGTGAGCTCGGCCACCCAGGAGCTCCTGAACGCCGACCATGCGGCTCTGCTGGACGGATTCACCGCTCGCGACGTCAGCGCCGTACTCGACGTGGCGAATACTCACCACGCTCGCCTGGAGACCGCGATCCTGGAGACCGCGGGCCGTCTCGGCCTTCCACCGCAGTGACGGCCGGGGAGAATATATCCGTCGAGTAATCGTCGGGTAACAATGCGTTCGTAGGTTGTTCCTCAACCATTCGTGTGAGGAGCCGATCCCATGTCCGCAACCACCGACTCCGCTGCGGCGCAGACGCATCACAGCGCCGCGGGCGACAGTGTCATCAAGCCCGGCTATGACCCATCTCTGACCAACGAGGACCTCGCTCCGCTCAAAGAGCAGAAGTGGACCTGGTACAACATCTTTGCGTTCTGGATGTCCGATGTGCACAGCGTCGGCGGATACGTGTTCGCGGGTAGCCTCTTCGCGCTCGGCATCGCCGCCTGGCAGGTCCTCGTGGCACTGCTCGTCGGCATCGTGGCGGTCAACCTCCTGTGCAATCTCGTCGCCAAGCCCTCGCAGAAAGCAGGCGTGCCCTATCCGGTGACGACGCGCATCTGCTTCGGCGTCAAGGGCGCCAACATCCCGGCGATCATCCGTGGTGTCATCGCGGTGGTCTGGTACGGCATCCAGACCTATCTCGCCTCGGTCGCCTTCGGCCTGCTGGCGTTGAAGTTCTGGCCGTCCCTGGAGCAGTACGGCGACACCGGAACACACTCGTTCCTGGGTCTGTCGCCGTTGGGCTGGGCCGGCTTCGTCCTGATGTGGGTGCTGCAGGCGATCGTCTTCTGGAACGGCATGGACACCATCCGCAAGTTCATCGACTTCTGTGGTCCCGCAGTGTACGTCGTCATGATCGCGCTGGCGGCGTACCTCATCGTCAAGGCCGGATGGAGCAATGTCCACTTCGATCTGTCGGAAGGGTCGGGAACCACCGGCTGGGCGTCGGTGACGGCGATGATCAGTGCGTTCGCCCTTGTGGTGTCGTACTTCTCGGGCCCGATGCTCAACTTCGGCGATTTCTCCCGCTACGGCAAGACCTTCGGTGAGGTCAAGAAGGGCAACTTCTGGGGTCTGCCGGTCAACTTCTTGTTCTTCTCCCTCCTCGTGGTCTGCACGGTTTCGGCCGGCGCCACCGTGATCGGCCGGGACAGCGACGGCAAGATCGTCACCGACCCGGTCCACATCGTCGACCAGATCGACAACACCACCGCCGCCGTATTGGGCGTGCTGACCTTCGCCATCGCCACCATCGGCATCAATATCGTCGCGAACTTCGTCTCCCCCGCCTTCGACTTCTCCAACGTCGCACCGACCAAGATCACCTGGCGGATGGGCGGAATGATCGCCGCGGTCGGTTCGGTGCTCATCACCCCGTGGAATCTGTTCAACAATGCCAGCGCGATCCACTACACGATGGACACGCTCGGCGCGGTGATCGGACCGCTGTTCGGAATCCTGATCGCCGACTTCTATCTCGTCAGGAAGCAACAGATCGTGGTCGACGACCTGTTCACCCGCAAGCCCGAAGGCGCCTACTTCTACCGCAACGGCTGGAATCCGGTCGCGGTGATCTCGGTGATCCTCGCCTCGATCCTGCCGATATCCTTCGTCATCTGGGGCACCGCCTACGAGGCCAGCTTCACCTGGTTCATGGGCGCGGGCGCAGGTCTGGTCATCTACTACCTCGGAATGCGGTTGGCGCCCAACGAATTCGTGTACGGGCGCGCGGCGGCTCCGGGCGGCGTCACCGCGCATTCGACCAGTGACATCTCGGTGGCGGCCGACGGCTCGATGAGTCTCGACGACCAGCCGACCACCGTCTCGGTCGGCGACGGCGAGGACGACGGGGGCACCGCGTCCCTGACGAAAGCATGACGCCCCGCCGGTGGCAGCGGGACCGATCGACATGGTGAACTCGCTGCCATGAGGCTCGTTGTCATCAATCCCAACACCACCGCAGAGATGACCGCGGTGATCTCGGCCGCCGCCCGCTCCGTCGCGCGGGCCGACGCCGAGATCGTCGCGGTCACCTCCGCAACCGGCCCCGAATCCATCGAAAGTCATTACGACGAGGCGCTCGCGGTGCCCGGCGTCCTCGATGCGATCGCCGCCCACCCCGACGCCGACGGTTACCTGCTGGCCTGCTTCGGCGACCCGGGACTCGATGCGGCCCGCGAGGTCGCCGTCGCACCGGTACTCGGAATCGCCGAGGCCGCAGTGCATCTCGCGGCCCCCCTCGGCCGCGGGTTCTCCATCGTCACCACCTTGTCGCGCACCATCGGCAGGGCACGAGATCTGGTCTCGCACTACGGTTTCAGCGATCGCTGTCTCGGTATCCACGCGTGCGAGATCCCGGTGCTCGACCTCGAATCCAACCCCGACACCGAGGCCATCCTTGCCAAGGCCTGCGCGCAGGCACTCGCCGACGACGGCTCCGACGCCGTCGTCCTGGGCTGTGCCGGCATGGCCGATCTGGCTGCGCGGATGTCCTCGCAGATCGGTGCGCCCGTCGTCGACGGGGTCGCCGCGGGGGTCGGCATGCTCTCGGCGATGGCGGCGATGGGGCTGCGGACCGGTACCGCGTCCGGAGAATTCGCCTCGCCACCACCCAAGCGCTACACCGGGGTGCTGCACCACTGGGGTTCTCCGGGGTGAGACATCCCGTAGCGGGCATGCCGGGCGGCGGCCACCGGTGGGCGGCGCACCAATGACCGGTGCACGGGTGGGACGCCGGACGCGGTTCTCCGACCCGATAGGGTGTGCGCCATGGATGTCTGCCCCGACGACGAGTTGACGCGTGCCGCGTTGCGCGCGGCAATCGGCGACCGGGCGGCACTGACGGCGTTCATCCGCGCCACGCAGAAGGACGTCTGGCGGTTCATCGCGCACCTCGGGCACGCGAACACCGCCGACGATCTCACCCAGGAGACCTACCTGCGGGCGATGAAGAGCATCTCCCGCTTCCGGGCCGAGGCCAGCGCCAAGACGTGGCTGTTGTCGATCGCGCGACGGGTCTGCGCCGACGAGGTCCGGCACGACCGGTCCCGCCCGCGTGTCAGCCCCGGCGTCGACTGGGTCTCGGCCGCTGAGGCCCGCAGCTCCCGTCCCCGCTGGGAGGACATGGTGGAGGTGAACCTCCTCCTCGAGGATCTGCCCGCCGAACGTCGTGAAGCGCTCGTCCTCACCCAGATCCTCGGCCTGTCCTATCAAGAAGCCGCCGAGGTCACCGGCACCCCGATCGGCACCATCCGCTCCCGCGTCGCCCGGGCTCGCGAGTACCTGATCGCCGCGTCGGCTCCGCAACGTCGATCGGTCTGAGGCCTGACGTCGCGCCTCCGTCTCGCACTGTGACGTAGACCACTCGACTCGTCGGGAACCAGACGGTGTACGTCACCGACCTATCCTGAGGACGAGTGTGCGTGAGGCTCCGACGTTCCCGAGAGGCGAGGTGATCCGGGACGCCGGAGGCCAGAGATCGAGGATGATGTGACCACCCTGCACGACGTGAATCCCCACCACGATGCGAACTCCGGTGCCGCTGCGAACCCCGGGGCAACCGCGAGCTCTGGGGCCGACGACCCGGCGATCGACCAGCGGCGTCAGCTCGACGTCACCGGCATGACCTGCGGGGCATGCGCGGCTCGCGTGGAACGCAAACTGAACAAGGTCGACGGCGTGAAGGCGTCGGTCAACTATGCGACACGGGTGGCGACCATCGAGGCGCCGGCACAGGTGAGCACCGAGGACCTCTGCGCCGTCGTCGACAAGGCCGGCTACGGTGCGACGCCCCGCCCGCAGGTGCCCACCAGGATTCCCGACACCGACGCCGCCGACGCGAAGCGCCTGTTCCGGCGACTGGCCGTCGCGGTGGTGCTGTTCGTGCCGCTCGCCGACCTGTCCATCGTGTTCGCGGTTGTGCCCTCGACGCGGTTCACCGGCTGGCAGTGGCTTCTCATCGCGATGGCCGCACCCATCGTCACCTGGTGTGCCTGGCCCTTCTACCGGATCGCGGCGAAGAATCTGCGCACCGGGGCGGCGACCATGGAAACGCTGGTCACCCTCGGCGTGCTGGCCGCGACCGGCTGGTCGTTGTACTCCATGTTCACCACCGACCCCAACGCCACCACCCACGGCGTGTGGGATGCCATCTGGAGCAGCGACTCGATCTACCTCGAGGTCGCCACCGGTGTGACCGTCCTCGTCCTGGCCGGCCGGTACTTCGAGGCGCGCGCCCGCTCACGAGCCGGTGGCGCACTGCGGGCGCTCGCGGCGATCGGTGCGAAGGACGTCGCGGTACTCCTGTCCGACGGCCGCGAGATGCGCATCCCCGCCGAAGAACTCTCCGAAGAGCAACGCTTCGTCGTGCGGCCCGGCGAGACCGTCGGCACCGACGGCCTGGTGATCGAGGGCAGCGCGGCCATCGACATGAGTGCGATGACCGGTGAATCCCGGCCGGTCGAGGTCACCCCCGGCGAGGCCGTCATCGGCGGCACCACCGTCCTCAACGGTCGGCTCATCGTCGAGGCCGCCGCGGTGGGCGCCGACACCGCCTTCGCCGGGATGATGCGGCTGGTCGAGGAGGCCCAGTCCGGCAAGGCCCGGGCCCAACGCCTCGCCGACCGGATCGCCGGGGTGTTCGTCCCGATCGTCGTGGCCCTGTCCCTGGTGACCCTGGCCGTCTGGCTCGGTCTCGGTCAGCCCGCCGACCGCGCGGTGTCGGCGGCCCTGGCCGTGCTGATCATCGCCTGCCCGTGCGCGCTGGGATTGGCCACCCCGATCGCGGTGATGGTGGCCACCGGACGCGGTGCGCAGCTCGGCATCTTCCTCAAGGGCCACCAGACCCTCGACACCTCTCGTCTGATCGACACCGTCGTCTTCGACAAGACCGGCACCGTCACCGAGGGCACACTGTCGGTCGAATCGATCCATCCTGCGCCGGGATTCGACGCCGACGAGGTCCTCGCACGAGCCGCGGCGGTCGAGGCGGCCTCCGAACACGCCGTCGGCGCCGCAATCGCCGCCGCGGTGACCGAAGAACACCGCGCCGAGGTCACCGACTTCACCACCGAACCCGGACGTGGCGTCAGCGGCATCGTCGACGGCCACCGGGTCCGCGTCGGCTCGCCCCGATGGGCCTCGCATGCGCTGGTGGTGCCCGCCGAGCTGGCCCGCGCCCGACGCGACGCCGAAGCACAGGGCAAGACCGTGGTCTACGTCGTCGTCGACGATGTGCCCGCCGCGGCCATCGCTGTCGGCGACACCATCAAGACGTCTGCGGCCACGGCGATCGCCGCGCTCAAGGCCGCCGGCCTGCGCACGATCCTGCTGACCGGAGACAACGAGGGCGCCGCCCGTGCGGTCGCCGAGGCGGTGGGCGTCGACGACGTCATCGCCGAGGTACTGCCCGATGAGAAGGTCGAGACCCTGCGCGCCCTGCAGGACGAGGGGCATTCGGTCGCGATGGTCGGCGACGGCATCAACGACGGCCCGGCACTCGCGACCGCCGACCTCGGGCTCGCGATCGGCCGCGGCACCGACGTCGCCATCGGCGCCGCCGACGTCATCCTGGTCCGTGACGACCTCCGGGCCGTACCGGCCGCCCTCAGCCTCGCCGGGGCCACCCAACGCACCATCCGCACCAACCTGGTGTGGGCGTTCGGCTACAACGTCGCCGCGATCCCGATCGCGGCGCTCGGCGTCCTCAACCCGCTGATCGCCGGTGCCGCGATGGCGCTGTCGTCGCTGTTCGTCGTCACCAACAGCCTGCGGCTGCAACACTTCGGCGAATCCCGACGCTGAGCGGCTTCAGCTCCCACGGACGCTGACGGGCGGCACCCGCTGTTCTTCCGTCAGCGTTTCGTTCTTCCCCGGGAAATTTCCCGCGGACGAACGGATTTCTTCGGGAAGAACACGGCGCGCCGGTGGGGACCAGCCCACGTCACCGCCGGGCGCGCACCGTCAACCCGACGGTCACCAGCATCGCGGCGACAAACAAGCAGATCGTCACCACCGACCCATGGGTCACGACCATCGACACGGCCAGCGCACCGGACGCGAAGGCTGCACCACCGGCCATCAACCACCATGTGCGCGAAGAACTCTCGCTCCCCCGCGCCGGCGGCGCAGCGGTGTCTGCGCGCGCCGCGATCATCATCTCGACGAGATCGGGGCCCTCGTTACCACGCACCACCCGCAGCGGCTCACCGATCTCCGGAATCGTGAAACGCTGCAACGCCTGATACCACTGCGCGCAGTCGGCGCATCCGGCCACGTGTTCGTCCACACGCGCCGACGGAACGGTCTCCCGTTCTCCGTCCACACGCGCCGACAGCGCCTCCCGCGCGACCTCGCACCGCATGAATCCATTGTCCCGTCACGGTCAAGTCAGGCTCCGGCCCGGCACATTCACCGGCTCCGCCTCAGTGACACTCACCGGCTCCGCCTCAGCCACATCACCGGCTCCGCCTCAGCCACATCACCGGCTCCGCCTCAGCCACATCACCGGCTCCGCCTCAGCGACGTGTCCGGGCCAGCTCCTCGAGCATCTTGTTGTAATCGTCGAGCTCGGAGTCCTCGTAGGTTTCGGCATGCCGATCGGCCCGGCGTGCTTCCCGTCGATCCGACTTGGCCCACTGCGTCACGATCGCGATGACGACGAGCACCACCGGGACCTCGCTGGCGCCCCACGCGATCGCCCCGCCGAGCCACTGGTCGTGCAGCAGATCGGTGACCCAGGGCAGACCGAGCTGGCTGTAGAACTCGCCACCGGTCACCGACGACATCGTCATCAGCGCGATACCGAAGAACGCGTGAAAAGGCATGACCGCGAACAGCAATCCGATGCGCGCCAGGTACGGGATGCGCCGGGGTCCGGGGTCGATACCGATGATCACCCAATAGAAGAGGTAGCCGACGATGATGAAGTGGATCGTCAGCAGCACGTGACCCCAGTGATAGCGGACAAACGTGCCGAAGATGGCGGTGAAGTACACCACGTAGAGCGACAACACGAACAACAGCAACGCGACCGCCGGATTCGACAGCACCCTGGTCACCTTGGAGTGCAGCACCCAGAGCAGCCATTCGCGCGGCCCGGGTGGGCGCGAACCGGCCGTCGGCAGAGCGCGCAGGGCCAGGGTCGCCGGCGCACCCAGCACCAGCAGCACCGGCGCGAACATGTTGAGCGCCATGTGTTCTGCCATGTGCACACTGAACATCGCCGAACCGTAGGCGCGCACCCCCGACCCGGTCACGACGACGAGGACCAGACAGCCCAGCATCCACGAGAGGGTGCGACCCCACGGCCACTCGTCACCCCGGCGACGCAGCCGCAACACCCCGATCCCGTACAGCACGGCCGCGGCAATGGCCGCGGTGCCGACGAGGAAGTCGAATCGCCAGAAGGTGGCCAGCCGCCACGCGGTCGGCGGTCCCGGCAACTCGTAGCCGAGGAACACGTCCCACGCGGTGAACGGGTGCGCGAGCAGGCCGGGCGCCACCCGGGTGTCCATGATCGCCCAGCACACGTACACCGCCGCCATCACCGCGACGGCCGCCATCTCGATCCGCCGCAGCCGTGTCGCGCCCGACGCCGACCGCAGCGCGACGACGCTCGAGGCGGTGGCCGCGATCAACCCCACCACCATCACCACCGAGGTCACCCCGAAGGTCGTGGTGAACAGATAGCGCACCGGCACCAGGAACGCGATCAGGATCACCCCGGAGATCAGCGCCAGCACATCGGCGACGCCGACGATCGAGGTGTGCCGGCGTTCGAGGATCACGCGGTCGGCCTCGGGCGTCACGGTCGGGGCGGCCACGTACGCGACGCGGTATCCGATGGAGACGGCCATGGCCAGCACCAGGACGATCACCAGGCTGGTGCCGTAATCGTGGTTGGGTCCCTGAGCACCGTTGCCGGCCATCGGCAACGCGGCGACGGCGATTCCGGTGGGGATCAGCAGAACCGCGTGCGCAATCCAGGACAAAAAGAATCGGACGGCGATCGCAACGACGGTGGCGAAGATCGCGACCACCAGCCAGGCCACCGCCTCCTCGCTGATGCCGATCGCCTCGAACAGGGTTCCCGACGACACGAGCTTGCCGAGCGGGAGACCGTACCCGTCGGATGCGGCGACGCCGACCATCAGCCAGGCCACCACCGCCCACACCGGCGTCGCGCGCGAGACGAAGAGGTGCGCGCGATAGACGGTGGCGTCGATGATGCCGTCGGAATCCGGTCGCGACCCGGCGACCACGAACGCCAATGCTCCCAAACACAGCGCGGCAAGGGTGGCGCCGACGAAGTATCCGGCCACATCGAGTACCGCGGTGGTCAGACCCGGGTACGGATCGCCGCGCTCGATGTGGCGGGTCGGACCCGACACCAGCGCGTAGAGGACCACGACCAGCAATCCGGCGGCAAGTACCGCGCCCACCCAGCGCACCGCGGCGACGTTCGATCGTCGTGCCGTCCCCACAGACGCAGCGCCGGCGGCCACCGGATTGTCGGTGGAAACAGCGGTCCCGGCGGGCGAGGTTCCGGCAGGCGCCGTGTCGACGGTCGCGGCAACGTCGGTCGAGGTTGGCGGCACGCCGGGATCGGCGTGGGCATCGTCAGGGGCGGTCACAACAATGTCTCCTAGCAACGCCGCTGCGAGACGGCATCGTCGTCAGTCTACGACGCGGCGTAGGCGAACCGACCACGCTGCCGAGGCCCGCATCGGCGTCACGTGACGAGAACCACCCGGGACCAACGTCCCACCGGCCCCTACCGCTCAGATGCTCCTCAGATTCCTGCCAGTACCCTGAACACCGGCATGGCGGTCCTCCGGTCCTGCGCAGACCGACCGGAGCCCGACACCGATGCCGGAGAACCCGTGGACCAGGGAGACAAAAAGTGGCAGACAAACGCCGGAAGCCGATCGTCGATCCGCGAGCCGCCGAACGGCGCCGTTCGCTCTTCATGAAGATCGGGGCGGGTGTTGCGATCGTCGTCATCGCCGTCATCGTCGCCGTCGCGGTGATCCTCACCAACAAGTCCTCCACAGGTGACGCGACCGCGCCGTCGGTCGCGACCAACAGCTCGTTCCGCGTCACCACCGCACCCAAGGGCACCACCCCGCCGGTGACCGTGCAGATCTACGAGGACTTCCAGTGCCCGGTCTGCAAGCAGTTCGAGCAGGTCTACAGAGACGCGCTGACGCAGGTGCGCAGCAATCCCAAGGTCGCCACCGATTATCAGCCGGTGGCCATCCTCGACCGGATGTCGAGCACCAATTACTCCACCCGCGCAGCCAATGCATCGGCGTGTGTGGCCGAGGCGACCAAGGGCGCCGACAACTTCGCCATCTGGCTCAAGTTCCACACCATCCTGTACGCGAATCAGCCCGAGGAGAACGGATCCGGTCTGACCGACGATCAGCTCGCTGATTTCGCCAACCAAGCGGGCGCACCCAACGTCAAGGAGTGCATCTCCGACGGCCAGTTCAAGAACTGGGTCGGTCAGGAGACCACGGCCTCCCAGGTCCAAGGAACACCGACGGTGAAGATCAACGGTCAGGATTTCAACATCCAGCTGGGGCCCGATGCCTTCCTCGCCCAGATCAATCAGGCCGCCGGCACCGCACAGTAATCCACCCCGAGACGAAGCGACCAGCAATGAGCAGCACCACCTCTCCTTCCGGCACCACCCCGGACCCTGAGGCACCGGCGGTCGAACCGCCCGACGACGAGCTGATCGCCGCGGACGTGATCACCGATGACCGGCCGTGGTGGCTTCAGCGCCCCGACGTGTCCACCGCGACCGGCATCGTGACCCTGATTCTCGGTGTCCTCGGGTTCATCTCGGCGGCGACGCTGACGATCGAGCGCATCGAACTGCTCATCAACCCGGAGTACGTGCCGAGTTGCAGCATCAATCCGGTGCTGTCCTGTGGCTCGGTGATGGTGACCGAGCAGGCTCGTGTCTTCGGGTTCCCCAATCCGCTGATCGGTATCGCCGCCTTCTCGGTGATCATCGTGACCGGCGTGCTCACCATCGCCCGCGTCTGGCTGCCGCGGTGGTATTGGGCGGGTCAAACACTCGGGCTCGCCCTGGGTTTCGTCTTCGTCAACTGGCTCGCCTTCCAGAGCATCTACCGGATCAACGCGCTGTGCCCTTACTGCATGGTGGTGTGGACGCTGACGCCGATTCTGTTGATCCTCAGCGCCGGAAGGCTTTTCGGTGACTCGCCACGAGCCCACGACCTTCGCGGCTGGCTGTGGGTGCTGTTGCCGCTGTGGTACGCGATCATCATCGTCGCGATCGGTGTGCACTTCTGGGATTACTGGTCGACGCTGATCTGAGACGTTCTGTCTCCTCCGAGGTGGATGGTCACCGAGGTTCGGAGGGGTCCGGACCAGCCGGTGCTCCAGCCGCGCCAGTTTCCAATAGGCGATGGCGATACCCCACGCGACGATGAACATGATCACGATCGCGATGCCCGCGGTGTTCAGATCGAAACCACTGATCCAGTTGGTGATCGGGTCATCCCAGCCGAGATCGTCGTGCAGCACGCTGACCAGTTCGATGGTCCCGATGAGCAACGCCACCGCGATCGACAGGCCGGTGATGGTCAGGTTGTAGTAGATCTTGCGTGCGGGATGGGCGAACGCCCAGTCGTAGGCCACGGTCATGAACATGCCGTCGAGGGTGTCCATCAGACTCATCCCGCTCGCGAACAGCAGGGGCAGAACGAGAATCGCATACCAGGGCAATCCCGCGACAGCGCCGGTACCGGCGAGTGCGAGCAGAGCCACCTCCGTCGCGGTATCGAAGCCGAGTCCGAACAACACACCCACGGGATACATCTGGAATGGATGCCGGATGCGGCGCATCACCGGCCCGAGGAGTCGTGCGAGAAAGCCCCGGCCGTCGAGTGCCTCGTCGAGTTGCTCCTCGTCGAAACTACCGCGGCGCAGTGAGCGGAACACCCGCCAGATACCGATGAGCGCAACGATGTTGATCAGCGCGATCAGATACAGGAACGAGCCGGACGCGATCGTGCTGATGGTGCCCAGCGCATGCCGGGCGGGCGAATCGTCGTCGGCGAGCGCCGAGACCGCGTGGGCGCCGGCGACCACGAGTATCGCCATCACGAAGACGATCGTGGAATGCCCCATGGCGAACCAGAATCCGACCGATTTCGGGCGTTTGCCGTCATTCATCAGTTTGCGGGTGGTGTTGTCGATCGCGGCGATGTGATCGGCGTCGAATGCGTGCCGCAGACCGAAGGTGTAGGCCGTGACGGCGAGACCCACACTGAAGACCTGCTTACCAAGGCTGTAGTGGTGCGGCACGATGACCATGAACAGCACACCGAAAGCCACGGCGTGCATCGCCGCGATGACGCCGAGTTGTACTGCGGCGTGGACCCAGTCGGTCCGGGTCCATCTGGTGCTACCGGCCGAGCCGATCTGGCCGGCGGCCGAGGATGCAGAATTCACGTGAGAGCCTTTGGATTACGCGTCCGGACAAGGTGACGTGGGCCAGGGTCTGGCTGACCGTGCCCGTTCGGCACGGATGACAGTGGCGCGACCGCACCGGATTTCCACCGGTTTCCTGGATTCCCACGCGCTGACGAAGGACGCTACTCCCTCGGCGGTGAAATCAATCGACGAGGCGTCTCGCAGACCGGGGAATTCCCGACGGGAACTCACGACCCCGGGGGCATCACCACACGACAAATCCGACGGTGGTGACCTGCGCGTCGGAATCGCTGAACTGCACGGTCAGCGTCAGTGTCCACGCACCGGCGACGGGAACCGACGCCGCAACGCTGTGCCAGCGGGCCGACCCGGGCGAGCCCGTGTCCGTTGTGTCCGATTGGGCCGGAACGAATCTCAGCGCCAACGACGGAATCCCCGCCGACTCCGAGGACAATGTGGCGCGCAGCGACCGGGCCCGGATCGGCGTCCCGTGACCGTCATCGAGGGTCACGTCCACCACGGTGGCGCCGCGGCGCGTTGTCGATACCGACACCTGTGCCGAGCCGTCGTCGAGAGGGGCCACCACCTGCACCGGCGGACCGTATGTGGTGCGCGCGGGCGGTTCGGTGACCAAGACGGAGGTGACGACGAGGACAGCGATGCCGCATGCCATCTCGAGCGGCACCGAACGCCGAAGACGGCTGAGGCCGAGGCGACGACGCGCGTATGCCGCCAGGCCGAGCATCGACAGTACGAGAGCCGATTTGACGAGTAGCACGACACCGTAGGTGGTGTCCCACAGCGCTTGCACCGGCCAGATCTGCCGCCACGCCTGGAATTCCCCGGAGAGCACCAGGACGACCACCATGGCGAACGCCCACCTCGACCACCGGTGCAACACGGCAGGTGTCAGCAGCTCAGGCGTCGGCGGTTCGGATTCCGGGGATTCAGGTGTCGCCGATTTGGACGCCACCGCGGCTGGGTTCCGGGAGTGCTTGTAAGACAATATGATCAGCACCATCGAGAGCAGCCCGCCGAGCCACAGCATCATTGCCACCACGTGCAGGGTGGTGACCGGCACGGCCAGCCATGCCAGATCCCCCACCGACGCATGGCCGTCGGCGGCGATGGTGACGGCGACACCCAGCCCGCAGGCCCCGATCAGCGCTGCACCCCACGCATGTGGAACTCGCCGGCGCGCGGCCGCGAACAGCACCGGCCCGAGCACCACGACCAGGGCCGCTCTGATGAGCACCACCCTCGTATCGCCACCGTCGAGGCCGGAGGAGAGGGCCGAGCCCGAGAAAGCCTGGCTCACAACGACATCTGCCTTTTCGGCGGCCCGGACGAGAACCGTCCCCGCACAGGCCAGCACCGCCAGAACCCAACTCGACGCCACCGCCCGTCGGAATCGTTTGAGCGCCAACGTTCTCGGATACAGCATCAGCGACACCACCGCGAGACCCACAGCGCCCACCAGGCCCGCGTAGAGCAGCACCTGCGATGCGCGATCGAGTGCGGCGACCGAGGCGGCGACCGGCGGTGCCACCGGGGCGGGCGCTCCGGGGTCGGCCCGCACGCCGAACACGATGGACCCGGTGACCACGTGGGTGTCGGCGGAGATGACTCGCCAGGTGGCCGAATAACTTCCGGCAGGCAGATCGGGGCGCACCGGGATGACCAGGGCGTTGCCGGCCGAGATCAGATGTGGTGAGCCGGTGTCGACGCGATCGCCCTGTGCCGAGATGACACGCGCGGGATCGGCTCCCACACTGATGTTCTCGTCGAAGGTCAACACCACCTGTGACGGCGAGATGGCGACTCGCGAGTCGCCGGCGGGCACGCTGGAGACCAGGGTGGCATGTGCGCCGGCCAGGCCGGGAGTGGCCATCACCAACGCACATACCACCCCGGTGAACACCAGGAGCGCTCTGCGCCAACTCAATTCGATGAACGCCCCTTGCGAATCAGCGCGAGGTTGGCTACCCCGACCAGCAGGGCGATGATCGCGATGACCAATCCGGCGATACCCGGCCATGACGGTGACGAAGTCGAGTCATTCGACATCGACTGATCGGTCGTGTGTCCACCGGATGCGGCGGCGAGGGAGAGCACGGGCGCCGGATGCTCGGGCTCGGCGTGACCGGAGACCGCTTTCTCGTTCCAGTTCACGACGGTGCCGTCACTGTAGGTCTGCTGGGCGGGCAACGAGAGCGTCGCCTTGTCGGGTAGCGGTCCCGCCGACACGCTGAACGTGTCGAAGCTCCCGGGCGCGATGGCTGCCTGCGGGGTCTGCGCCTTCCAGATTACCTGGGAGACATACTGGGTGATCTCGTTGCCGTCGTCGTCCTTCTGCGGCGTGGGCAGGCTCTTCTTGACCACCTGCACCGTCCATCCCGGCTTGGGTTGCGTCGACACCGAGATGATCGGGGTGTCGTCCGGGAAGGTCACCGCCAGTTCCGTGGTCGACGCGGTGTCGGATTCGGTGGGCACCCGGAAGGTCAACACGCCGTATCCGCCCTCGGTGGCGTCGATTCCCGACACCTTCACGTGCGCCGACGCCGTCCCGGAGAGGCCGATCATCAGCGCCACCACAGTTCCCGCCACGGCGAGCACCAACGCCGCTCGTCTTCTCACCATCGATATCCTCGTTCTCTCGTAGTTTCACTATTCCGGTGGCGATTGCACCGGGGTCTCACCTCAGGACGGCGAATGCCACGCCCATCCCGGTTGCCATCAGCACCTCACCCCACGGGCGCGCGGGTCCACGGATCAGCGCGTAGAACCACCACAGTGCGGCGGCGAAATAGGCTGCCGCACAAAGCGCGGCGAGCACCGCGACGCCGGTCGGCTGCGCCCAGCCCGCGGTACCCGGCACGCCCATAGCGCTCATCGAGCCCATACCGGGCATCGAACCCATGCCAGGCATCGAACCCTGGGCCGAGTTCGCCTCCGCCGAAGCGGAATTCACCGTCGCCGGCACCGACATCAGCACCGACATCACCACCATCGACGCCATCATGGCCGCGTCGTAGGACCCCACCAGCAGGTGACGCCGCGTCGCATCGGCGTCGACGACCACGCGATGAGCAAAGAACAGGGCGCCACCGCTGAACACGAGAACCGACACGATCGGTGCCACCTGCGCGCCCCACGGCCAGACCATGGCGATCATCGCGACGGCCATCAGGACGTGCAGAATTCCGGCAAATCGGGTCAGTGGGGTCGGCGAGTGCCAGGCACGCATGAGGTAGATCACCGCGCACAGCGTGAACACGCCGGTGATCGCCACGGTTGCGGCCAGTTCGCCACCCGCCTCTCGTCAGTCAGATGTAGTCGAGCCGCAAGAGTGGTCGGATGCCGGTGCACAAAGGTTCCCGGGATCGATGAACTTCTTTCCCGAAATGTGTTCGGGTGCGCAGGGCGTGGTCGGTGCGGTCAGTGCTCCGCCGCGAGCGCCGCACCGATCCGCCGCGCCATCATCATGATCGTGGCGTGCGGTCCGCTGCGGCCCGGGCTCGGCAGGATCGAGCCGTCCACCACCCGTAGTCCCCGCACGCCGACCACCCCGCCCAGCCAGTCGGTGCGGACGCCCATTGGCAGGCTGCCGAAGGCGTGCTGCGAACTGCGGATCACCGGATCGACCGAGATCGAATCGGGCTCCACCACGTCGTCGAACTCGGCGGACGCCAACATGTCCACCACGTCCGACGCCGTGGCCCACAACGGGGCGGTCGCCGACTCGTCGAGGTCGTCGAACCGTATGCGTACTGAACCTTCCGACGCCGACGTGAGCCGCGCGGGGCCCGCCTGGAGCATCCCGCAGACCCCCATGGCCTGCGAGCCGCCGGCCGATCCGGTCACATACCGCTCGAAATTGTCGGAGTAGCAGCGGATCTCGATACCGTCGCCGGTGTGCACCACGGTCGGCAGGAGTGGCCGCAGATCGTCGGGCGAACGCCTGCGGTATCCGACGAGCACCTCACGGTGTTCGCCGGCGACGAGTACGCCGGAGGGCCCGATCACTTCCGGGATCGAGCGCAGCAGGATGCCTGCGGTACCGAGCGTTCCGGCGCACAGGATCACCTCGGCGCAGGCGATGTCGGCGTCGGTGCCCCCCGACCCCGTGCCCCCCGACCCCGTGACCCGCAGGCCCGTCGCCCGGCGTCCCGCCATCAGGATCTCCTGTACCCGAATACCGGTTCTCACAACGAGATTCGGACGTGCGAGAGCCGGGCGGAGAAATGCCTCCGCGGAGGTCGTGCGCAGTCGGTGGGCGTTGGTGCCCAGCACTGCATTGTTGCCCAGCACTGCGTTGTCGCCCTGCAGTTCGTTGTTGCCCAGCACTCGGTTGAGACCGATGATCGGCCACCGGTCGGTGACATCGCGGACCGGTACCCGCGTCGACCAGAATCGCTCGAAGGCGCGGGCGGCCGGCCCAAGATCGTCCTCGCCGAACGGATGCACCGACATCGGGCCGTCGGTCTCGTCGAGTTCGCGGTAGGCCCTTTCGACGTCGTCGACGCCCCAGCCGGTGGGCCACCCCGCGAAATCATCGCGATGCCAGCGCAAGAAATATCCACCGTTGATCGCCGAGGACCCGCCCAGCCCGCGCCCGCGGACCACGGTCTGGCCGGGCGGCGCGTCGTGGACGGTCACGAAGCCCGACGACGCGCTGATCGGCAGTGTCCGGAGATCGCGAACCGTGGCATCGGGCCAGCCGCTCCCCTGCTCGAGCAGGAGTACCGATCGGGTGCCGTCGCGGCTCAATGTGTCGGCCAGTACCGACCCGGCGCTGCCGGCGCCGACGATGACGACGTCTGCGCGTCGGGGAAGCTCACCCGCCACCGACGTCTCGTCCACCGGCGTCTCTATCACCTTGGTTCGGCGGTCAGCGCGTGACGACAGGTCGAAGCGCGCCGAGATCACGTTGACGCACAACGCCTTCCCACAGCCCCACACCGTAGGCGAGATCGTCGAGACGGCGACAGATCAGATAGGCGACGGGGCCGATCGCGGGCCCTTGCGTGGTGTCGGCGAGGACAGCGCGCACCCATTCGATGAGACCCTCGGCGATGGCGACCTCGATGACGAGTATCCGAAATCGCTTGGAGATCAACGCCAACAGGACTGCAACCGGCCAATAATGTCGACAGATCGCACCGGCCGCCTGCAGTAGTCCGTATCCGGCCGCGCGGCCAGTCATCTGCGCGGCGGCCACCGGCGCGTCCGGCAGGTCACCGAGTCGCGTCCGCAATCGATGGGCCACGCGGGCCAGCACGAGAAAAGCGAGAACGAGTCCGAACTTCGTCCGCGACAACAGCGCCGCGACCGCCAGCGCCATCGACGCCGTCATCACCATCGGTGCGGCGAGCGTGCCGTGCCGCTGAGCCAGGAACGCCGCCCCGGTGCCGTAGTACCGGCGACGGGACAACACCTGCCGGAGATTGGTGCGGTGGTCGTGGGCCACCCGGGCCACCGGGTCGTAGCGCATCCGCCAGCCCGCCTCGTGCAGTCGCCAGCACAGGTCGACGTCCTCGGCCACCCGGAGATTCTCGTCGAATCCGCAAAAAGCACTGCGCCGCACGATCATTGCCGCACTGGGCACATATGGTACGGGCGTACCGGGAACCACGGCAGCCTCGGTGGGCCCCATGTCGAGTGAGGAGTGACCGTTCTCGTAGCGCTCGGCCATCGACTGGCGTTCACCGCGTCGGGCCGACAAGCCGACGATCCGGGGAGCGGCCAGCGCAACCAGCGGATCGGAGAAGTGCGCCAGCAGCATCACCAGCCAGTCCGGCTCGGGAACGACGTCGGAGTCGAGGAAGGCCACGAAGTCGGTTGTCGCAGCCGCAGCCCCGGCGTTGCGGGCTGCGGCCGGGCCGCGATTGGACTCGAATCGGATGACCTGCACCAGCGGCCCCTGCGCGACGAGGGGCACCGCCGAGCCGTCATCGACCACGATGACCCGGGTACCGGCCACCGCGTCGAGGAGCCGGTCGACGCCGGATTGGTTGTCGCGCACCGGGATCACCACGGTGACGTCGTCGGGCTTGGGCCCCGACATGGGCCGCGGATGAGCGATGCCCGTCTCGAGCAGCGTCCGCGAGAGCGTGCGCGTGGCGGTGTTGCACACCTCGATGCGGCCGTCTGCGGAGGTGAGACCGAGCGCGGTGTCGCTGAGCCGGAGCATGCGCGTCGGCGACCCACCGACGAGATAGCGCAGGTCGCCGCGACGTGCGCACCGCAGATCGATCTGGATCTGGAAACCGTCCGGCAATCCGGAGTCACTCGGGGCGGGCGTCTTCTGCGCGACCCATTCGGTCGTCGTCACCGCAGTCTCCCCCCGTCGTCGACGGTCCACTCGCCGAGCGCCCGCGTCAGGTCGTCGACGACACACGAGAGGAGTTGCGCACCGTGCTCGGCGGTCGCCGTTCGCGGGTCGCCCAGTACCCCGTTCTCGCTGACCGCGGCGACACCGCCGGCACGCATCGGTGCCATCAGCGCGCCGATCGGCTCACGGTTACCCGCCTCGATCCGGTCGGTCAGCACCAACTCTGGCGAAAGATGAAGCAGCACCGAGGTTTCGGTATGACCGGCGTGAGCGTCGGCGTTGGCGAACATGCACGGATACCAGGCCACCTCGCGCGCCTCATAGCGCAATCTGGTGACCGCAGCGGCCAGCGTGGGCACGTTGCCACCGTGACCGTTGACGAAGACGATCCGCCGCGCCCAGCGACACGCGCTGCGACCGAATTCGACGAGGAGGTCGGTCAGCGCCTGCTGTCCCAGCGAGATCGTCCCGGCGAAACCCTCGTGCTCACCGCTGGCTCCGTAGGCGATCTCCGGTGCGACCGCGACCGGGGCGTCGGCGGGCAATTCCGAACGGGCGGCGGTGGCCACCGCGACGGCGATGCGGGTGTCGGTGTCGAGCGGGAGATGCGGCCCGTGCTGTTCGACGGAACCGATCGGAACGAGAAGCGTCAGTTCGGCGGGCGTCACCTGCGGCCATGCGTATTGCCCCAGCCTCGCCGTTCGCACCATTCGGCCAAGTCTAATGTGCGCGGCGCCTCGGGGTAACCGGTCGTCACCAATTACACGACCAAGATCCCCTGTTCGGACCCGCTTGGACGAGCGCTCGATCGGTTGTGGAATCCTGGATCGCAGTATGTGTCGCAGAACACGGTCGGCACCAGTCGGCACAACAATGCCGACAACATTCGAGGGAGGACATCCATGACAGCAGATTCGACACCCACCAGCGGTAAGAGCGGACCGCTGAATCGATTGCGCGTGATCGAGTTCGCGGGCATCGGTCCGGGACCACACGCAGCGATGATGCTCGCCGACCTCGGCGCCGACGTCATCCGGGTGCAGCGTCCCGGCACACTGCCGGCCGAGGGCCGCAATGCCGACGCGCTGCTGCGCGGGCGTCGCGTCGTCGAGGCCAACCTCAAGGACCCGGCCGACCGCGACACCATCCTCGGGTTGGTCGCCAAGGCCGACGTGATTCTCGAGGGATTCCGGCCCGGCGTGATGGAACGACTCGGCTTCGGGCCCGATGATCTCGCCGAGGTCAACCCCGGCCTGGTCTACGGCCGAATGACCGGCTGGGGCCAGGAAGGGCCGCGCGCCGAGCTCGCCGGCCACGACATCAACTACATCTCGCTGACCGGCCTGCTGCACGCGATCGGCCGTCACGGTGAGCGTCCGGTGCCCCCGCTCAACCTCGCCGGCGACTTCGGCGGCGGCTCGATGTTCCTCGTCATGGGCGTGCTCTCGGCACTCTTCGAGCGACAGTTCTCCGGTCGCGGCCAGGTGATCGACGCAGCGATGGTCGACGGCGCTTCCGTTCTGGGACAGATGATGTGGGCCTTCCGCGGCACCGGGCTGTGGTCGGACGAGCGCGGGGTGAACATGCTCGACACCGGCGCCCCGTACTACGAGGTGTACGAGACCTCCGACGGCAAGTACATGGCCGTCGGCGCGATCGAGCCGCAGTTCTACGCCGCACTCCTCGAGGGCCTCGGACTCGCCGACGCCGATCTGCCGGACCAGAACGACATCGCGAAATGGCCGGAGCTCAAGAAGGTCTTCACCGAGACCTTCGCCTCGCGCACCCGCGACGAGTGGGCCAAGGTCTTCGACGGCACCGACGCCTGCACCTCACCGGTGCTGACCTTCGCCGAGGCCCCCACCGACCCGCACATGTCGGCCCGCGCCAACCTCCTCGAGATCGACGGCGTCATGCAGGCACAAGTGGCACCGCGGTTCTCGCGCACCTCGCCGGAGACGCCGAGCGGACCGGCCCGCCAGGCCACCGATCCGTCGACCATCTGGACCGACTGACCGGATCGCACCTCCTCCGTCCGACGCGGGGCGCCGACGATGTCGTCGGCGCCCCGTCTTGTCGCGACAGCGCCCTCCACCTCGCCGACAGCGCCTTCTGTTGTGCCGACAGCGCTCGTGCCAACGCCGACAGCGCTCTCCAACTCGCCGACGGCGCCCGTCTCAGCGCCGACAGCGCTTTCCCTCGGTAGCCCACCCCACCGAAATAGAACGTGTTACAGTTTTTCCTCATGGGACAGTTCGACGGCAAGGTCGTCTACATCACCGGCATCGCCCGTGGCCAGGGACGTAATCACGCGCTCCGCTTCGCCCGTGAGGGTGCGTCGATCATCGGACTCGACATCGCCGGCGAGGTCGCCGACCACATCACCTACCCGGCGTCGACTCCGGACGATCTTGCCGAGACGATTCGCCTCGTCGAGGAAGCCGGCGGCAAAATCCTTGCACGTCAGGGGGATACGCGAGATCTGGCGTTCCAGGAGGAGCTCGTCGCCGACGGCGTGCGGCAATTCGGCCGCCTCGATCATGTGATCGCCAACGCCGGCATCCTCTCGTGGGGGCTCACCTGGGAGCTCTCCGAACACGAATTCACCGACGTCATGGACGTCAATGTGGTGGGCACCTGGAAGACGTTGCGCGCCACCATTCCCACGCTCCTGGAGACCGACGCCGAGAACCGCTCGATCGTCGTCATCTCGTCGGTCGCCGGGCTCAAGGCGATGCCCGTCCAGGCGGCCTACTCGGCGTCGAAATACGCGCTCACCGGACTGGCACAGACAACCGCCAAAGAACTCGCCCCGCGCCGCATCCGCGTCAACTCGATCCACCCCTACGCCGTCAACACGCCGATGGGCATCGCCGACACCTCAGCCATGAAGATCTTCGAGATGGGCGAGTACACAAGGTATTTCATCTCGATGATGGATCACTTCCCGGTTGCCTCGCTCGACGACATCTCCGACGCCGTGCTCTACCTCACCTCACCGCAAGCGCGCGCGGTCACCGGCTCGCAATTCCAGATCGACATGGGAAACTCCAAGGTCTGAGCGCCGTCGGCGAAACCGAGGGCGCCGTCGGCGAAAAACAGAGCGCTGTCGACGGAATCGAGAGCTCCGTCGGCGAGATACCGGGCGCTGTCGGCGAAAAACAGAGCGCCGTCGGCGGGAACCGACGGCGCTCTGTCTTTCGTAGCCTGTTTCTGCGGCGTTCTTCCGGCGCGGATTCGCTCAGATGCTGCCGAAGGACCGATCGAAGTCCTCGGGGATGATCAGGTCATCGCGCGAGAGTTCGTGAATACTCTTGTGGCCCAGTCCCATCACCACGCCGTCGAGGCCCATGCGGAGCAGGTCGAGGACGTTCTCGACGCCCGCCTGACCGTTGGCCGCCAGACCCCACAGGTAGGCGCGACCGATCATGACCGCGCGCGCCCCGAGCGCGAGTGCCTTGGCGACGTCGCTGCCGCGGCGGATGCCGCCGTCGAGCAGGACCTCGATCTGGTCGCCGACCGCCTCGGCGATGCCCGGCAGCAGGCGGATGGTGGCGGGGGTGCCGTCGAGGTTGTTGCCACCGTGGTTGGACACCGACAGCGCGGTCGCCCCGATGTCGACGGCCCGCTTGGCGTCGTCGAGACGGGTGACGCCTTTGACCATGAACGGTCCGCCCCACTGCTCGCGCAGCCATTGAAGGTCGTCCCAGGTGGGCGGAGCCGTGCTCATCCACTCGCCGTAGGCACCGAAGAATGTCGGGCCGGGCTGCCCCTTACCCTTGGAGACGTTGGGCGCGGTCAGGTCGGGAATGATGATCTTGCCGTCGTGAATCCAGTCCATCGCATAGCGCGGCTTGACCGCGATCTCCGGCGCCAGACGCAGCAGAGCCTTGAAGTCTACCTTCTCCGGGATCTCCGGGCTTCCCCAGTCGCGACCGATGTTGAACACCCAGTCGGTCGTGACGATCAGACCTTTCGCGCCGGCTTCCTTGGCGCGCATGGCACGCGCCAGGATTTCGTCGCGACTGCCGAGCCAGTAGATCTGGAAGAAGATCTTGTCGTTGACCGCGGTGACCTCTTCGACCGGATGAGAAGCGAAGCTGGACAAGCCCATTGCGGTGCCGCGCGCTGCCGCGGCGCGCGCCACCGCGACCTCGCCGTCGGGGTCGACGGCCTGTACGCCGGTGGGGCTGATCATCACCGGGAACGACAGGTCCTGGCCCATCACGGTGGTGGAGAGTTCACGATCGGGCTGCGCGCCGATCACATGCGGGGCAAACCCGATCTCGGAGTACGCGTCGACGTTGTCGCGCACCGTCACGCCGGCCTGGGTGCCGGCGATCAGCGAGGAGTACACCGATTTCGGCAGTCGCTTCTTGGCGCGACGCTGCGCTTCGTGAACGGTTTCGAACCAGGGATTGCGGGCCCAGGGATTGGTGACCATTGTGTGTTCCTACCTATTTTCTTTACTTGTTCGTCGCAGCATCGAACCACCCGGGCGGCCGGCCCGAGTGCTCGACGATCCGCCACGCGGGGGTACTACAGGGCGAATCCCGCCAACGGGTTCTCATCGCAGTTCTTCGACGGCGGCCCACCGATCGGGGTGATCTCCCCGTCGGGTTGCCGGGTCATCAGTGTCAACGGGGTACCGCGGGAATGATCTTTGTTCGCAGTCGGTTTGGCGCGCTCACCGGCCAGCAGCTCCTCGCCGTATCCCTGCACGCACTCCGGGTCGGGTCCGGCCAGCGGCAGTCCGGTGAAGAACTTGGCCGCCATGCAGCCGCCGCGGCAGGCGTCGAAATGGGCACAGCGCGTGCAGGCTCCGGCGTTCTGCGGCTCACGAAGCTCGGTGAAGAGGTCCGATTTCTGCCAGATCTGTTGGAAGCCACCGTCGGTGGTGATGTTGCCGGCGAGGAAGTTCTCGTGGATCGCGAACGGGCAGGCATAGACGTCGCCGACCGGATCGATGAGGCACACCACGCGACCCGCGCCGCACAGATTCAGCCCGGGCAGGCCAGACCCGCCGGTCCCGCCGAATGCCGACAGGTGGAAGAACGAGTCGCCGGTGAGGACGTTCTCGCCGTGGGCGACGAGCCAGTCGTAGAGTTCGCGCTGCTGTTCGGGCAGCGGGTGCAGGTCGTCCCAGACGTCGGCGCCGCGGCCCGACGGGCGCAGCCGGGTGATGCGCAGAGTGGCGTTGTAGCGGTCGGCGAGAGCCTTGAACTCGTCGAGCTGCGCGACGTTCTGCCGTGTCATCACCACCGAGATCTTCGCGTCGGCGAATCCCGCCTCGTGGAGGTTTTCCAGCGCGCGCACGGCCATGTCGAACGAGCCGGGGCCGCGCACGGCGTCGTTGACCTCCGCGGTCGCACCGTCCAGCGAGATCTGCACGTCGACGTAGTCCGACGCGGCCAGCCGCGCAGCGACCTTCTTGTCGATCCGTAAACCGTTGGTGGAGAACTTGACTCCCACCTGATGGCTGGTGGCGTAGTCGACGAGTTCCCAGAAGTCCGGGCGCACCGTCGGCTCCCCGCCACCGATGTTGACGTAGAAGACCTGCATGCGCTGCAGTTCGTCGATGATCGCCTTGCACTGTTCGGTCGACAGCTCACGCGGGTCGCGCTTACCCGAGGACGACAGGCAGTGCACACATGCCAGGTTGCAGGCGTAGGTCAGCTCCCACGTCAGGCAGATCGGGGCGTCGAGCCCTTTCTCGAACTGATCGACCAGACGCCCGACCTTGGGGGGCGCGCTGGGCTGCAGCGTCGGCATGGCGGCGAGTTCGGTTGCGGTGGGCGGCAACTCGAGTGTGGTCATCTTCGGGTCTCCTTGGGCTCGAGGAGCGGTGGTGGACGGTGGACGAGAACGCCGGTCAGCGGCGGACGATCATCCCGGAGTCGGCCAGGGCGGTCAGCGCCTGCAGGTACAGCGCGCGCTCGGCGGCTCCGATCCCGGCGGCAGCCAGGGCGGACTCGGCGTCGTCATGCTCGGCGAGGGAGCGCACGATCCCGACGACGGTCAGGTTCTTGAGGAATGAGAGTTTGCGGGTACCGAAGTGATACAGCAACGCCCCGAAGGGTTCCGGGCGTAGTGCGACCTTGGGGTTGAGCTCCCAGGCGGCGTCGAGATCGAAGGTGGACAGGGTGGCGGGGGCGTCGCGCCGGTCACCGGCGACCGCGGAGTCGCGGTCGCCGGCAACCGGAGCAGATGTCGGGGTGGACATCAGTAAACCCCGCACATCCCGTCGATCGAGACCTCTTCGACGAGGGACTCACCCACGAGCTCGGTCTCGACGTCGGCGGGAACCGCCACGTCCTGAGTTGCCTTGGCTGTGTGATCGGCCATGATCCAAACCTCCTAATATTCGGGTAGTGATGTGGATCACCGACCACTATAATGGCACCGGGTGCAGAATTGCACCCCCTAGCCGAAAATTGACCAAACGGACAGGTCCCGACCTGGTGAGAGAGGTCTGATGACGACCGAGAACGCGACGGCGCCGGGCCGGCGTCCGCGCACCAGCCGCGCGCAGATCAGCGCGACCGCCATCGACCTGTTCACCACCGTCGGCTTCGAGGAAACCAGCGTCGACGACATCGCCGAGGCCGTCGGCATCGCGCGTCGCACGCTGTTCCGGTACTTCCCGTCGAAGAACGCGATCCCGTGGGGCGAGTTCGACGCCCACCTCGACGACCTGCGTGCGCTGCTCGCCGAGATCCCCGACGACCTCCCCATCGCCGAGGCCGTCACCCGGGCTCTGATCGCCTTCAACGAGGTGCCCGCAGAATTCCTCGACGGCCACCGCCGGCGCATGCAGCTACTCCTGGGAGTGCCGAGCCTGCAAGCACATTCGATGTTGATGTACGCCGACTGGCGCCACGTCATCGCCGAGTTCTGCGCCCACCGGCTCGGCCTGGACGAAGGCGATCACCTCCCGCAGACGATCGGCTGGCTGTGCCTGGGCACCGCCCTGGCCGCCTACGAACAATGGCTCGCCCATCCCGACGCCGATCTCGACGCACTCATCCGAGCGGGGTGCGCAACGCTGGCCGCGGGGCTGGAGGGGTTGTAAGTGCTCATCGCACGCGGTAGACCCCGTCACCGACTCGGCGGCACACGTGTGGTCCTCGATGCCGAGGCTCGCGATCGACGGGTTCGCCGAGCCAGCCCCGCGACTCGATCGTTGTCGATGAGATACCGAGCGCTGTCGACGAGATACCGGGCGCTGTCGACGTGACCGAGAGCGCTGTCGGGGAGAAATAGAGCGCCGTCGACGAAGTCCTGAGCGCTGTCGGCGAGAGACGGGGCACTGTCGACGTGACCGAGAGCGCCATCGACGTAATCAAGGGCGCCGTCGACGAAGTCCTGAGCGCTGTCGGCGAGAGACGGGGCGCTGTCGAGGAAATACCGGCGACACCGCCGCCACGGACCGCCCTCTACCCTGGAACCGATCGCCTTGCCGGTGTCGACAGCCCGACATCTAGGCTAGGCTCAAAGTAGAACGTGTTCTAGTTTTCGCACCTTCGACTTGCACCTTCGACGACGCCAGGAGACCTGAGCCATGACCGGATCGGACACGACCGAACTGACGCCGCACGGCTCGCGCAGCGTGATCCTCACCGTGGCCGAGGTCATCGACGAGACCCACGATGCACGGTCGATCGTCTTCGAACTCCCCGATACGGCCAAAGACGCGTTCACCCAGTACAAGTCGGGCCAGTTCCTCACCCTGCGCATCCCGAGTGAGCAGACCGGGTCGGTGGCCCGCTGCTACTCACTGGCCTCCTCCCCCGCCCGAGACGAACTGCCCAAGGTGACGGTCAAGCGCACCGTCGACGGCTACGGGTCGAACTGGGTGTGCGACAACCTCTCCGCGGGCTCACAGATCGAGGTACTGCCACCGTCGGGGGTGTTCACCCCGCGGTCGGTCGACGAACCGCTCCTGTTGATCGCTGCGGGCAGCGGGGTGACCCCGGTGATGTCGATCCTCAAGACCGCCCTGGCCTCCGGGAGCGGCACCATCGTGTTCTTCTACGCCAACCGCAGCGCCGACGACGTCATCTTCGCCGACGAACTGCGCGAGCTACAGACCGCGCACGCCGACCGGCTGGTCCTCATCCACTGGCTCGAGACGCTGCAAGGCCTGCCCCGTGCGCAGTCCCTGGCGACGATCTTCGGTGCCTTCCGCGGCCACGCCGCCTACATGTGCGGCCCCGGCCCCTTCATGGACGCCGTGCACCAGGCGCTGCACACCGCGGGCTTCGCCCATCACGACGTGCACGCCGAGGTCTACAACTCGCTCTCGGGTGATCCCTTCGCCGACGTGGTCCTCGACGAGGTGAGCGCCGAGGAGCAGGCCGACGCCGCCACGGTGGAGGTCGAACTCGACGGCGAGACCCACGAGCTGACCTGGCCCCGCAAACGCACCCTGATCGACATCATGCTCGAGGCCGGACTCGATGCGCCGTACTCGTGCCAGGAGGGTGAATGCGGTTCGTGCGCATGCACTCTCACCGACGGAACCGTCGAGATGGACAACGCGGGTGCGCTCGATCCCGAGGACATCGCCGACGGCTATATCCTCGGGTGTCAGGCCCATCCGACTTCCGACCGACTGCGAATCGAGTTCTGACGTGCTCTCACGCCTGTCCCCCATCCAGCTCGCCCGCGCCCTGGCGGGAATGCTGCTGACCATCGGCACCCTGCACTTCGTGGCGCCGAAGCCGTTCGACGAGATCATCCCGGAGGAGATCCCCGCCGACCCGCGCATGCTGACCTATGCCTCCGGTGTCGCCGAGGTCGCGCTCGGCGTGGGACTTCTCGTCCCGGCCACCCGCAAGCCGTCCGCCGCCGCAGCCGCGGCCCTGTTCGTCGCGGTGTACCCGGCCAACATCAACATGGTCCGGCTGTGGTGGCACAAGCCGGCGATCTACAAGGCGATCGCCGTCGGACGGCTGCCGCTGCAGTTCCCGATGATCGCCGCGGCGATCAAGGTGTTCCGGGCGTCCTGACGATCGAGAACGCCGTCGGGCAACCCTGGCCGTCACCGAGGGCCCGTCGGGGTTCTACCGTGGATTGGTGTCCGCGACCCGAAATCCCCAGCCCGGTGATCACCAACGGCCCGGTGACGACGCGTGACGGCGCCGGACTCCCCTGATCTCACACCAGAAGCGCCCGAAGAGGACACCGGTGCACGGGTTCTCGTCTGGCTGACCATCGTCGCCACGATCGCCGGTGCGATCACCGGTCTGGTCGGCGGGGCATTCCGGTGGCTGCTGATCCGCGCCGATCACCTGCGCGCCGATCTGATCGACTGGACCCACCACCACGGCCCCGCCGCCTGGCTGATACCCGTGGTGATCTCGGCGACCGCGGCGCTCATCGCGGCACTGATCACCCGATGGGAACCGCGCGCGGCCGGCAGCGGCATCCAGCATGTGGAGGCCGTCGAACGCGGCGAGGCCGCACCACCGCCACCCGCGGTCATCCCGGCCCGCTTCGTCGGCGGCCTGCTGGCCATCGGCGTCGGCGGGATGGTCCTCGGCCGAGAGGGTCCGACGGTGCACATGGGCGCCGCGATCGGCGCGCTCACCGGCCGCGTGTGCCGCGCCACCATGCGCGAGATCCGGGTACTGCAGACCACCTTGTCCGGTGCCGGTCTCGCCGTCGCATTCAACGCACCGATCAGCGGCACCCTGTTCTGCATCGAGGAGATCGCCAAGACCGTCAAGGTGCGCTACGTCCTCTGGACGATGGCCGCGGTCGCCGCAGGCACCGTGTGCAGCCGACTGATCGTCGGCAACCATCCCGACTTCGTCGTCCCGCAGATCAATTCCGTTGCGTTGTCCTCACTTCCGGTGTTCGTCGTCTTCGGCGTCGTGGTCGGGCTGCTCGGCGTCGTCTACAACTGGCTGATCCGTGCCTGTCTGAGCGGCTTCGCGGCCATCCCCCGGGTGCCCGGCCCGGTGAAGGCCGCGATCATCGGAGCGGTCATCGGGGCGGTGCTGACCATCGACCCCGACCTCGGCGGCGGCGGTGACGACCTGACGCAGAACATCCTGTCCGGTCAGCATCTGGCCTTCTGGGCGATCGTGATGCTGCTGGCGATCCGCTTCGTCGCCGGCCCGGTGTCGTATTCGGCGGGCACGCCCGGCGGCATCTTCGCCCCTATGCTGGCGCTCGGCGCCATGACCGGTCTCGTCGCCTCGCGGCTGATCGATCTGGTGTCGCCGGGCTACGGGCACGAGCTGTTGTTGCCACTGATGATCGTGGGCATGTCGTCGTTCTTCACCGCCGTGGTCCGTGCCCCGTTCACCGGCGCGGTGCTGGTGATGGAGATGACCTCGACGACCTCGGTTGCGGTGTCGGTGCTCGCCGCGGGGGCCGCGACGATGATCGTCGCCGAACTGCTGCGTTCGCCGCCGATCTACGACGATCTGCGCGAACGCATGTTGCGGCAGTGGAAGGGCCACGAGGCCGAGGGCGTCTGAGCGATCGGTGCCGGACGGCCCGCGAGACTCATCGCATCGCGCGATAGCCGGCGCGCATCGCGGGATCGAGATGCTCGATCGCATACCGCAGCGCGGTGCGTCCCATCGACGCCGCATGGGCGTCGAGATAATCGGTGAGCGTTGATCTCTCGACGCGCTTGCCCATCTCGCGCAGCATCCAGCCCAGCGCCTTCTGGATGAGGTCGCGCCGGTCGTCGATGACGAGCGGCGCCACCGCCAGCGTGGGGCCGGCGTCACCCTCACGCAGGTGGGCGTGGGTGCCGACGATACCGACCCGCCGGTGCCAGAGCCGCTCGTCGGCGGCGAGGTCGACGAGCGCGGTGTGGTCACCGATCCGTACACACCAGTGTCCGAGAACCGGTGCGGCCGAGGTGTCGACGAGATCCCAGTTGTTCACATACCCGTCGTCGACGGCCCGGCGATAGTCGGCGACCCACGCGCGAGCGTCGGCGTCGTCGGCGCGCGCGGACTCCTGCGCCATAAGAAGTAGTGCGAGAAACCGGATCTCGTGGATCGGCGAACTCAGCAGCTCGCCGACGGCACTGCGGTCGATGCCACGCCACCGGCGGGCCAACACACGCAGTTGCGGCACCGCGACCCCGACGAACTCGTCGCCCTCACCGTAACCACCGGGCCGGGCCTGCAAATAGCGTGCGATACCCGCGGCCCGCTCGGCGTCACCGAGTTCGCCGACCTCGGCGATCACCTGCGCGGCAACGGAATCCACGGCGACCCCGCGGTCAGAGAAGGTCGGCGACCGGTGTCGGGGTCTGCAGCTTGGGCCGGGTCTTCATCACCGGGCCCGCCTTGCCCGCGCCGACCACACCGGTGAGGATTCCGTCGCGGCTGTAGTAGGCCAGGAATTTCGTGCCGTCGTCGCTGACGATGTGCACCTCGTCGTCGGCGCGCGGATGCCCGAGCGCCTGGATCTTCACCGCGAACTGGTCGCTCCAGAAGTAGGGCACCGCCGCGGTGATCGGCGCGCCCTCACTGCCGGCGATCTGATGGGCGACGACCGCGGCCTGTTCGACGGTGTGATTCCAGTGCTCGACGCGCCGCGCGGCGGGCGAACCGTCGGCCCAGTTGGCGACGTCGCCGATCGCGAACACATCTGGGGCGCTGGTCTTTCCGCCGCCATCGCAGGCGATCCCACCACCGGTCTCACGCGGCACGAACCCGATACCCGAGCCCTCGAGGTAGTCGGTGACGGGAATCGAGCCGATGCCGACGACGACGATGTCGGCGGGCAATTCGGTCCCGTCGGCCAGACGCACCGCCCGCACCGCGCCCGAGTCGCCGCCGACGATCTCCGAAACCCCGACGCCCGCACGGACATCGACTCCCTTGGCGGTGTGCAGCCGGGCCACCAGGGTTCCGATCGGTTCGCCGAGCGCCTGGGCCAGCGGGGTCGGTGCCGGCTCGACGAGCGAGACCCGCACACCGCGCTCGGTCAGGCTCGCCGCGACCTCGCAGCCGATGAAGCCGGCACCGATGACCACCGCGGTCTGCGCACCGTCGATCTCCGAGCGCAGGGCGACCGCGTCGTCGAAGGTGCGCAGGGTGTGCACGCCCGCAAGGTGTTCGGCGCCGGGGAAGGCCCGCGGGGCGAGTCCGGTGGCGAGCACCAGGACGTCGTAGGGGACGCTCTGGGTGGCGTCGGTATCGGGCCCATCGGTGTCGTCTGCGCGCACGGTGACGGTTTTGGCCTGCGGGTCGACGGCGGTGACCCGTTGGCCCAGTCGCAGGGTGATCGACGACTCGGTGTAGAACTCGGCCGGTTTGAGCTCGACGCGGTCGTCCTTGCCGAGTAGCACGGTCTTCGACAGCGGTGGCCGATCGTAGGGTGCGTAGGGCTCGGCACCGATCAGTGTGATCGGGCCCTCGTATCCGTTGGTACGCAGGTTCTCTGCGAGGCGGATGGCCCCGAGTCCCGCACCGACCACCACGACACCTGCTGCACTCATCCTCGGTTCTCGCCCTCTCGTTGACGGTGCTGCCCGCATCAGCGGTTCGAATGTCGCTGCCCGCATCAGCGGGTGACGTCTCCCACCGGTCGGACGTCGGCGAGCAGCCAGGTTTGGTTCACCTTACGCATGACCAACCACATTTCGGTAGATGTATGTCCGTTCTCCGCGCCCGACCCGGCTCCTGGTGTGCCGGCCCCCGGCGCACCCGCGTCGGGCACCGTCACCGTCTGGTCGAGAAAAGCGAGCAGACGTGCGTCGTCGGCGTGGGATTCCCCGACCGCCATGCCGACCACATTCACCGTCATCTGCGCCGACGCGGCAACCGCATCCGGCAGGACGACGTCGGCACGCTCGGCGTCGTATCGCGTGAGCAGCGGGTCGCTCAGATGGGCGCGTACCGCATCGGGGGCCGGGGGGTGCGGCCCGCCGAAGGTCATCAGCGCGGTGACCGCACTCGTCGCGGCCCGTTCGAGGTCTGCACGGTCGGCGTCGGTGGGACGGGGGGTCTGCCGATACGCCTGGGTCCAGGCGAGGGCGGCGACCACCAGCGCGGTCAGGGTCAGCGCCGCGATCGCCATCAGCAGCCGGCGTGCGCGCCGCGACATCTGCGGCGGCGCGGCGAGCGGCCGGACCCGGTGGCGCTGGTTCCAGGTGAGCCAGCGGCTCGGGGTGAAACGCGGCGCGATCATGCGGGTACCGCCGAGTCGACGAGCCAGCCGGCGTCGGTGCGGGTCATCCCGACGGTGAGGGTGAGGCGGTCGGCCTGCGGATCCCCGCCGAGCAGAACGGGATTGGATGCCTGCACGACCACCAGTACCTGGGCGCGGGAACCCGGGTCGTCGGACCCGGGATCGGTGACGAGCCCGGCCGAGAGCACCCGTCCGGCACTGGGTGCGGTCTGGGCGGCGACGGCGGCCGACAGGGCCGCGCCGGCCTGCTCAAGACGTTTCTTCAGTGTCCCGGTACTCAGGGCGAGGACCCGCTCGACGTAGGCCTCGGCGTGCGCCGGGTCCGACGTCAGCATGCTCGTGGTGGCCGATCGGGCCGCCCCGAGGACCTCGTCGTCGAGGTCGGCGCGGCCGGTCGCCCGGTGATCGAGAACCGCGAGCGTGCTCGCCACGATGATCAGCACCACCGCCACGAGCGCGGCCACCGCGAGCCCGCGACGCACCCATCGCGAGCGTGCCACCGCGCGGGCCCGCAGATCGTCGGCGGCGGCGATCCGGGCGAGGCGAGCGGCGCGCAGGGCGTGCGTCACCCGCTCCTGCGCGAGCCGTTCCCGCGCGGTGGCGTCGGTCGGCGGGGTCATGACACCACCTCCGCATCACGTAACAACCATCGTCCGTCGCGGAGCACGAACCCCGTGCGGAGCGTGAGCTTTTCGGTACTCTGCTGTCCCGTTCCGCTGCGGGTCAGCACGGTCGCGCGGATCAGGGCGTCACCGCCCTCGCGACCGGTGTCGATGATCGCGACCGAGTCGGGATGCCACCGGACCGACGCCGTACCCGCGGGCGGGGCGCGATGCAGTTGCGTGGCGAACGATCCGGCGAAGTCCCCGGCCACCAGGGTGCGGGCCCGCGCCCGATCGGCCTGCCAGGTCGCGTTGTCGACGGAGAACACCTGCGCGACGATCGCACCGGCATGAGCACGCAGCGAGTCGCGATTGTCCGCGGTCCGTCGCTGATCGGACAACGACGTCGCGGTGGTGATCACCGCGGTCACCAGTGCGGCGATCACCACGACCACAACCACCGCGGCGACCAGCGCAGCGCCGGGCGCGACGATGCGGTCACGGCCGGAGGTGGTGCGCAGCGAGATTCTCATGGAAGGTATTGCACCGCCGCGACCTTGAGCCGTCCCGAATCGTCGGTGACGGCCAGACGCAACCGGAACGCGCGGTCACCCACGGCCCGCCCGGCCTGCTGGTAACCCACGGTCGCCGCAACGAGCACCACCGCGGAATCGGGGGTGCGCGTGACGATTCCGGCGCCGTCGATGGTGGCACTCGCCGCGGTTCCGCTGCGCCGGACGAACGCGGTGTAGGCGTCGGCCGATTGCGCGAATTCGTCGTAGAAGGCTCCGGTCGCATCGTCGAGTACCGACCGAACCCGTTGCGGCGCAGTCAGATCAGGGCTCAACAACTCCGCGACGACGCCGGTGGCGACGTCGGTGAAATCGGCGTCGGTCCAGGAATTCGCGGCGCGCAACCACGCCGCCACACCGAATCCCGCGACCAGCAGCGCAGCGGCCAGGATCAGCGCGGCGGCCGACCACCACCACCGCGACAGCGCGGCGATCCGACCATTCGCCCGGCGCACCTCGTCGAGATCGCGAACCGCGCGCCGCAACTCGCGGCGGGCCACCCGCTCCTCCCGGATCGACGCGGATCCCGATGTCGGCCACGGCATCGTCAACGCCTCCTTGCCAGCACCGCACGATCATAACGCCGGGCCGTGACGCTCAGGATGTCGCGCGCCCCCGCATCCGGGCGTCGTAGTCGGCGCGGCCGGCCGGGTCGTAGTCGAGGAAGATCCGGTCGAGTCCGGTGCGTCGGCGCGTCAGACGTTTGAGTGCCTGCGGGAAGACCGGATTGGCGTCCACCCACCGCATCGCCCGCGGCGCGGCCACCCGGGTGCGCGGCTCGGCGATGACCCCGACGACGGCGGCGGCCACGACCTCGGGTTCGACGGTCTGGATGTAGCGATTGGTCGCCAGGCCCGAGATCAGGCCGGTGCGGGTGAAGGTCGGCATCACGGTGCTCACCCGTACGCCGTGGCCGGACAGTTCGGCGTCGAGGGCCTCGGAGAACTCGATGACCCCCGATTTCGCGGCGTTGTAGACGGCCAGGCCGGGCATCGGCAGCCGGCCCGCGACCGAGGCGATGTTGACGATCTGCCCGGACTCTCGGACCGTCATTCGTTGCGCGGCAAGCTGACTGCCGGTGATGACGCCGATCAGGTCGATGTCGAAGGTCCGGCGGATCAACGCGTCGTCGAACTCGAGGAAGGACCCGACGGGCATGATCCCGGCGTTGTTGATCAGCACGTCCACCGGACCCAGACGCCGTTCGACCTCGTCGAGGAAGGCGGCGAAACTCGCCCGGTCGGTGACGTCGACCTCGACCCCCTCCACCCCGAGATCGGCGGCCGCCTTGGCCAGGACCTCACCGTCGACGTCGCCGATCGCCACCCGCGCCCCGGCGTCGAGGAGTTGACCGGCGGTCTGAAAGCCGATACCTCGTGCGCCGCCGGTGATCACCACGACCTTGTCGGCCAGCCGGGCCCGCACCTCGTCATGCCCGATACGACCGAATCGGTTGCTGCGCATACTCATCGACTACTCCCCCTTGGTGAGATCACGTACTGACTTCGACGGTGGCCGCCCGGGGCGGTCACCAGATCATCGGCGCGAGGAACTTCTCCGCGAATGCCCGCACCCGGTCCGGCTCCCGCCGTGCCTCGTCGGAGGCCGGTGTCTCCAGGAACGAGATGACCAGGCGCACATGAATTTCGATGGCCTCGAGCAGATCGTCGTCGGGCATCTGCGCACCGGCGGTCCGCAGAGTCGCGGCGACGCGGCCGGTCGCGACGTCGATGAACAGGGCGGTCACCGAAGCGGTGATCGGCGCCATGTCGTGGTCGGTCAGGACGAGTCGGCGCATCAGCGGTTCGTCGGAGATCATCGCCGCGCCCGCGGCAAAAGCCTCGATCACCGCCTCGCGGGGCCCGAGACCGCGGACCGCGTCGACCAGCCGGGCCATGCCGCGTTCGTAGAGCTCCTCGGCGACGCCGAGCAGCAGCGCCTCCTTGTTGGGGAACCGGCGATACAGCGTGGACCGGGAGACCCCGGCGCGCTTGGCGACCTCGTCGACGTTCGCGCGGCGCACCCCGACCTCGGTGAACTCCGCCTCGGCGGCTGCGATGATCGCGCTGTTCTGATCGGCGGGACTGTCGGTGTTGCGGACCTTGCGCCGACGGCCCTGCTCGGCGTGGGTGCCCGCCGCACCCGGGGTCATCGCAAACCCCGGACGGTGACCGGTAGGCGGTCCTTGGGAACCGGCAGTGCGCTGTAGTCCATCGGAAGCGTGTACCCCGCGGGGACCGACCACTCGTACCCGCGCAGCAGGTGATGCATGATCGTCTTGATTTCCATTTGTCCAAAATACAGACCGATGCATTTGTGGACGCCCGCACCGAACGGAATCCAGGCCATCCGATGCGACTTGTCCTCGGCGCGTTCGGGGCCGAAACGATCGGGGTCGAAGACCCCGGGGTCGGTGTAGAACTCGGGGTCCCGATGATTGGCCAGCTGCGGAACACTGACCAACGTCCCCTCTGGTACGAAGAACCCCTGAATCGAGGTGTCCTTGACCGCGATTCGCGGCTGGGCGGGTACCGGCGGGCACATCCGCAACGACTCCTTCATCACCCGGTCGAGCACGTCGAGACGGCCGAGATCGTCATAGCCCACCTCGGGGCCGAGTGCGTCGGACTCGGCGCGCGCCCGCTCCTGCCAGTGTGGGTCGGCGGCCATCCGGTAGGCCATCTGGGTCATCGTGATCGTCGAGGTGTCGTGCGCGGCCATCAGGACGAAGATCATGTGATTCACGACGTCCTCGTCGGTGAATCGGTGCCCCTCGTCGCTGCGCGCATGACAGAGCACCGAGAACAGATCGGGGGTCTCACGCGCCCGCTTGGCGGGCAGGGTGGCGTAGAAGAACTCCTCGAGCACCTTGCGGCTGCGCAGGCCCTTCCACCACCGACCGCCGGGAATCGGCTTGCGCACGTAGGCGACTCCGGCGCGAACGGTCTCCACGAAGGCCTTGTTCAGCGTGGCGGACTCGTCGGCGGACAGGTCGACGCCGAGGAAGACCTCGAGCGCGACGTCGAGGGTCAACGACTTGAACCGATCGAACAGGTGCACGCGCCCCGTCGGGAAGCGGGTCATCGCCTCGGCGATCATCGGCGACATCTCCTGCAGGTAGCCCTTGAGCATCGCCGGCGCGAAGGCCTGCTGCATGATGCGCCGGTGGTGGCGGTGTTCCTCGAAGTCGAGGAACATCACCCCGCGGTTGAAGAAGGGGCCGATGAAATAACTCCAGGCCGGGCCGTTGGCGAAGGCCCGGTCGGAGTTCATCAGGATCTCCGCGGCCGCGTCGGGGCCTGCGGCGGTGACGATTCGAATTCCCAGCGCGCTCATGCCGGAGATGACGCCCAGCTCGGCGCGACGGCGTTCGGCGAAGGCGAAGGGGTCGCGGCGCATCGACATGATCTCGAGGATTCCGTTGCGGTGCGCGCACGGAATCGCCCGCAGATCGCTGCCGGGCGGCGGCGCGGCGAAGATCGGCGACTTCCCGGCCGGGCCCCGAGACACCGACGAGGGGGCGGTCATGACAGCACCCTGCACATGCGCGAATCCGTCCGCGCCTGTGAGCCACACAACACCATGGAACAAACTCTACGATATGTCTCTATCAACTGTCACCCCACGAGCCCGGAACCGAACCCTCCTCAGCCGAGCCGATGACCCCGCGCGGTCAGCACCGCGTGAGCGCGCCGCAATCGCTCGTGCCACCACTGCCGGCGGTCGTCGGCGGCGCGCAGCGTCGACGGAACGTCGAGGTCACCGGGCCCGAACCACCGTGGCCGCAGATGACCGTCGTCCGGGGTGCCGCCGTCCGGGGTGCCACCGTCCGGGGTGCCACCGTCCGGGGTGCCACCGTCGGCGACGTCTCCGGTGAACAACGAGCCGGTGCCGAGACCGCAGGCGAACGGTAGCTCGGGCAGCGCCGCGGCGGCCGCGACGCCGGCGGCGATGCCGACCGCGGAGTCCAGCGCACTCGAGATCACCACGGGCAGACCGATCTCCTCGGCCAGGGTGAGCACGGCCCGCATGCCGCCCAGCGGTGCGACCTTGAGCACCGCGATGTCGGCGGCTTCGGCGGCGACCACCCGCATCGGGTCGGCGGCCTTGCGGATCGACTCGTCGGCGGCGATCGGCACATCGACCGCCCGACGCACCGCAGCCAACTCCTCGACGGTGGCACACGGCTGCTCGGCATACTCGAGGTCGCCGATCGCCCGCAGCGCCGTGACCGCCTGTGCCACAGTCCACTTCCCGTTCGCATCGACGCGGACGCGGCCGATGAGCTCGCGTGTGGCGGCAACGCGCGCGACGTCGTCGTCGAGGGTCTGTCCCGGTTCGGCGACCTTCACCTTGGCCGTTCGCGCCCCGGGAAAACGGGCGAGAATGCCCGCGACCTCCGACGCGGGTACCGCGGGGACGGTGGCGTTGACCGGGACCCGATCGCGACGTGCGGGGGGTGGTCCGAGATAGGCCGCCTCGATTCCCGCCGCGAGCCACGCCGCGGACTCCTCGTCGTCGTACTCGACGAAGGGCCCGAATTCGCCCCATCCCGCCGGCCCCTCGACGATCATCACCTCGCGCGTGGTGATGCCCCGGAATCGGGTGCGCATCGGCAGGCTGAGCACCACCGCGTGCTCGAGCAGTTCCTCCGGCGTCGGCAACCTCTGACCGGTCACGATCCTCCTCACTGTCCAGACTGTTGAAACAAATCTGGAAACCCGTTCCTTCGTGCGATAAGGTCTCGCCATGACAGTGAATCAGGATTTCGACTCGGCGATCCGTGAGGCGCAGCCTGTCCTGGTCGAGGCCGGCCCCGAACACCCCGCTCCGGAGAACGACGCGCTGCCGACTCCGCGGCTCGGCGCGGACTCGCTGATCTGGAAGTTCTACGGCGACGTCCGCGGAATCCTCGGATTCCAGCGCCTCGCCGGCACCGAGAACTGCATCGAACAACTCGGACAGGGCGTGCTCGATCACTCGGTGATCTTCGACGACTTCCTCGGCCGCGCCCGCCGCACCGGCCCGCCCGTCATGCGCACCGTCTACAGCGCCGAACCCGCCAAGTGGGGGCGAACCGTGCGCGATTTCCATCGCGATATCAAGGGCACGATCAGCGACGGTTCGCGTTACCACGCGCTCAATCCCGAGCTGTTCTATTGGGCGCATGCCACTTTCGTCGATCAGGTGCTCTACATCACCGACACCTTCATCCGCAGGTTGTCCGAGGCGGAGAAGGAACAGATCTTCGCCGAGAGCAAGATCTGGTACGAGCTCTACGGCGTGAGCGCGCGCAGTCAGCCGCAGACCTACACCGAGTTCCGCGAGTACTGGGACTCCATGCTCGAGCGTTTCGTGCCGCACAAGACCGTCGTGTACGCCACCGGATACATCCGCAAGGGTCTGCCGCGGCCCCGCCGCATCCCGGCGCCGGTGTGGCGCGTCGTCTCCGCCCCACTCAACGCGTTCATCCGCACCGTGGTGGTCGGCACCCTTCCGCAGCAGATGCGAGATGTCTGCGACCTGGAATGGGATGCCAAGCGCGAAAAGAACTCCCAGAGGTTTGCCGCATTCATGCGGGCGCTCAACCCGGTGTTCAACCGGCTGCCGGTGCAGTGGCTGTATGTGCCGTGGGCCGCCGAGGCATGGGAGAAGGTCGGCGTCGACCCGCGGCCGCTGCACAACAAGCCGGCCGCGTAGGGGCCGGCACCGGCGTCACCGCGCGAGGAAAGCGCCTGCCTTCGCGGCGAATTCGCGACGACGGTCCCGATGGACCGAGTGGCCCGCGTCGATGATGTCGAAGCGGCCGTCGGGTAGGGCCTGCGCCAGGGACTGCAGATGCTGCGGCGGAAGGAAGCTGCGCGGACCACCGGAGATGACGAGGGTCCGGGCGGACACCGCGGCCAGACGGTCCCACCACTGCGGTTCGGCTCGCTCGAACTCGGTGCCGACCTGCGTTGCCACGGCACGATCGAATCGGACGACCGGCATCGGGTTGCGCATCAGGGCGCCGATACCGCGCACGCGTTCACCGAATCCCGACGACATGACGATCTCCTCGTCGAGGTCGTCCTGGTCGCGTGGCATCGGCGGTACCTCCTCGAGCACCAGCGACCGGACCCGGCCGGGATCGGTCATCGCCGCACGCAGTGCCGCATGCGCACCGAGCGAGTGACCAACCACATCAGCCCTCGCCACGTCGAACTCGTCGAGCACGAACCGCAGGTCGGCGGCGAAGGCCTCCAGCGTGTACTCGACGGCACGGCCACTACGGCCGTGTCCACGCAGGTCGACCGCGATGACCGCACGGCCTGCGCGGCGCAGGACCGACGCGAAGGGCCGCCAGGTGCCGTGGTCGCTGCCCATCCCGTGGACCAGCAGGACCGGCGGTGTCCGGCCGTCGGCGAGATCGCCGTCGACGGCAACCGCGAGGGTGAGCTCGCCGTGCTCGATGGGGCGCTGCAACAACCGCATTGGGCCCAAGTTACCAGCGTCGATACCTACCCGGACCGGCCCCCGCGGCCGCGATCACCGACCGCACGGAGGTTGGTAGCCCATGCCGCGCACATAGGTGTCCCACTCCTCCTCGGTGATCTGATCACCGACCTGCGCGCACTGCGCGTCGATGATCGCAGCGGTGTCGAGCTCCCACGACTCGATCACCCCTCCCTCACCGGCGGCGAGGATCCGATCGTCGGGCGCGAATCGCACGTCGTAGACCCGTCCGGGGAACGAGCGCATCACGACCTCCGCCGACCCACCGTCGGCGAGATTCCACACCCACACCTCCGAATTCCCACCACCGGCGATCACGTGGGAACCGTCGGCGGAGAAACCGGCGCTGTAGAGCTGGCCCGCCGGACCGGTCAACGTCGCGACGGTATGCGGCGCTTGCGGATTCGAGACATCGGCGACGACGACCGCACGTTCCTCCGAGGTCGCCACGATCCGGTCGCCGCGGGGGGCCGAGAAGCGCACCGCGAGCGCTGCGCCCTCGAAGTCGATCGGATGCGGATAGGCTCGCGGCGCAGCCGGATCGGTGAGATCCAGTAGTTGCACGACGCCGGTGGAGGTCGCCACCGCGAGCCTGCGACCGTCGGGACTCAGCGTCGTCCACCACACACCACCGCCGGCGTCGAAGGTCGAGACCACCTTGGGCGCAGCGAGATCCGAGGCATCGATGACGGTGACGATGTTGCTGTCGGTGGCCCCGGTCACGGCCAGATGCGACCGTTCGCTGTAGTCCACCGTCTCGTTGAGGGTGTGCTGCGCGTCGACCGTACCCACCAGATGCGGGTCGGCGGGATTCGACATGTCCGCGAACTGTACCGCGCCGGTGACCGTCCCCATGGTCGCGATCCGGCCCGACGGCGACATCGTCACCGCCCCCGAGTACACGATGCCCGGCGGCGGAACCAGATCCGGTCCCGCGCGGCGCAGTCCCCCGGACTCGATGTCCCACTGGGTGATCCGCCCATCGGTGCCGCTGTCGGCGGCGAGCAGCCGGGTCGTCGAGCCGTTCGCCGGGATCTGGTAGACGCTGTTGGTCCCGACCACCGTCCGATTCGACGTCGGCGGCCAATCCTGCACCCGCCCATCATCACTGGATGCGATCACATGGTCGCCGGCGAACACCACCGACACCGCGTTCGACGCGGCCGTCAGGATCCGCGGGGCGGCCGACGGGTTGGCCAGGTCGAAGATCCGCAGCGTGTTGTCGGCGCCCGCGCCCGCGATCTCGGTACCGGCGGCGTTGACGGCCACCGCCGTGACGTAACTGTCGAATCCGCCGAATCCCGCAACCTTGCGCGGAGCCGCCGGATCGGTGACGTCGACGACGTCGATGACGCGGCTGCGCAGTGCCGCCGCCAGCCGCGTACCGTCCGGCGTGTAGGTCAGGCCCTGCGCGAGTTCGTTGTCGCGCCACGCATCGAGTGGGATCTCCCCCGTCGCGACGATGGCGTCGCCGTCGATGCGCCACAGATCGATGCGACGGTTGGCGCTGCTCGTGGCCAGCGAGCGGCTGTCCGGGCTGAACGCGGCCGCGCCGGCGACTCCGGCGACCTTGCCCGGCAACGGCACCGGACGCCACGCCCCGGCCGAGTTCACCCATGCCTGCACCCCGACCTCGGGTACGGCGGCGACGACGAACCGACCGTCCGGACTCACCGTGATCGCGTTGACGTCGCCGCCGACGTCCGGAAAGTCGAAGGCGCGCACCGGGTGTGCGGGGTCGGCGACATTCCACGCGGTGAGGGTGCCGCGACCGCCCAGAAGAACCGTTGAGGTCCCCGGCAGGATCGCCACCCCACCCAATCGGCCTCCGCCACCCGGGGCGCGGAAGGTGGTGACCTGTCGGTCGATCCCGCGGTCGGACACGTCGAACACGCGCACCTGCCCACCACCTCCGGCGGCGACGAGCAGTGACACCGAGCGGGCCAGCAACACCGACCCGCCCTCACCGACAAAGCGGTTCGGGACACCGTGACCGGTCGCGTCGATCAACCGCGACCGCGCCTCGAGGGTCGGCGAGGTCTGATAGGCGACCATGGCCAACTGCGCGGCGAGAAACGGGTCGCGATCCTCCAACTCACTCGACTGGATGGCCAACTGTCGGCTCAGCGCCTGATTCCGGGCGGCCTCGGCCTGCTCGCGCTGACCGACCGCATGTACGCCGGTGATCACCGCGATGACCGCTGCGGTGACTGCGACGATGCCGAAGACCCCGGCGGTCAGCGCGATTCGGCGCAGCTGACGACTGCGGCGGCGCTCCTGGGCGTCCTGGGCGCGTACCCGCGCCTCACCGGCCTCCAGGAAGCCACGGCTGGCCTGATCCAGCGAGGAGCCGTCGTCGGCGAGCGGCCGGAACATCTCCAGCCGGGCCCGCAGCGGCAGCAGGTCGTCGGGCCGTCCGTTGGCCTCCCACGTGTCCCGCAGGGTTTGTAGTCGGCGCCGCAGCAACAGCCGTTCCCGGTCGGCGTCAATCCACTCGCCCAGCCGCGGCCAGGCCGTCAGCAGCGCCTCGTGTGCGACCTGGGCGTGCGAGGTCGTCACCGTGACCAGACGTGCCGCGGCGAACGTCTCGAGCACATGACGGTTGTCCCCGGCCGGGTCGTCGGCGTCGAGATCGGCGAGACGGACGGTGCGCCGGGTGACGGTCTCCTCGTCGACGTTGACCATTTCCAACAGGATTCGGCGCGCCACGTCCCGCTGCGCGTCGTCGAGTGAGTCATACACCGACTCCGCGGTCTGTTCGACGGCCCCCGAGATACGCCCGGTCGACACATAGTCGCGCACGGTGAGTCGTCGGCGATCGGACTTCTCCCAGGTTGCACGCAGGGCATGGGACAGCAGTGGCAGTACGCCCGCGCCGACCGGCCGCACGCTCGTCGACGGCGCCACGTCGTCGAGCAACATGGTCACCAGATCGTCGTCGACGGTGAGCCCGGCGACCTCGGCGGGTCGCACGATCACCTCCCGCAGCTGTGCGGGCAGCATCGGCGTGACGAGCAGCTGCGAGTCGGCCAGCACCGACGCGATGATCGGCCCGGCGGCGGCACGCTCGTAGAAGTCGGCGCGCAACACCCCAATCACCACGGTGCGCCGGCGCCCGGTGTACTCGGCCAGCCGGGTGGTCAGCCGTGCCCGCCCGGCGGAATCACCCTGGGTCCACAGCTCCTCGAGCTGATCGATCACAAGCAGCGCCGGACCGTCGCCGGGCGTCTCATCGAGTGTTGCGACGGCCTGCTCGAGTGCGGCGGCCGGATCGTCGCCGGGCTCCATGACTGCCGCGCGCCAGTCGATGAACGGCTCCTGCGTGCCGATGCGCGGTAGCAGGCCCGCCCGAACGAGCGATGACTTGCCCACCCCGGATGCCCCGACCACCGCGACGGCGTGCAGCCAGCCGGGCCCACCGTCTCCGACCGACTGGTCCGGCTCCGGGCCGGGACCGGGCACAGTCTCGGGAAGCCGGGAGCGCACCATGTCGGCGAGCCGGTCGATCAGCTCGTCGCGACCGAAGAACCAGGCCCCGTCGTCGGCCGAGAACGGCGCGAAGCCCCGGTACGGCGACACCGCCGACGCCGACCTGCGGGCGCGCCGCGACGACCGTTCGGCCGCGGCCCACCACCGCTGGACGTCGGCCTCCTCGACGACGCCGCACGTGGCCAGGACACGCTCGAACATCTCCCGGCTCGCCCGCGTCGGGGCGTGCTGTCCGGCGAACCACCCGGCGACCGTGCCCAGCAGCGCGCCGGCGTCGGACGCGACCTCGCGCACACTCATCCCGGACCGTTCGCGGAGCCCGGTGAGGGCGCGGCCGAGCTCGTCGCGGGTGTGCACAGCATCGGGTCCCATGGCGAGAAGAGTCCTTGTCGTCGGACCAGATTCGCGCTGGTCAGCGTATCGAGAAATGTATCGACTTCCGATTCTCAGCCACCGCGGCGCGCTTCGTCATCCCCTCCGCACCAAGATTGGTCCGCGCGGACTACACCGCGACGTCATCTGCGCGCCGGCGAGTAGGGCTGCGGCGCGAATCAATCAGGAGGTCATCATCATCCCCGGTACCGAGGAGCCACCGTTGCATCGGCGACCCCAGCACGATTCGCGACCCCACCTCGATCCCCGCCATCGCCACCTGTACGCGGTGAACCGTCCGGCGAGCCGACGTCCCGAGCTGTCGCGCCGTGAGATCGAGGTGCTCGTCGCCTGGCTGCACGCCGAGTCCAAACAAGAGGCCGCCAAATCACTGTTCATCAGTGTGTCGACGGTGAGCACCCACGTTGCCCGTATCCGGGCGAAGTACGAGTCGGCGGGCCGGGCGGCGAACACCAAGTCGGCGTTGTTCGCCCGCGCGATCCAGGACGGTTACGTCTCGCTCGACGAGTGGTGAGTTCGGTTACGGGCCCGCTCGTCTGACGGCACCTCGTCTGACGGGCCCTCGTCTGACGGGCCCTCGTCTGACGGCACCGTCGACGACGCGGTACCCGACCCGGAAGGGGGTCCGATGCCACGTCGTCGACGGTTCCGCCACGCACCCGCAGATCACCCCAGGCAAGGCGCCGCATCCCCTGTCGGCGCCTGTCCGGTGATCAGCGGTCCCGGAACCAGCCGGAGTTCTTGGCGCGCCAGACCATGTCCTGCCAATAACCCCACGTGTGAGTGCCCACGTTCGGGAAGTCGGAGGTGATCCGGATGCCCTGTAATGCGGCGGCCACCTCGAACGACCGGGTCTGCGCGAGTGCCACCGCCTCGAGCGGAGTGCCCTTCACGGAGTTGACGGCATCGGTGTTGTATCGGCCCCAGGCGGCCGATCCCGCGGCCACCCGGATCTTCATGCCGCGCATCCGTGGCAGCTGGACGAGCGCGTCGTTGCGCTGCCAGCGGTCGCTCCACGGCGGCCCCCACATCGCATCCGCGCTGAACGGACCCACCCCGGCTTCGACGCCCGCGTCGATCAGCGCCAGGCGCACGGCCTCGCGCATCGTCGGCGCCGACAGGTTCACATAGCCCGACATCGAGAACACATGCGAGATCCGGTTGCGGTGATACGCGCCGTAGATCATCGCCGATCCGCCACCCATCGAGATGCCCATGATGGCGTATTTGCCCCACGGTCCGACGGCGAGTCCGCGCGCATCCAGTGCGGCGACGATGCGGTCCAACCGGCACGTCCACATGTAGCGGTACTTGATCTTGTTGCCGGGGCTGGTGGTGTCCCAGTTGGTGTAGAAGCTCGCGAGTCCACCGACGGGTTCGACGACGTTGACGCCCGAGTCGGCCAGACGGGCGATGTTGGTCTCGTGACGCCAGCCGCTCATGTCGCTGGTGGCGCGCAGTCCGTCGAGGGCGATCACCGTCTTGTAGTTGCCCGGCCGGGCCCAGATGTCGACCGGGCTCGCGGGCATCCCGCACCCGCCGACCGAGATCCGGTTCAGCGATGCGGCATCTGCGTCACCGACACCACTGGACAGGGAGATCACCAACGCCGACGCCACGATGGTCGCGGCGACGATTCGCCGGCCCAGGCGCTTGTGGACCGACCGTCTCAGACTTGAACGCACGCCGAGGACATTAGGGCGGTGCGGACCGCTCTCACCAGCCTCGTGACCACAGGGCACCGACATTGAGACCAGCCAGTTACCCAAGTGGCAATTGTGACTGGATGTTACTAGTGTGACTCATAAGGTCTAGGTTGCTCTGAATTCGCTGAGCGAAACATGTGGAGAACCTGAATCGATTTCGATGTTCGGGCAACCGAGGCTACCGCCGGGTGGCACACTCAGGACTCAGACGGAGCATCCGGCCGATCAGCCGGGCTCATCGGCGAGAGGGCCGGCCATGGACAGCGACTCCACCCCGTTCCCGGACGCATCCGCCCCATTGCCAGGCGCATCCATTCCGGGCCGCGGAGTGAGCCGGCGCACCTTCCTCACCACGACGGCCGCCCTCGGCATCGGCGCGGTCGCCGGAACGGGCGTCGCCGGCATCGCATGGGGTGCTCCCCCACCGGACTGCGGCAGTCCGTCGGATTCGAGCAAGACGAACGGCCGTTTCTGGCTGTGGGATCAGGTCAAGGGGTGCACGCCCGCCCAGCCCGGGTCCAACCTCTACGTCAAGCAGATCTCGGCGAGTCCCAACCGCTTCTACGCGATCCGTCGAGGCGGCGACAACCCGCACGGCAACAACGACATGCTGCTCATGCCGACCAATCGCATCTCGGGTATCGAATGCAGCTACCTGCGCCACGATCCGCCCAACTGGTGGTCCGGTGCGTGGCGCGAGGCCGTCGCGAACATCCCGGCCAAGCCGTCCTCCCCGCTCGCACTCGGCGTCAACTCCAAGGACCGACGAGGCCAGGACCAACTCCACATCCACCTGTCCCAGGTCTTCTATCCGACGTTCAGTGATCTCCGGCAGATCCAACCGGTGACCAAGATCAGCGACTGGATGACGCCGCAGGCCAACGTCGAGCTACGCATCAACGATCGCCACAAGACCCCGCTGCGCAAGACCGCCTGGTTCCGGGTGGTCAAGTACACCGGGGCGTTGCCGAATCTGTTCGCCGAACTCGCGAAGGTCCTCCCGGCGACCGAGAGCATGGAACACCAGGTCGTCGGGGCAGTCTGGACCGGCATCGGGAGCACCTACTACCTGATCAACAGCACGGCACTGAAGACACCCAAGGGACCGGGGACGGGCCTGCTGGACTACATCTACAACTGGCCGGCCAACAAACCCTGACACATCGCCCCAGCTCACCGGATCGATATCTGTGAGCATCCGATGGAATCGGTCACGAATCGGCCACGGCAGGCCTTCACCACTGGCGCATTCGCACGCCGCGTAGATACTGAGATCACCTGACACGCAGTGACTCTCGGGCCGAGAAGCAGTAACCGAACGGCCGCCGCCGCAACGAGTGTCGGGCCTGCGCAACGTCGCGCCGGCCGACGATGCCTTTCCCCGCCTCGTGCAATCGGGCGGGTTCACCTCCGCGCATGCCTCGTGACGAGGCCGCGCACCGGGAGAAAGCCGGTGACACCATGAACGGTCCCGACACCTGGGGTATCCCCAGCACGACCTTCCTCGCCCTCTACGCCGTCATCTCGGTGGCGGCCCTCGCCGTCGTCATCGTGCGGCGACGTCCCGCCCACCAGCGGGTCGACGATCTCCCCGACCTCACTCCCGCACAGATCGGAGCATTGGCCTCCGAGGAGAATGCGGTCCTCGCCGCGGTCGCCCAGCTCCGGGCAGCCGGCTACATCACCTCGAATGGACGCGTGACCAATCGACTGAAAGCTGCACCCGCACAGAATGATCGGTTTGTGCGGGCGGTCGGTGACCGTTATGCGCGACGCGGCACGGGTGCCCTGCGTGACGTGTCGGCGCCGTTGCGGCAGGTGCACTCGGAACTCACCGAAGCGGGCCTGCGCCACGCACGCCGACGCGCGGTCGGGGTGGCCGTCCTGATTCCGGTACTCGTCCTCGGGCTGGCGCGGATCGTGGCCGGGCTCTCCCATCGCAAGCCGGTCGGCTATCTCGTCGTCATCGTGATATGCCTTGCTGCGGTGTGCATCTGGTGTGCCGTCCACCCTTGTGAGCGAACCGGGCGCGGCGATTCGGTGCTCACCGAACTGCGGCGGCGCCACCGGCTGCTCGCGCCGCAGTACCGGCCTGCGCTCGCCACTCTCGGCGCACACCACGCCGCGGTGGCCGCAGCCCTGTACGGCATCGAGGCCCTTACACTGCTCGATCCGCGCCTGGCCGCCGACCCGTCGCTCCGGCCGCCGACGACGGCCCCCGATCCGGTGATCGCCACGCCCACAACACCTGTCAAGCAGAAGGCCCGCTCGCGACGTGCCACGAGCAGCAGCGGGACATCGTGGTTCGGGTCCACCTTCTACGATGGCAGCGACGGCGGCTCGCATCACGGGGCTTCATCACACAGTTGCGGCGGAGGCTGGAGTGGCTGCAGCAGTGGCGGATCCAGCTGTGGGGGCGGTGGCGGCGGCTGCGGCGGGTGATCACCACGAGACGGGCACATCAGAGAAAGGGCTCCGCATGAACAGATCACGTAGTGCGTCGCAGGTCGCCGGTATCGGGATCGGCTGGCGCCCGGAGATCGCGGCCGTCGTCGACGGCCTCCCCGGCCTCGGATTCTGTGAGGTCATCGCCGAATCGGTGCCGTACATCGACGTCGAACCGCTTACGGCGCTGGGGGTGCCGGTGATCCCGCACGGCGTCGGCCTGTCGTTGGGCGGTGCCGAGCCGGTGACCGACGACCGGATCGACATCCTGGCCCGTGCGGCTCGCCGCCTGCGCTCACCGCTGGTCAGTGAGCACATCGCGTTCGTCCGAGCGGGCGGCGTCGAGGCCGGGCACCTGCTGCCCGTCCCCCGGACGCGCGAAGCGCTGGCAGTGTTGTGCGACAACATCACTCGCACCCAGGACCGGTTGTCGGTGCCGCTGGCGGTGGAGAACATCGCAGCACTGTTCTCCTGGCCCGACGACGAATACACCGAGGGTGAGTTCCTCACCGAGATCGTCGAGCGCACCGGGGTCCGACTGCTGCTGGACGTCGCGAATGTGTATGCGTGCGCCCGCAACTCGGGTGCCAACCCGGCCGTCGAACTCTCCCGGATGCCGCTCGAGGCGATCGCCTACTGTCACGTGGCCGGCGGCGAATCCGACGGGGTGCTCTATCACGACACCCACACCGCACCCGTTCCCGACGCGGTGCTCGACCTCGTCACCCGGCTCGCCGCCACCGGGCGCGCACCGGCGTTCATGCTCGAGCGCGACGGCCGGTATCCGCCGGTGACCGAACTCCTCGGTGAACTCGACGCGATCGCCGACGCCGCACGGATGGACCGGATCACCGTCGGCAGCCGCTGGTGGGCGGCGTCGTGACCGGCCTCGCCCGGCGGCAGGAAGCGCTCGTGCGCGCGCTCGTCACCGGTGCGCCGCCGCCTGCGGGCTTCGATCCGACGCGGCTGCGCGCCGTCGAGGACGCCCTGTTGCGCAAACGGTCCGGTGAGGCGGCCCGACATCTACCGCTGCTGTGCGCAGAACTCGGGGAGCGCAGGTTCACCGAGTTGTTCTGCGCGTGGGCGCGCCGGCGGGAGCGGGGCGGATCGTGTGCCGATGCCGCGGCGTTCGCCGCGCAGCTGCCCGCAGACGTAGCAGAAGGTCACGCGTAGGGCGAACCTTCTGCTACATCTGCGGCAGCATCGCCTGACGCAACGAGAAAGGCGCCCCAACCGCGAAAGCAGTTGGGGCGCCTTGATGACTCAGTGAGTCAGGGTGTCACTTGACGATCCGTGACGCAGGCCCGTGCCCACATGACAACGCTCTCACGCCACCACAGAGGGCACGGGAAATCGTCACTTGACGATCTTCGTGACTCGACCCGCACCAACGGTGCGGCCACCCTCGCGGATGGCGAAGCGCAGGCCCTCGTCCATGGCGACCGGCTGGATGAGCTTGACGCTCATCTCGGTGTTGTCGCCCGGCATGACCATTTCAGTGCCCTCTGGGAGGGTCACGACGCCGGTCACGTCGGTGGTACGGAAGTAGAACTGCGGACGGTAGTTGTTGAAGAACGGGGTGTGACGGCCGCCCTCGTCCTTGGACAGGATGTAGGCCTGGCCCTCGAACTCGGTGTGCGGGGTCGTGGTGCCCGGCTTCACGATGACCTGGCCACGCTCGACGTCCTCACGCTTGAGGCCGCGGAGCAGCAGACCGGCGTTGTCGCCCGCCTGCGCCGAATCGAGGAGCTTGTGGAACATCTCGATACCGGTGACGGTGGTCTTGGTGGACTTCTCGCGGATGCCGACGATCTCGACTTCCTCGTTCACGTTGACCTCGCCGCGCTCCACACGACCGGTGACCACGGTGCCGCGGCCGGTGATGGTGAAGACGTCCTCGACGGGCATCAGGAACGGCTTGTCGGTCTCGCGAACCGGATCCGGGATCGACTCGTCGACCGCGTCCATGAGCTCCTCGACGGACTTGACCCACTCCGGGTCACCCTCGAGGGCCTTGAGCGCCGACACCTTGACGACGGGGGCTTCCTCGTCGAATTCCTGGGCGGCCAGCAGTTCGCGGACCTCCATCTCGACGAGCTCGATGATCTCTTCGTCGTCGACCATGTCGGCCTTGTTCAGGGCGACCAGGATGTAGGGCACACCGACCTGGCGGGCCAGCAGCACGTGCTCACGGGTCTGCGGCATCGGACCGTCGGTGGCGGCAACCACGAGGATCGCGCCGTCCATCTGGGCAGCACCGGTGATCATGTTCTTGATGTAGTCGGCGTGACCCGGGGCATCGACGTGCGCGTAGTGACGCTTCTCGGTCTCGTACTCGACATGCGAGATGTTGATCGTGATACCACGAGCCTTCTCTTCAGGAGCCTTGTCGATCTGATCGAACGCGAAGCTCTTGTTGAGGGTCGGGTACTTGTCGTGCAGGACCTTGGTGATGGCCGCGGTCAGGGTGGTCTTGCCGTGGTCGACGTGACCGATGGTGCCGATGTTCACGTGCGGCTTGGTCCGCTCGAACTTCGCCTTCGCCACTTGATTGTCCTCCTGGACTTGTTGCTCTACTGGGCGGATCCCAGCAGGGGTTTTCTCTTACGTTGTTCGCGCCGTGTCACCACGACGTCGGTCGCCGTGAGCGCTTCGCGACAGACCGCGCAGCGAGTGAATTACTCGCCGGTGGCCTTCGCGATGATTTCCTTCGACACGTTCGCCGGAACCTCGGCGTACGAGTCGAACACCATGGAGTAGTTAGCCCGGCCCTGGGTCCGCGACCGCAGGTCGCCGATGTAGCCGAACATCTCCGACAGCGGAACCTGCGCCTTGACGACACGGGCACCGCTGCGCTCCTCCATGGCCTGGATCTGGCCACGGCGGGAGTTCAGGTCGCCGATCACGTCACCCATGTAATCCTCCGGAGTCGTGACCTCGACGGCCATGATCGGCTCCAGGATGACCGGGCTCGCCATCCGCGCAGACTCCTTGAGAGCCTGTGCGCCGGCGATCTTGAAGGCCATTTCCGAGGAGTCGACGTCGTGGTACTGACCGTCGAGCAGGGTGACCTTCAAGTTGACCAACGGATAACCGGCGAGCACGCCGTACTGCATCGCGTCCTGCGCACCGGCATCCACCGAAGGGATGTACTCGCGCGGCACACGACCACCGGTCACGGCGTTCTCGAATTCGTAGGTCGCACCATCCTCGGCGTCCACGAGGGGCTCGAGCTTGATGATGACCTTCGCGAACTGGCCGGAACCACCGGTCTGCTTCTTGTGCGTGTACTCGTGCTTCTCGACGGTCTTGCGGATCGTCTCGCGGTAGGCCACCTGCGGCTTACCGACGTTTGCCTCGACCTTGAACTCACGACGCATGCGGTCGACGAGGATGTCGAGGTGGAGCTCGCCCATACCGCCGATGACGGTCTGACCGGTCTCCTCGTCGAGGTGGACCGAGAACGTCGGGTCCTCTTCGGCGAGCTTCTGGATCGCGGTGCCGAGCTTCTCCTGGTCGGACTTGGTCTTCGGCTCGATGGAGACGTTGATGACCGGGTCCGGGAAGCTCATCGACTCGAGCACGATGGGTGCGTTCGGGTCGCACAGGGTGTCACCGGTGGTGGTGTCCTTGAGCCCGATCATCGCGTAGATGTGTCCGGCCCAGGCCTCGTCGACCGGGTTCTCCTTGTTGGCGTGCATCTGGAAGAGCTTGCCGATGCGCTCTTTCTTGCCCTTGGTGGCATTGAGCACCTGGGTACCGGCGCTGATGTGACCGGAGTACACCCGCACGAAGGTCAGCTTGCCGAAGAACGGGTGCGCAGCGATCTTGAACGCCAGAGCCGAGAACGGCTCGTCGGCGCTGGGCTTGCGAGAGAGGATCTCCTCCTCGTTGCCCACCGCGTGGCCCTCGACGCTCGGCACGTCCAGCGGGGACGGCAGATACGCGATGACGGCGTCGAGCATCGGCTGGATGCCCTTGTTCTTGAACGCCGAGCCACAGATCACCGGGTAGAACTCGCGGGCGATCGTGAGCTTGCGGATCGCGCCCTTGATCTCGTCCTCGGAGAGCTCCTCGCCACCGAAGTACTTCTCCAGCAACGCCTCGTCGCTCTCGGCGACGGTCTCGAGCAGCTTCTCGCGGTACTCGGCGGCCTGATCGACGAGATCGGCGGGGATCTCCTCGAAGGTCGGCTCCGCACCGATCTCGACGGTGCCGCGCCAGGTGATCGCCTTCTGGGTGATCAGGTCGACGACGCCGTCGAAGTTGTCCTCGGCACCGATCGGCAGCTGCAGGACGAGCGGCTTGGCACCGAGGCGCTCCTCGATGGTGCGCACGGTGAAGAAGAAGTCCGCACCGAGCTTGTCCATCTTGTTGACGAAGCAGATACGCGGCACGTCGTACTTCTCGGCCTGTCGCCAGACCTGCTCGGACTGCGGCTCGACGCCTTCCTTGCCGTCGAACACGGCGACCGCACCGTCGAGCACGCGCAGGCTGCGCTCCACCTCGACGGTGAAGTCGACGTGGCCCGGGGTGTCGATGATGTTGATCTGGTTCTTGTTCCAGAAACAGGTCACCGCAGCGGAGGTGATGGTGATCCCCCGCTCCTTCTCCTGCTCCATCCAGTCGGTCGTCGAGGCGCCGTCGTGGGTCTCACCGATCTTGTAGTTCACACCGGTGTAGAAGAGGATTCGCTCGGTCGCGGTGGTCTTGCCGGCATCGATGTGGGCCATGATGCCGATGTTGCGAACCTTGTTGAGGTCGCTGAGCACTTCCTGTGCCATCAAGTTCCCTTCGGGAAAGATTTCGGACTAAAGGCTGTCTTCATTTGTCAGCCCGGGCTCGCTGCGCTCGCCCCCACCCTCGCGGGCTCGGGTGGACTGGCCGGTCGTCGCTGCGCTCCGAGCGGCCAGTGCCCGGTGTTGAGTTCTTCTACCAGCGGTAGTGCGCGAACGCCCGGTTGGCCTCGGCCATCTTGTGGGTGTCCTCGCGACGCTTCACCGAGGCGCCCAGACCGTTGGAGGCGTCGAGCAGCTCGTTGGCCAGGCGCTCGACCATGGTCTTCTCGCGACGCTGCCGACTGAAGGTCACCAGCCAGCGCAGGGCGAGGGTGTTGGCACGGTTCGGCTTGACCTCGATCGGCACCTGGTAGGTGGCACCGCCGACGCGGCGGCTCTTGACCTCGAGGGTCGGCTTGACGTTGTCGAGGGCGCGCTTGAGGGTGACCACCGGGTCGGTGCCGGTCTTCTCGCGGGCTTGCTCGAGTGCGCCGTAGACGATGCGCTCGGCGGTCGACTTCTTGCCGTCCAGCAGGATCTTGTTGACCAGCTGGGTGACCAGCGGCGAACCGTAGACGGGATCGTTGATCAGCGGGCGCTTGGGTGCGGGTCCTTTACGTGGCATCGCTTATCAGCTCCCCTTCTTCGCGCCGTAACGGCTGCGGGCCTGCTTGCGGTCCTTGACACCCTGGGTGTCGAGCGAGCCGCGGATGATCCGGTAACGCACACCGGGGAGGTCCTTCACACGACCACCGCGCACGAGCACCATCGAGTGCTCCTGCAGGTTGTGGCCCTCACCCGGGATGTAAGCGGTGACCTCGACGGCACTGGTCAGGCGCACACGGGCAACCTTGCGCAGCGCGGAGTTCGGCTTCTTGGGGGTGGTGGTGTAGACGCGGGTGCACACGCCGCGACGCTGCGGGCTTCCCTTGAGCGCTGCGGTCTTCTTCTTCGCAGCCTTGTCATGACGGCCCTTGCGGACCAGCTGATTGATCGTTGGCACTGAGTATTTCTTCCTTTGTCGGCACGTTCGCCCGCACACGAGGTGGAGCGCTCGATGGTGTTGTCGTCGTGGTTTGTGCTCCGGGCAGGTCGTCGGAAACGGTCGAGACCGGACTTCCGGCGACCTCCACAACTCGCCCCACCAGGATGTAAGCCCTGGTCAGTACAGTTATTGCTACCCCGAGGTCGGGCGTGTCAAACACCCGACAGCGGAATCGCTTGTCAGTCCGGCCACCCCTCGCACGGGCGGGAGTTCCCATGCGAGCTGTCTACCTTCGTCGCCGTGGGCGTAAACCTCGGGCGGCGTGGGCAGGGCACGCGGACTGGCCCGGCTGTTGCCAGGCACCGACGGTCCACTCTACCGATGGGGTTCACACAGGTCAAAAATCGGATCCAGACGGCCAACACGACCGCAACCCGGAGTGATCGGCAGATGACCGGACGTGGTTGGTCAACCGCCTGACCTGCCCGAACATTCCCGCGCGAGAAAATCGGACACATGCGGCGCCGGGACGCGTACCGGAGGTGCTCAGTGGCCGAGAAAGGTTTTGAGCATCACGATGACCGCGGCGAGCCCGGCGGCGATCAGCCCGGCGATCAGCATGCGCATGTCGAGTCGATTGCCGCGGACGCGCTCGGTGACGATCGGGACCGAGGCGATCCGGATCACGATGACGCAGCCGGACACCAGCTGGGCGACCTGCGTCGGAATGAGGTCGTGATATCCGAGGGCCAGGATGATGGCGGGCCAGATCGCCGACGACATGATGGGCACCGCGTCGCGCAGCTCGTCGAGGATTTCGCGACGCAGGTCGGGGCGTTGGGCTGCGCCGTCGTTCACCTCGGCGCCCTCATCCACCCCGTCGGCGGCGCGATTGCCGCTCGTGCTCTCGTGCGCCTCCGGGATGTTGGCCCACGCGAGCAGGTCCGCGAAGACGTGCGCGATGTAGGTGGTCAGCCCGGTGCCGAGCACGATCAGCACAGCATGTCCCTCGTAGATGTCGCCGGCCGAGGCGAGGACGATCGCCGCCAACACCAAGAGGTTGCCGTAGACGTATGCCGAGAGCCGCGAGGCCGCCCGAGCAGGCGGCAGCGGTCCGCCGCGGCGCGCGGTGAGGACGCCGTACCACTGTGCGTGCGCACGGTTCCCGGTATCACTGGGTCCGGAATCGTTCACACCGGCACCGGGCGCGGCGTCGCTCACGAGGACGCCCGGCCCGGGCCGACGTCCTTGGCCTGGGGCAACGACACCTTCGATGATCCGCGGCGCGCCGGGTTGGACGGCGGCGGAACCATCGGCCCGATGTCGCCGTCGGGGGCGTCGTCGAGGTCGACGATGACCGGTGCGTGATCGCTGGGCTTGGATCCCTTGCGCGCGGCGCGGTCCACCCACGCCGCGGCCACCCGGGGTGCGGTGTCGGCGCCGGCGAGGATCAGATCGATCCGCATGCCGAGGTCCTTGTGGAACATTCCGGCACGGTAGTCCCAGTAACTGAAGACACGTTGGGACGGCCACCGTGTCCGCACCACGTCGGTCAGGCCGAGATCCTCCAGACCGGCGAGCGCCGCGCGCTCGGGTTCGGTGACGTGGGTGTGACCCTCGTAGGCCTTGGGGTCGAACACATCGGCGTCGGCGGGCGCGATGTTGATGTCGCCGCACAGCATCGTCGCGGCCGCCTCGGGCTCGACCACCTCCCGGAGCCGGTCGAGCCACGCGAGCTTGTAGCGGTAGTGATCGGAATCGGGCTCGCGGCCGTTGGGCACATAGAGGGAGTACACGCGCACTCCCCCGCAGATCGCCGACACCGCACGCGCCTCGGGCGGCGACTCGGGGTCGGGATAGCCTGGCGCACCGTCGAATCCGCGGCGCGCCTCGGACAGGCCGACCCGGGACAGGATCGCGACCCCGTTCCACTGCCCCTGCCCGACGTGGGCGAACTCGTAACCGCGATCGGTGAATTCGGGCCCGAGCACGGTGTCGAAGACGTCGTCGGAGAGTTTGGTCTCCTGCAGACACACCACATCGGGACGCCGCTCATCCAGCCAGGGCAACAGCCGTGGAATCCGCTGTTTCACCGAGTTCACGTTCCAGGTCGCCACACGCATGCGACCACGGTATCGCCGCCCGACAGAGCGCTCGCGACATCCCACCCCGCAGATCCGATCCGCCGAACAGAGGACCGAGGACGTGACCACCAAGGGTCGGGTGTGTCATCGTCGATCACAGACCCTGTCGATCACAGACCCGCCAGCCGAGCAAGGGCGCGAGACCATGACATTACGAGTCGGCTCGACCTTCGCCGGATACACCGTGCTCGCCCCACTCGGCGCCGGCGGTATGGGCGAGGTCTACCTGGTGGAGCATCCACACCTGTTGCGGCGCCAGGCGCTGAAGGTCATCTCGCGTCTCGGGGCGGGTAACGACGAGTTCGCTCGACGCTTCCTCCACGAGGCCCGCACCGCCGCCGCCCTGGATCATCCGGGCATCATCACGGTGCACGACTTCGGGATCGTCGACGAGACACCGTGGTTCACGATGAGTTACATCGATGGTGCCGACCTGAGCGCCGCGGACCTCACCCCCGACGAGGTCGTGCACATCGTGAGCCGCGTCGCCGACGCCCTCGACCACGCCCACAACCAAGGAGTGGTGCACCGCGACATCAAGCCCGCGAACATCGTCGTGACCCGTGCGGCGTCAACACAGGAGATCGACCGGGTCATCGTCCTGGACTTCGGGATCGCCAAGCTCGCCGACGGCAATGCCACACCACTGACCGCGACCAACGCCATCATCGGCACCCTGGCCTACTGCGCGCCCGAGATCATCGAGGGCGGCGCCGCGACCGCACGCTCGGATCAATACTCCCTGGCGTGCACGGCCTATCAGCTCCTCACCGGCACCACACCGTTCCACGCGGCCGAGCCCGCCGCCCTGATCCGCGACCATCTGGCCCGGCCCGCCCCCGCACTCGGCCTCGCCCATCCCGACCTCGCCGGGCTCGACGCGGCCTTCGCCACCGCACTGGCCAAACACCCCGAGAACCGCCACCGCGACTGCCGATCGTTCGCCGCCGCGCTCGCCGCGACGAGCACCGCAACGAACACCATCGCGTCTCCGGACCCAACGACGACGACGCTGCCCCGAGTGCCCCACACCCAGTGGCGCACTCGACCACCGCGAATCCCGCCCCCGCGGACCCCACCGCCTGGGACCCCACCACAGCGAACCCCGCCACCCGGGACCCCACCACAGCGCACTCGGCCCGCCACCGACGCCCGGCCCCGACCGCCCACTCCGATCCCACAGGCGCCAACCCCGCCCACTCCGATCCCGCCGCCGGCTCCCGCACGACGCACCGGCGGAACCACCGCCAGGCTCTGCGCCGCGATCCTCGCCCTTGCCGGCGTCGCGATGGTCGCCGGAAGTCTGCTCGGCTGGGCGACGATCTCGTTCACCGACACCACCGGCCGGCAACGGAGTTACACCATCAGTGGACTCGGCACCGTCGACCACGGTGGTGCCGCGGGGGACTTCGATCCGCTCTCCGTCGCGCACTACACCGCAGCGGGCATGCCGACGGTCATCTGCGGGGCGCTACTCGTACTCGCCGCGGGTGCGCTCTGCATACGCCGACTGGTGATCGTCGGCGCACGGCATCGACCCAGCCCGCTCGCTTCACTCCCAGCGCTGCACCGATTCAGCCCGCCCGCTTCGCTCCCGGCGCTGGTCGGTGTCGTCGCAGGCGGGGCCGGTGCATTCTTCGCCGCACGCGCGATCCGCGACCCGTGGCGCGCGGTCGCCTCGACCGATCCCTCGCTGACGCCGTTTCAGCAGTGGCTCGACGCGGCCACCGTCGGTCCCGGCCTGTGGATGGTGGCCGCGAGCGCCGCGGTCGGCGTCGTCGTGTCGATCGTGGCCGCGATCGTCGGCTCGCCGACCACCTCGCGTCGAGGGGCATGACAGGACGAGGAGCATGACAGGATTGCGTCATGTCGGAAATCTCCGTCCCGTCCGGGATCGACGAACGGCAGTGGTGGATTCGACTCCTGCGGTTGGGCTTTGCGGCCCTGGGTGCGGCGGCGTTGATCCTGTTGCCCATCCGGCAGGCCGACGTCGACGGTTTCACCCTTGGTAACTACCTGAGCTACTTCACAGTGCTGTCGAACATCGCCGCCGTCTGCGTGTTGACGATCGGTGCCGCATTCGCACCGGAATCCGTTGTGTGGCAATGGATCAGGGGTGCAGCCACCACATGCATGGCGATCACCGGGATCGTCTACGCCCTGCTGCTCTCGGGCATCGACGTGAACCTGAACATCGAGTGGATCAACTCGGTGCTACACCGTGTGCTGCCGGTGGTCCTGCTCGTCGACTGGATCATGGTGCGACCGCGCCGCCTACCCGCGTGGAGTTGGTGGAGTTGGCTGGCCATCCCCTTGGTCTACGGCGTGTACACACTCACGAGGGGAACCGTCGTCGACTGGTATCCGTATCCGTTCATCGACCCGCGCACACAGGGGTACCTGTCCATGACGATGTCGATGATCGTCATCGTCATCGGGATGGCCGGGCTCGCGTTCGCCGTGTCCTGGCTCGGGACGCGGCTGCCGTGGCGAACGGCCGAATCCACCGGGTGACGGACACCCCACCCGCACCGGACCTCCCGAGCGCGGACCGGCGCCTTTCGCGCGCACCCCGACATGTGCCATCGTTGTGACCATCGACACAACATCGGCAGCGCACCCGGATCCTCGCCACCGGACTCCCGGCCGACAGGTCATCGCAGCGTCCTGGCGGCGATCGGCGTTGTCCGGAATCCGCCCCGACCGAGATGTACTGCCCGCGCCGGTCGACATCTCGTCGGCCGACCCGCTCCTCGACGCCGCCCGGCCCGTCCTCGACGACGCCGCCTCGCGGATCGTCGGCAGCGAGATGTCGCTACTGCTCGTCGACCACGAATGCCGCATGGTCTCCCGCGTCACCGGCGGCACCACCATCGAGCGCGCTCTCGACGGCGCAGGCGCGGCCAGCGGGGTGCCCTTCGGCGAAGCCGCGGTCGGCACCACCGCGCTCGGCACGCCCGCCGAGATCCGTCGCGGCGTGATGGTCAACAGCTCCGAGCACTACCTCGAGAAGTTCAAGCGACTCAGCTGCTTCGGTCAGCCGATCATCCATCCGGCCACCCGACGCCTCGTGGGCAGTCTGTGCATGACCGAGGTCGCCGACAACACCAACCCGTTGGCGGTGCCGTTCGTCAACGGCATCGTCGCCGACATCGCCGATCGGCTCCTCGATCGCTCCCGTTCACATCAACGACGGGTGCTCGACGCATTCCAGCGCGCCGCCCCGCGACGCGATGTCGCCGTCGCCGCCATCGGTGACGACATCCAGCTCACCAATACCCTTGCCGCCGAACTACTCTGCGCGTCCGACTTCGGCGCGCTGCGGGCCGTGGTGGCCGACCCGGCACTGCACCCGACCACGCTGTCGCTGACCCTGACCGGCGGGACCGGCGTGGAGATCCTCGTCGAACCGGTGGCGGGAACCCACGGAGCGGCACTGTTCCACCTGCGGCCGCTGACCGTCGGAGCCACCTCGACCCCCACCCCCACCCGCCCGGCCTCGGTGGCCGCGGGCATCGCGATCACCGGTGAGCCGGGTACCGGACGCAGCACGACGGCCCGGGCGCTGGCCGCCGACCTCGGCGGCGGTCACCGACCACCGATCGTCGTCGACATCGCCGACGCCCTCATCGACGGCACCGCGCCGGACATCGCAGCGGTGCTCGCCCGGTGCCGCGCGGAGTCGGTGGCGCTGGTCGTCGACGGCGCCGAACTCCTCGACGACCGGTCGCTGACCCTGCTGCGCCATGCCGCGGGCCGGGCGACACCGGCCGCGCCGGTGATCGTGGTGACCGGTCCGCCGGCGCAACTCGGCGCCGGGGCCGCGGCTCTCATCGGGCACTGCCCGCGTCGGGTGGACCTGCCGCCGCTGCGCCAGCGCAGCACCGAGCTCGCCGCGATCGCCAGTGGCATCGTCGCCGACCTCGCACCGGACACCGCCCTGTCGAGCGGGGCCACCGACTGCCTGCTCAGTCAGGAGTGGCTGGGCAACCTCACCGAGTTGGTGTCGGTGCTCGACGAGGCGGTGGCCACCTGCCGATCCCGCTCGGCGCGCACGATCGAGGTCGCCGACCTCCCCGAGCGGTACCGCACCACGAGCCGCGCCGCGCATCTCGCCGGTCGCGAACAGGCCGAGCGTCAGGCGATCATCGACGCGTTGGAACGCTGCTCGCACAACAAGGTTCAGGCCGCCCGGGAACTCGGGATCTCCCGGACCACGCTGTACGCGCGGATGCGGGCGCTCGGGATCTGAGCCAGAACACCACATATTCCCGGGAACGTCGGCCTACCCGGTGATCTCGCTCCCGCCGTTGTGCAGAGCGTGACGAGCGAGGACTGTGATGAGATCGGTCTGGGTCACGATGCCGACGATGGCCGGCCCGTCGAGCACCGGCACCGCGTCAAAGCCACGTTCGGCGAGCTGGGGTAGCAACGCGGCGATCGGCGTATCCCGATGTGCCACCGGCAGATCCGTGGTCATGATGTCGATGGCACACACCTCCTGAGCGGCGAATACCTCCGGGGTGCCGCGCATAACCGAAGCGGTCGGCGTGAGTCCGGACTCGATGAGATCGATCTGGAACACCACTCCCTCGTACGCGCCGTCGGCGCCGACGACCGGTAGCGAGGTGAATCCGTGCTCACCGAAGAGGTGCGCGAGTTCCGCGCGCCCGGTCCGGGGAGCGACCGTCACGAGGTCCCGGGACATCACCGACGCCACCTCCACCGGGCCGGTGACGTGCCCGGCCGCCTGCAGTTCGGCGGCTCCGACCAGTCGCGCGAGGTCGGCGACCCCGAGGTTCAGTGACTGCTGATAGCGCGCCAGGATGTCGGCGAGTTCGTCCTCACGGAGTCCCACCCGTTCGGCGGGGTCGGCAACCGGATCGAACTGCCGGAACGGGTAGCGACGCCCGGTGAGCCGACCGAATGCCACGGCGGTCACCACCAGCAGCACGGCGCCGACGGCGACCGGTGCCAGGGCGAAACGGAATCCGAGCTCACGCACGGTGTCGGGCGCCAGAGCCGCACTCATCGCCACCGCACCCGCAGGCGGATGCACTGCCCGACACAGGATCATCGCCGCGACGGCCGCCCCGACCGCCAACGCCACCCGTACCGTGGGCTCGTCGACGACGAGCGTGATCCCGACGCCGACCACCGCCGAGACGACGCTGCCGACGACGACTGCCCACGGCTGGGCAAGTGGGCTGTTGGGCGCGGCGAACACGAGCACCGTCGTCGCACCGAACGGCGCGATGAGATACATCCCGAGGTGCAGATCCACCCCGGAGGACAGCATCACGACGCCGAGCACGCCGAGACCGAGACACGATCCGAGCCCTGCGCGCAGCGCCTCACGCGGCGAACCCGCGCCGGTCGGCGGCCCGAGCCCGTGCGCAGCTCGCCCGAGGGCACCGGTGATCCTCGACAGCATCGTCGACCTCCGCCGGATGAGGTGAATGTGACCTCATCACGCTAGGTCAACGGCTCTCCGGCGCCGAGGTCGGCACCTGTACAGCACGGTGTTCAGTTTCTGTACATCTCGCTCGACCCATGCGGTGGCAGAAATAGAAGCAGGACCGAATATGACCCCCGTCACAAATGATCGTCATTGATGACACCGCCATGTTCGCCCCTTCCTCACCACTGAGTCGAGCAGGAGACCTCATGACCGCCGTCGCAACCGACCTCCTCCCCCGGATACGGGATTTCATCTCGTCGGAGAAGAAGATGCTGATCGGGGGTGACTGGGTGTCGGCGGAGTCCGGGCAAACGTTCGAGACCATCGATCCCGCCACCGCCCGCCCCATCACCAGCGTCGCCCACGGCGGTGCCGCCGACATCGACCGTGCGGTGCGCGCGGCCCGTGCCGCGTTCGACGAGGGCGCGTGGGTCCGGATGAAGCCCAACGAGCGGGAACGTCTGCTGTGGCGGGTGGGTGACATCCTCACCGAACGCGCCGAGGAATTCGGCCAGCTCGAGGCACTCGACAACGGCAAGGCCGCGACCATCGCGACCGCCGTCGACACCAACTGGTCGGCCGACATCTTCCGCTACAACGCGGGTCTGGCCACCAAGATCACCGGCTCGACCGTGAACGTGTCGATGCCGTTCGTCCCGGGCGGCGAGTTCCACGCGTACACGCTGCGCGAGCCGGTCGGGGTCTGCGGACTCATCGTGCCGTGGAACTTCCCGCTGCTCATGGCGGCGTTCAAGCTGGCACCCGCACTCGCCGCCGGTAACACCGTGATCCTCAAGCCGGCCGAGCAGACCCCGCTCACCGCCCTGCTGCTCGGTGAGGTCTTCCAGGAGGCGGGCTTCCCGCCCGGCGTGGTCAACATCGTCACCGGCTTCGGCGATGCGGGCGCGGCACTCTCGGCGCACGACGACGTCGACAAGATCGCCTTCACCGGTTCGACCGAGGTCGGCAAGAAGATCGTCGACGCCGCCAAGGGCAACCTGAAGAAGGTATCGTTGGAACTCGGCGGCAAGAGCCCCAACATCGTGTTCGCCGACGCCGACTTCGAGAAGGCCGTCGCCGGGTCGGTGGCCGCGTGGATGTTCAATCACGGCCAATGCTGCGTCGCCGGTACCCGCCTGTTCGTCGAGCGCCCCATCTTCGACGACTTCACCGCCGCCGTTGCCGAGGCCGCCTCGCAGGCCAAGATCGGACCGGGTCTGGACCCCACCACCGAGCTCGGACCGCTGGTCAGCCAGGAGCAGTTCGATCGCGTCTCCGGATATCTCGCGGCCGGTCTCGCCGACGGAGCTCGCGCCCTGACCGGCGGAAAGCGTTGGGGCAATGAGGGTTTCTTCATCGAGCCGACCGTCTTCGTCGACGTCGAACCGGACTTCTCGATCGTGCGCGAGGAGATCTTCGGCCCCGTCGTCGCCGCCCTGCCCTTCGACGCCGACACCGGCGTTGCCGCGGCGGCCAACGATTCCATCTACGGTCTGGCCGCCGGGATCTGGACCCAGGACCTGTCCAAGGCCCACAAGACCGCCCGGGCGATCAAAGCCGGCTCGGTGTGGGTGAACCAGTACAACGGCTTCGACACCGCGATGCCGTTCGGCGGCTACAAGCAGTCCGGGTGGGGCCGCGAGCTCGGCGGCTCGGCGATCGATCTGTACACGCAGACCAAGGCCGTCAACGTCGCTCTCTGACAACAGCTTTCCCTCCCCATCAATTTCATCACTCACATAGGAGTAGTCGATGACCATCACCACCAAGGCCGCCGTCCTCACCGGCCCGGGCAAGCCCTTCGAACTCGTCGAACTCGACCTCGATGAGCCCCGCGAGGGTGAGGTACTCATCAAGTACACCGCCGCGGGACTGTGCCATTCCGACCTGCACCTGACCGATGGCGACCTACCGCCGCGCTATCCGATCGTGGGCGGTCACGAGGGTTCGGGCATCATCGAGGCGGTCGGCCCCGGTGTCACCAAGGTCAAGGTCGGCGACCACGTGGTCTGCAGCTTCATCCCGAACTGCGGCACCTGCCGCTACTGTTCGACCGGCCGGCAGAACCTCTGCGACATGGGCGCCACCATCCTGGAGGGCTCCATGCCCGACGGATCGTTCCGATTCCATTCCGGCAAGGATGATTTCGGTGCGATGTGCATGCTCGGCACCTTCTCCGAGCGGGCCACCATCAGCCAGCACTCGGTGGTCAAGGTCGACGACTGGCTGCCGTTGGAGAAGGCGGTCCTCGTCGGCTGCGGCGTCCCGTCGGGCTGGGGCACCTCGGTCTACGCGGGCGGGGTACGCGCCGGCGACACCGTCGTCATCTACGGCATCGGCGGCCTGGGCATCAACGCCGTGCAGGGTGCGGTCTCGGCCGGCGCCAAGTATGTCGTCGTCGTCGATCCGGTTGCGCTGAAGCGGGATACGGCCATCAAGTTCGGGGCGACGCATGCCTTCGCCGACGCCGAGGAGGCCGCGGCCAAGGTCAATGAGCTGACCTGGGGCCAGGGCGCCGATCAGGCTCTGATCCTCGTCGGCACCGTCGACGAACAGGTCGTCTCGAGTGCGACCGCGGTCATCGGCAAGGGCGGCACGGTGGTCATCACCGGACTGGCCGACCCCACCAAGCTGACCGTGCACGTCTCCGGCACCGACCTGACGCTGAATCAGAAGACCATCAAGGGAACTCTGTTCGGCTCGGCCAACCCGCAGTACGACATCGTCAAACTGCTGCGCCTCTACGACGCCGGTCAGCTCAAACTCGACGAACTGATCACCACCACCTACACGCTTGATCAGGTCAACGAGGGCTACCAGGATCTTCGCGACGGCAAGAACATTCGCGGAGTGATCATCCACGACAGCTGAGCAATTCGACGTCCATCGACCCGACCCGGACGCACCACGCCCCCGCTGGTGCGTCCGGGTCGTTCCATGTCGGTGATCGCCGAGACGTGGGTACGCTGATCGCGTGATCAGTCCGGGAACACTCGCCGCGGTGCGCGCCGAGCTCGGGAGAATCCGGACCAATCCGACCGACACCTTGCTGATGCTCGCCTTCAACTCGGCGATGGTGTTCGTCCTGTGGTTCGCGCTCCCGCGAACCTGGTTCTTCACCTTCACCGGCCCCGAGGGCCTTCCGTACGCACTCGCCGGCTGGATGTACGCCGACGTGTGCGCCACCAACGTGCTCGCTCCCGACCGCGAGCGGGTGTTGTCGAGCCTCGACGACCCGCGTGCCTTCGCCGAACTGTTGCGCTCCAAGGCCCTCGGGTTGTGGCTTCTGGTCGGACCGGCGTGCGCGACGCTCGCGATCATCATCTCGCTGGTGGGTAACCGCAGTTGGGTGTTCACCACCGAGGTGGTCCTCGCCGTCGCCGTCGTTCCCCTCGGAGCGTTGGCCATGACGAGCCTGGTGGGAATCATGTTCCCCTACCATCTGCGGTCGCTGCGCTGGCGATGGGAACACCGCAGGCAATTCAAACAGGTCATCCTGCGGTGGCTCGTCCTGCTGGTCCTGCCCTACACACTGTATCCGGTGGCCTTCGGATTGATCGTTGCACTGCCGGTGACGATCTGGCGTCTGTCCCGACGTCTCGGATGGGACCGCGATCTGTCCACCGTCGATTTCCTCGTCTGCGTAGCGATGGCCGTGATCATCACCGCGCTGAGGTGGACTCTGGCGCATCGCTTCGCGGTGAGCTGGGTTCGCCGCCACCGCGAGCGGGTGCGCGAGTACCTGCTCGACGTCGAGCGGGGCTGAGCCCGGTCGACGGTTTTGAGCGCCCGGTCGGCGGTTTTGAGCGCCCGGTTGGCGGATTCAGGCGGGGGTTCGCAGGGTCGCCGACACCATCTCGGTCCATGCGGCCACGACCTGCGCGCGTCGTGCGGAGTCGTCGGAGAGGGTGTCGGCCAGACCGAGACCGCGGGCGAGGTCGAGGGTGACCTGCGCGATCCGGTGCACCCGCGGATCGGTGCCGGTGGGATCGAGCATCGAGGTGGTCATGCGGTGCGCCGCGTGGGCGAACTTGTCCTCCATCGGCAGGATCAGTCGACGCAGTGCCGGGTCGGACGCGGCAGCGGCCCACACCTGCAGGGCCGCCTTGAACACCGTGCCGGTATACAGTTCGACGGCACGGTCGATCGCGGCGGCCACCCGCGCGTCTCCCTCCGGCAGTTCGGCTTTGGCCGCCGACGCCGATTCGGTCATGTCCTCGAAGATCTCCTCGAGCGCGGCGGTGATCAATGCCTCCCGCGTCGGGAAGTGGTGTTGCGCCGCGCCCCGGGACACCCCGGCGCGCTCGGCCACCGCTGCCACCGTTGCCGCCGACCACCCGTCGCGTGCCAGCGCGTCGATGGTCGCGTCGAGGAGCCGTTCCCGGGTCAGCCTCGAGCGCTCCTGTTGCGGTTCGCGCGGACCGGCCGCACGTGCCCCCGAGGTCACGGTGCCAGGCCCGCGGTGAGATCCCATGCGGGACGCCGTTTCGACAGGAACGCCGTCATTCCCTCGCGCGCCTCGTCACTGCCGAACAACGCCGCCGATTCGGCCGCCCGTCGCTGTGCGTCGCGATCGAAGGCCGCCAGTATCGGCGCCGTGGTGAGTTCCTTCGACGCGGCCAGTCCTTGCGGCGAGGCCTTGCCGATACCTCTCAGCACGGCGCCGAGCGTGGCGTCGAGGTCGTCGACACCGTTGTGCGCCTGCGTGATCAGTCCGATGCGTTCGGCGACGGCGGCGTCGAACGTCTCACCGGTGAGGTAGTAGCGGCCCGAGGACCGTGCGGTCATCTTCGGCAGCAGCACCACCGAGATCACCGACGGCGCCAAACCCAGCCGCGCTTCGGTGAGCGCGAAACTGCATGCGGGACCGGCGAACACCATGTCACAGGCGCCGATCAGCCCGAGCCCGCCGGCCCGCACGTGCCCGTCGATGCGGGCGATGACCGGTTTACGCAGTTCCAGGATCGTCCGGAGTACCCCGAGCATCGCCTCGGTCCCGGCCGCCGACGCCTCTTCCACACTCGTACCGCGAGCCAGCGCCTCGCCGAGATCGGCTCCGGCACAGAACGTGTTGCCGGTGTGGGTGAGCACCACCGCGCGTACGCCGGGGTCGCCCCCGGCGTGGACGAGCCCGTCGAGGAGCTGGGCGACGAGGGCGGTGCCCAGGGCGTTACGGTTCGCCGGCGAGTCCAGGGTGAGGGTGGCGATGCCGTCCTCGATCACGCGGTGGACGACTTCGGTCTGCTGCTCGGTCACGTCGGGTCCTTCGTCGGCGGTGTCGGTCGGGGTTCGGTGTCTCGTTCGGGGCGTGTCCGGGTCAGTACGACTTGGGCAGACCCAGGCTGGTCTGGGACACGAAATTGAGGATCATCTCACGACTGACAGGGGCGATCCGGGCGATCCGGGCCAGCGACAGCATCGGCGCGAGACCGTATTCGGTGGTCAACCCGTTCCCGCCGAGCGAGTGCACCGCGTGATCGACGATCTTCACACACGCCTCCGCCGCTGCGTACTTCGCCATATTCGCCGGTTCGGCCGCACCCCAGTCATCCCCCGAGTCGTAGAGCGTGGCGGCCTTCTGCATCATCAGTTTGGCCATCTCCAGCTCGATCTTGCCCTGCGCCAACGGATGTGCGATCGCCTGGTGCGCGCCGATGGGGGTTTTCCACACGGTGCGATCGGTGACGTACTCGACCGCCTTGCCCAGCGCGAAACGTCCCATCCCGATCGCCGACGCCGCACCCATGATCCGCTCCGGGTTCAGCCCGGCGAACAACTGACTCAGGGCGGCGTCCTCGGAGCCGACGAGTGCATCCGAGGGCAGCCGGACGTCGTCGAGGTAGAGCAGGAACTGCTTCTCCGGGTTCTGCAGTTCCATGTCGATCTGCTTGTACTCGAAGTTGGGTGTGTCGGTCGGCACGATGAACAGCGACGGCTTGAGGTTGCCGGTCTTGGCGTCGGTGGTGCGTCCGACGATGAGGACCGCCTGTGCCTGGTCGACCCCGGAGATGTAGATCTTGCGACCGTTGAGGATCCAGTCGGAGCCGTCACGGCGTGCGGTGGTGGTGATGTGGTGCGAGTTGGATCCGGCGTCGGGTTCGGTGATACCGAATGCCATCGTGATCGAGCCGTCCGCCAGGCCCGGCAGCCACCGCTGCTTCTGTTCGTCGGTGCCGAAGCGGGCGATGACGTTGCCGCAGATGGCCGGTGACACGACGAGCATCAGCAGACCGGTGCCCGCGGCGGCGATCTCCTCCATCACGATCGACAGCTCGTACATGCCGGCACCGCCGCCGCCGTACTCCTCGGGCAGGTTGACCCCGATGAAACCGAGTTTGCCTGCCTCACGCCACAACTCGTCGGTCTTGCGTCCCTCGCGAGCGCACTCCCGGAAGTACTCCTGGCCGTACTTGCCGGCCAGACCGGCGACCGCTGCGCGCAGTTCGGCCCGCTCGGGGCTTTCGATGAAACTCATGGCGTGTTCCCCTCGGTGGATTCGATCGGTGTGATGGTGTTGTCGGTACTGGTGTTCTCTGGGCCGGTGTTTTCTGGGCCCGTCTCCTCGCCGATGACGGCGAGCACGTCGCCGACCGCGAGCTGACGGCCGGGTTCGACGGCCAGCGTGGTGACGACGCCGTCGGCGGGCGCGGAGATGGTGTGTTCCATCTTCATCGCCTCCAGCCAGATCAACGGCTGTCCGGCGGTCACCCGATCACCCTCGGCGACAGCCACTCTGATCACCGCACCCGGCATCGGCGCCAGCAGCGATCCCGGGCGTTGCACGGCGGTGGGATCGATGAATCGTGGCGCACGGCGCAGATGCACCGACCACCCGGGGCCGTCGACGAAGACCTCGTCGGAATCTGCTCCGGTCCGATCGGTCCCGCCGCGGTACCGGGACACGCGCAGTTCACGCCGCAGGCCGGTGCGGTCGGTGAGCACGACGGCCTCGGGCGTGGCCGCGAGCACCGAGAACTCCGGCGCATCCGGCAGCTCGATACCGTTGCGACCGTTGCGGTACCGGACCCGGACCTCGGTGTCGTCGGCGCGCAGATAGGTCTTGGTCTGATACCCCGAGGCCATGTTGCGCCACCCTGAGGGCAGGCTCGCCTGCACCCGGGCGGCAGCGCGGTTGGCCGCGGCATCGGCCAGTGCGGCCGCGATGCCGGCCATGGCCACCTCGTCGTCGCCGGCCGACGACGCCGCCAGTGCGTCGAGTCCGACGGTGTCCAGATAGCCGGTGTCGGTGAGTCCGGACAGGAAGGTGGCATCGCGCAGGATGTTCACCAGCAGATCGCGGTTGGTGATCGGACCGTGGATCGTGGCGTCGGCCAGTGCACCGGCCAGCATCGCCGCCGCCCGCCCCCGGTTGGGCGCCCACGCGATGACCTTCGCCAGCATCGGGTCGTAGAAGGTGGAGATCTCCGAGCCGCCGGCAATCGACGAGTCCACCCGCACCCCCGGTCGCGACAGCGGACCGAAAGTCGTTGCGGCGTCGATACCGAACGCGTGCACCCGCCCCGACTGGGGCTGCCATCCGGCCGCAGGGTCCTCGGCGTAGAGACGCACCTCGATCGCCGCGCCGCGAGCGCGTGGCGCCTCGACGTCGAGGTGGTCGCCCATCGCGATCCGCAACTGCCACTCGACGAGATCGGTGCCCGTGGTCAGTTCGGTCACCGGATGCTCCACCTGCAGGCGGGTGTTGGTCTCCAGGAAGTAGAAACGGCCGGACTCGTCGGCGAGGAACTCGACGGTTCCGGCGCCGGTGTAGCCGATCGCCTCGACCGCGGTTCGTGCTGCGGCGTAGAGCTTCTCACGCATCGCCTCGCCCACCCGCTCGACGAGCGGCGCCGGTGCCTCCTCCACCACCTTCTGATGGCGGCGCTGGATCGAGCACTCCCGCTCCCCGACCGCCCACACCGCACCATGGGAATCGGCGAGCACCTGCACCTCGATGTGGTGTCCGCGTTCGACATACGGTTCGCAGAACACCGTCGGATCGCCGAACGCCGACTGCGCTTCGCGCCGGGCCCCGTCGACCTGCTCGGTGAGGTCGGCGAGATCGCGGACGATTCGCATGCCGCGGCCACCGCCACCGGCGGACGCCTTGATCAGCAGCGGCAGGTCGGAGTCGGCGACCGCGGCCGGATCGATGTCCCCGAGGACCGGCACACCGGCATCGGCCATCAGTTTCTTGGCGTTGACCTTGGAGCCCATCGCCGAGATCGCCGCGGGCGGCGGTCCGATCCAGATCAGGCCCGCGTCGAGCACCGCTTGGGCGAAGTCGGCGTTCTCCGAAAGGAATCCGTAACCCGGATGAACAGCGTCGGCGCCCGCGGCGCGGGCGGCGGCGATGATCTTCTCGCCCTGCAGATACGTCTGGGCCGAGGTCGATCCGGGCAACCGGACCGCCACGTCGGCGGCGCGGACATGCGGTGAGCCGGCGTCGGGGTCGGAGTACACCGCGACGGTGCCGATGCCCATCGCCCGGCAGGTGGTGAACACGCGGCAGGCGATCTCGCCGCGGTTGGCGACAAGTACGCGCGAGATGGTGCCGGTCATGGCGGGCTCCACGGTCCTGTTCTGTTCTGCGGTGTCCTGTTTTGCGGTCATGAAAGTCCTCACATCCGGAAGACGCCGAAGTTCGACGTCCCCTCGACGGGTGCACTGTGGATCGCCGAGAGGCTCAGCCCGAGAATCGTACGGGTGTCACGCGGGTCGATCACCCCGTCGTCGTAGAGCATTCCGGACAGGAACGCCGGCACCGACTCCGTCTCGATCTGCGCCTCGATCATCTGCCGCATCGCCGCATCGGCGGCCTCGTCGACCACACCGCCGCGCGCCTCGGTCGCCGCGCGGGACACGATGGAGATGACACCGGCCAGTTGCGCGGCGCCCATGACCGCGGATTTCGCACTGGGCCAGGCGAACAGGAAACGGGGATCGAAGGCGCGCCCGCACATACCGTAGTGCCCGGCACCATAACTGGCGCCCATCAGCACCGACAGGTGCGGCACCGTGGAGTTCGAGACCGCGTTGATCATCATCGACCCGTGCTTGATGATGCCGCCACGTTCGTACTCCTTGCCGACCATGTAGCCGGTGGTGTTGTGCAGGAACAGAAGTGGTGTGTCCGAGCGGTTGGCGAGCTGGATGAACTGGGCCGCCTTCTGTGATTCCTGGCTGAACAGCACTCCCTGCGCGTTGGCCAGGATGCCGACCGGATAGCCATGGATGCGCGCCCACCCGGTGCACAGCGAGTTGCCGTATTCGGGTTTGAACTCGTCGAAGTCGCTGTCGTCGACAATGCGCGCGATCACCTCGCGCGGGTCGAACGGGATCTTCAGGTCGCCCGGCACGATGCCGAGCAATTCGTCGGCGTCATACCGTGGTTCGCTGACCTCGGCGACTGGCCGCGGACCGGATTTGCGCCAGTTCAGGCGGGCGACGATGCGTCGTCCGATCCGCAGCGCGTCCTGCTCGTCGGCGGCATAGTAGTCGGCCAGCCCCGACTGCCGTGCGTGCAACTGTGCGCCGCCGAGGGACTCGTCGTCACTGTCCTCACCGGTGGCCATCTTCACCAGCGGCGGCCCGCCGAGGAACACCTTCGACGCGTTCTCGATCATCACGACGTGGTCACTCATCCCCGGCACGTAGGCTCCACCGGCCGTGGAGTTGCCGAAGACGATGGCCACCGTGGGGATTCCGGCCGCCGAGAGCCTGGTCAGGTCGCGGAACATCCGCCCGCCCGGGACGAAGACCTCTTTCTGGGTCGGCAGATCCGCACCGCCGGACTCCACCAGCGAGATCACCGGCAACCGGTTGGCCAGGGCGATGTCGTTGGTGCGCAGGATCTTACGCAGCGTCCACGGGTTGGACGTGCCGCCCTTGACGGTCGGGTCGTTGGCCACGATCACGCATTCGACACCCTCGACGACCCCGATGCCGGTCACCACCGAGGCGCCGACGGTGAAGTCCGAGCCGTACGCCGCGAGCGGACACAGTTCGAGGAACGCCGAATCCTCGTCGATGAGCATCTCGATACGTTCCCGAGGGATCATCTTGCCGCGCTTGCGGTGTCGTGCGATGTTCTTCTCACCGCCGCCGGCGAGCGCCTTGTCGAGCTCGGCCTGCAGGTCGTCGAGCTTGCCGAGCAGGCCCTCCCGGTTGGTCTGATATGCCTCGCTCGCCGTGTCGAGCGTGGAACGGATCGCCGTCATCGGATGCTTCCCCTCACTGCTGGTAACCCAGTCGTTTGGCCGCCAGGCCGGTCAGGATCTCGGTGGTGCCACCGCCGATCCCGATGATTCGCATGTCGCGATACTGCCGCTCCACCTCGGTGCCGGTCATGTAACCGAGCCCACCGAAGAGCTGAACCGCCTTGTCGGCCACCCACTGTCCGGTCTCCACGGCGGTGTTCTTGGCGAAGCACACCTCGGCGATGAGGTCGTCGCCGGAGGCGATCTTGCGTTCGACGACGGCCCGGGTGTAGGTGCGGGCCACGTCGATCCGCCGGGCCATCTCGGTCAGCGTGTCCTGCACCGACTGTCGCGCGATGATCGGTTTGCCGAAGGTCTCGCGCTGCCGCGCCCAGTCCAGGGTGAGATCCAGGCAGCGTTGCGCACTGGCGTAGGCCTGGACCGCCAGCGACGACCGTTCGGTGACGAAGGCCGCGGCGATCTGGGCGAATCCCGAGTTCTCGGGTCCGACCAGGTTCTCCACCGGCACCCGTACGTCGACGAAGGACAGTTCGGCGGTGTCCGAGCAGCGCCAGCCCATCTTGTCGAGTTTGCGGGTGACGGTGAATCCCGGTGTGCCCTTGTCGATCACCAGCAGCGACACGCCGGAGGCGCCGGGGCCGCCGGTACGGACGGCGGTGACCACGAAGTCGGCGCGCACCGCGGAGGTGATGTAGGTCTTGGCGCCGTTGACCACATAGTGATCACCGTCGCGCTCGGCGCGGGTGGTCAAGTGCCCGACGTCGCTGCCGCCGCCGGGTTCGGTGATCGCGAGACTGCCGATCATCTCACCGGCCAGGGTGGGGCGAACCCATCGGTCGATTTGGGCGGGGTCTCCGGCCGCGATCAGGTGCGGCAGGGCGATGCCGTGGGTGAACAGCGACGCGAACACACCACCTGCGGCACCCGCGTAATGCAGTTCCTCGCCGAGGATCGAGGCGTCGACGAGATCGCCGCCACTGCCACCGACCTCCTCGGGTATGCCCAGCCCGAACAGGCCGAGTTTGGCCGCCTCCCGGTGGATCTCGCGCGGGATCTCGCCCGTCTTCTCCCACTCGTCCTGGGCGGGAAGGACATGACGGTCCACGAAGCCACGCACGGTCTCCCGTAACGCGCGTCGTTCATCGCTGTCCCAGAGGTCACTGGTGATCGGCATGTGTTCAGTCCTGAGCGGTTGTTGTCGGGCTGGTGGAATTCTCGAGGAACCTCAACGGAATCGGCACCGGCCGCGAGCGCAGCCACTCACCCATCCCCTTGGCCTGCGGATCAAAGCGCACGTTGTCGGCGACCCCACGTCCGAGCACTCCCTCGATGACGAAGTTGACCGCGAGTAGGTTGGGTAGCCGATAACGGCGCACCGTGAGGCCGGCAACCTCGGGCAGCAGTGTGGTCAGCAGGTCGGTGTCGAGTGTGGCGTCAAGCCACTCGAAATGGTCCGGATCACGCACCCACACACCGATGTTCGCGCTGCCGCCCTTGTCGCCGCTGCGCGCTCCGGCCAGGGTACCCAGCGGCATCATCCCGGTGGGCTCGGGATCGGCTGCGGCGCCGCCGGGCGCGCGGTTGACCGGCTCGTCGCCCTCGACAGCCGTGCGCAGCGGGCTGGGTTCGATGCGCTCGACCACGCCGTCGGGCAACGCAACCCGATGCTCGATGACCGCAGCGTCGACATAACCGGGTTCGAACACCCCGTACGGAGAACCGTGCCCGGGCGGTGCGGTCATGCTGAATCCGGGGTAGCTGGCCAACGCCAGTTCGACAGCACCCGAGGAGAATCCCCGGCCCACCGTGGCAGCGTCGGGGTCGCGGGCGACACAGCGCAGCAGTGCCGAGGCCTGCTCCTCGGTGGTGGCATCGTCGCGGTCGAGTCGCGAGAGCTCCCAGGTGATCTGTTCGGGCTCGGTGGGCAGCGCCGCGAGGAATTGACTTTTGAACAGCTCCGCCTTGGCCTCGATGTCGAGGCCGGTGAGGATCATGGTGATCTCGTTGCGCACGCCCGCAAGATGATTGAGCGAGACCTTGGTGGTCGTCGGTGGCGCCTCACCACGGACCCCGGTGATCGCCACGCGGTCCTGGCCTTGCTGGGCGAGGGTGATGGTGTCGAGCCGGGTGGTGACGTCCGGGCCGAGGTAGCGCGGTCCGCCGACCTCGTACAGCAGTTGCGCGGTCACCGTTCCCACGGTCACCGCACCTCCGGTCCCGGCATGTTTGGTGATGACCGAGGAACCGTCGGCGGCGATCTCGGCGATCGGGAAGCCCAGATGCCCGGCACGCGGCGAGTCGGCGAGGCCGAGTTCGGTGAAGAACGCGTAGTTGCCGCCGGTGGCCTGGGCGCCGCATTCGATGACATGTCCGGCCACGACCGCGCCGGCGAGTGCGTCGAGGTCGTCGTATCCCCAGTCGAAGGCGCTCGCGGCCGGGCCGACGGTGAGCGAGGCGTCGGTGACCCGGCCGGTCACGACGATGTCGGCGCCGGCGTCGAGTGCGGTCTTGATGCCGAAGGCGCCGAGATAGGCGTTGGCGGTCAACGGTGTTCCCAAGTTCAGCTCGGCGGCGCGGTCGACCAGGTCGTCGCCGTCGACGAAGGCCACGCCGACGTTCACGCCCACCTTCTCGGCGAGTTCCCGCAGGGCGACGGCGAGTCCGTGCGGATTGAGACCACCCGCGTTGGACACGATGCGCACGCCCTTGTCGACGGCGAGGCCGAGACACTGCTCCATCTGACGCAGAAATGTCTTGGCGTAGCCGGTGTTCGGGTCTTTGAGACGATCGCGGCCGAGGATGAGCATGGTGAGCTCGGCGAGGTAATCGCCGGTGAGGTAGTCGAGTTCACCGCCCTCGAGCATCTCCCGCATCGCCGAGAAGCGATCGCCGTAGAAACCCGACGCATTACCGATACGGACTGGATTGGGAGTCATCTATCGACCTTCCGTCGAGGGAGCGGGGGCACCGAGGGCTCCCGCCCGGCGCCGGGCGGCCCGGCGAAACATTGTGCGATCGTGGACCATTCACGGGCGTTGTCACCGACGATCTCGAGGTCGAGGTCGGCCGGGGCACGACGCTGGGTGACCAGTTCACAGAAGTCGACGGCCGGGCCGCGCACCACATCGGTGGCGTCGGCGGGCCCCCATGTCCACAGCGCCCCCGACGGAGCGGTGATCTCGAAGCGGAACGGTGTGGCCGGAGGCGTTCTCCCGTTGACGACATAGGCGAAATCGCGAGTGCGTACCCCGATGTGCACGACCGCCTTGATGCGGTCGGTGGGCGCAAGGCGCACGCCGAGCGCATCGGCGACGTCGAGGCCGTGCGCCCACGTCTCCATCAGCCGAGCGGTGGCCATCGAGGTCGCCGACATGGGCGGGCCGAACCACGGGATCTTCGTCCCCTCGGGCACCGCGAGCAGCGCGCGCTCCAGCGACTCACGTGCCGTCCGCCAGTGCGCGAGGAGGTCGGCGGGAGACATCTGCGCCCCCTGCTCCGCGGCCGCGTCGACGAAGCCGGCTGGATCCTTCATCGCCTCGCGGGCGATCTCGGCGAACGCCGCCGGATCGGTGGCGGCGACCGCGGCCACCTCATCGGTCCACCCCAGATGCGCGATCTGGTGGGCGATGGTCCACCCGGGCGCGGGTGTGGGGGTCGAGAAGGCCTGGCCATCGAGGTCGGCGACCAGGTCATCGAGTTCGGCAGAGGCGGCGGCGAGGTCGGCGACGACCTCTTGCACGAGCGACATGCGACCAGCGTCACACGTCGGCGCCAAAAAATCAAGCACGCATGATTGTTTTCCTGCGACAGCGCTCTTCCCCTCGCCGACAGCGCTCTTCCCCTCGCCGACAGCGCTCTTCCCCTCGCCGACAGCGCCCGCCAGATCCGCGACAGCGCCCGCCAGATCCGCGACAGCGCCTTCCTCCTCGCCGACGGCGCCCGCCAGATCCGCGACGGCGCCTTCCTCGCCGATTCGCCACCCCTTCGCGACCTGCGTCACAACGGGCGAATGCCACACGGACGTCGCCGAGATCGGGTGATAGGACTGAGCGATGACCGATCTGTCACCCAGCTCCACGACGGTTCACGACCCGCTGTCGGTGTTTCATGTCGGCAACCTGACGGTGTCCGGAACCCAGGTGAGCGCGCAACAACAACTGTGCGCACGGTTCGCCGACCACCGGGGCCGGATCGACCTCCCGGCGTTCGGGGTCCTGTTCGACCACATCGGCGGAATCCCCTTCCACCTCGCGGGCGCGCGGTCCGGCGCGCTGAGCATGCAGGCGCGGCTGACCATGTCGACACTCGGCCACGTCGACGTCGACGACCGACTCACCTGCGACGCGGAGACCGCGATGCACGACGATCACACCGGCGTGACCCCGGTGCAGATCCGGACCGAGTCCGGCCGGCTGTGCTGTATCGGGACGGCACGGAACATGCGCGTCGGGCGGGCGTCCACCGACGGCACGACCGAAACCCCGCTGCACGACGTCCCTAATTGCGCTGACGCCCACGGCGTTCGACTTCCGGAGGCAATACCACCCACACTCGACGGGCGCGACGTGGTTGCCCAGATCTCTGCCCGGGTGCGCGACGCCGGCCCGCTGACCACCCTGCTCAACGGTGGCGTCGATCTCGTCGGCGACGACGGCGCCGTTCGGTTCACGGCGACCACCGAGCCATGGATGGGCAATCTCTTCGGCACGATGCACGGCGGCGTCATCGCCACCATCGTCGGACAGGCCTTCTCGTTCGCCGGACAGGCGCTGACCCCGGCCGGCGGCGAGTATCGCGTCGCCGACATGTCGGTCGGGTTCTTCCGGTCACCCGCGGTGCACGGCGGGGACGTCATCGTCGAGGTGACCCCGGTCAAGACGGGGCGTCGCGTCGCAGCCTTCGCCGCACGCATGACCGCACACGACGGATTGTTGCTTTGCGAGGGCGTCGCCGACGTCCACTTCCGCTGACCTCAACGCACACGACGGGACCTTCGCGCCGTTGTCGGCGTATGGTCGCACTGCTATCGTTTGGTACGAAAGGGGCTGATGTTACCAATGTTGCAGATGAAATTCACTCACCGACGCGCCGCCATCGGCGCATGTCTGACCCTCGGAGCATGCGCGATCGCTCCACTGGCTGCGGGCACCGCTGCCGCGGCCCCACAGACCACCCCACAGGACGTCCGCACCCTCGACGCGTCGCAGCAGACACCGACCATCGGAGTCAGCCGCACGGGCGCGATGCCAACCGGCGCGTTCGTCGCTCCGCTCGCGGCAGCGGCAACCGGCACGGACTCAACCGTCGTCTGGCTCGAACCCATGCCCAAGGACGCCTGCGCAACCTCGCTCAGCGACGCGAAAGTGGCTGTGAGCTGGAAGAACACCTCGGCTCGCACCAGCGACGATGCCACCTTCCCGGCATGCTCGGCGGGCAAACCCGCACTCAGCCCGGAGCTGAAGACCGGCCCGGGCACCCTGGAATTCACGGTGACCGTGCTCGGCAAGGGCGGCGACACCTTCACCCTCTCCCCCGGAACCGCGACGATCCAGCGCTGATACCTCACCCGACGGCGCTCTCGGCACGTCCGAGGGCGCCGTCGGCGTCAGCAAGGGCGCTGTCGGCACGTCCGAGGGCGCCGTCGGCGTCGGAGAGGGCGCCGTCGGCGGGTTGCGGCGGAACCGCACCACGATCCAGTAGACAATTCTGGAAATCTGTAAACACCGCGGTGGAACACGTTCTAGATTTGGGGCATGGCCGAGACCGTGACCCAGCTCCTCCTCGAACGCGCCGACGACGACAATGTCGCCATCATCGACGACCACATTCGCCGGACGTGGCGCGATCACATCGCCGACGCCCGCCGAATGGCCTCGGCGGTGCTCTCCCTCGCCGACCCGCAGCGGCCGATGCACGTCGGCACCCTGCTCGGGAACACCCCGACCATGTTGACCGCGCTGGCCGCCGGGGCCCTCGGCGGCTACGTCACCGCCGGCATCAACAACACGCGCCGCGGCGAGGCGCTTGCCGGCGACATCGTCCGCGCCGACTGCCAGATCCTGCTGACCGACGCCGAACACCGCGATCTCCTCACCGGACTCGAGCTGCCCGGGGTCACCGTCCTCGACACCTCCGGCGAGGAATGGACGCGTCGCGCCGACGCGGCCGGCGAGTTGGTTCCGTACTCGACGCCGGGCGCGATGGACCCGTTCATGCTCATCTTCACCTCCGGAACGAGCGGTAATCCCAAGCCGGTTCGGCTGGCGCACATGCTGATTCCCTTCGCCGGCCCGCCACTGGTGGACAAATTCGGCATCACCTCCGACGACATCTGCTATCTGTCGATGCCGTTGTTCCACTCCGCCGCACTGCTCGGCGGATACAGCGTCGCCGCCTCGGCGGGCGCGGCGATCGTCCCGGCCCGCTTCTCCGCGTCGACCTTTCTCGACGACGTCCGCCGCCACGGCGTGACGTTCATGAATTACGTCGGCAAACCGCTCGCATACATCCTCGCCACCCCCGAACGCCCCGACGACGCCGACAATCCGCTGCGCGCCGCCTTCGGCAACGAGGCCACCGATCAGGACATCGCCGACTTCGCCCGGCGTTTCGATTGCAGCGTCTGGGACGGTTACGGGTCGAGCGAGCTCGCCATCATCGTCACCCGTGAACCCGGCACCCCGACCGGCTCCATCGGCAAGGGCTTTCCCGGTGTGGCCGTGTACGATCCGGCCACCACCACCGAATGCGCACGCGCACGCTTCGACGCGGGCGGCGCCCTCATCAACGCCGACGAGGCCATCGGTGAACTCGTGAACACCTCGGGCGCAGGCATGTTCACCGGGTACTACAACGACGAGGCCACCACCGGCGAACGGCTCCGCGACGGCATGTACTGGTCGGGTGACCTCGCCTACAAGGACGACAACGACTGGATCTATCTGGCCGGCCGCACCGGCGACTGGATGCGCGTCGACGGCGAGAACATGACAGCCGGCCCCATCGAGCGTGTCCTGCAACGTATCCCGGGGATCAGTCAGGTCGCCGTGTACGGGGTCCCCGACGACCGGGTCGGCGACGCGGTGATGGCGGCGATCGTGCTCGACGACGACGCGACCATCGATCCCGACGAGTTCGCCACCGCGCTCGCCGCGCAACCCGATCTCTCCCCCAAGGCCTGGCCTCGATATGTGCGAATCGCCGCGACGCTCCCGACGACGGCCACCAACAAGATCGTCAAACGGCAACTGAAGTCCGAGGGTGCGGTCCCCGGCGACGGAACGCTCTGGGTGCGCCCGGCCCGCGCGCACAGCTACCACGTATCGACCGCGACCCCGACACCGGCATGACCGGTGCGGTTCCAGACACCCCGGACCCTGCCATCCCAGACCCTGCCACCCCGGACCCCGACACCGACCGTCCGCAGCTGACCGAGCTCGGCTACTATGCGCTGTCCCGGCATCCGGTGCGTCCGGCCGAACTCGTCGACGAGGCGGCGCATGCCGAACGTCTGGGCCTGGGAACGGCATTCGTCTCCGAGCGCTTCAACGTCAAGGACGCCGCGGTGTTGTGCGGTGCGCTCGCGGCGGCGACCACCCGCCTGGGTCTGGCCACCGCGGCGACCAATCACACCACCCGCCATCCGGTCGTCACCGCGACCATGGCCGCCACGCTCGACGAGGTGTCGTCGGGGCGGTTCGCGCTGGGGCTCGGGCGCGGGATCACGCCGCAGTGGCAGATTCTTGGCCTGCCGACGATCACCGGCGCAGGCATCGAGGACGCGGTCGGCGTCCTGCGCCGGCTGTGGTCGGGTGAGATGATCGTCGGCCACGACGGACCGTCCGGCTCGTATCCCCTGTTGTCCCTGGGCATCACACTCGATCCGCCACCGCCGGTGCTGCTGGTGACCATGTCGCCGAGGACGCTCGACCTCGCCGGGCGCATCGCCGACGGCGTTGTCCTGCACACCTTTCTCACCGCCGACGCCACCCGTGCCGCGGTCATCCGTGTGCGCACCGCGGCCGAGGCGGCCGGCCGTGACCCGGCGTCGGTACGCATCTGGTCGGTGCTGGCCACCGTCCCCGACGACCTCGACGCCGACGACCGATCACGCCGCTTGTACGGGCGTCTCGCCACCTATCTCCAGGGCTACCCGGAGGTGCTCGTCGGCGCGAACGGTTGGGACACCACCGATCTGGATCGCATCCGGTCCACCACCGCATTCACCGACGCCCGTGGACCGATCGACGCAAGCGCCACCGCGGCGCAACTCGATGAATTAGCCGGCGCCATCCCGGACTCGTGGGTGGCCGACTGTGCGGTCGGATCGCCACGGGCCTGTGCGGTCGCGGTCGCCGACCAGTTCGATCTCGGCGTCGACTCGGTGATCCTGCACGGCGCGGCGCCCACCGAGATCGACGACATCGTCGGCGCGTATCGCACGCTGGGACGCCGTCCACGACGCCCGCTGCCCGCCAATCCCGGCCGAGGACACCATTCATGACGTTCACCGACATCCCCACCGCCGTCGAGCACCTCACGCCGGCGCTGCTCACCGATTTGTTGGCCGACTCCGGTCACCACACCGCGGTCCGTACCGTCGAGGCCACACCGGTCGGCACCGGGCAGATGGCCGAATCCTTGCGCCTCCGAATGACGTTCGACGGGCCGACAGACCTGCCGTCGACCATGATCGCCAAACTGGCGACCGGGGATCCCGGTCAACGCGAATTCGCCTCGGGTGCGTTCCGCAACGAGGTCACGTTCTATCGCGAACTGGCCGCAGGTGTCACCGTCCCCGTCCCCGCCTGCTACGCCTCGGCACTCTCGGTGAGTTGCAGCGAGTTCGTGGTGCTGCTCGAGGACATGGGTGCGGCACGACAGGGCGATCAGATCGCCGGCTGCACCGCCGGGCAGGCCCGGGCGGTGGCCGTCGCGGCCGCCGGGCTGCACGCTCCCCGATGGAACGATCCCGCTCTGCTGCAACGCTTTCCTCTGCCCACCTCCGACGACCGTGAGCTGATGGATTCTGTCCTCGCACCGATGACCGCCCAGTACCGCGACCGGTTCCGCCCGGGTGCGGCGGAGAACGAATTGCTGGACTGGCTGGTCGAGCATGCCGGCGCCTGGCTGGTCGCACCGACCTCGCACACCGCGCTCATCCACGGTGACATGCGGATCGACAACGTGCTGTTCGGGGCGCACGGCGCGGTCACCGTCGTCGACTGGCAAACCATCACCACGGGATCGGCGTTGCGTGACATCGCCTTTCTGCTCGTCACGAGCCTCGACGTTGAGGACCGGCGCGCACACGAACGTGACATCGTCGCCGCCTACCATCGGCGTCTCGTCGCACTCGGGGTGCGCGACTACACCGCCGAGGCGTGCTGGGCGGACTATCTCGGCAATCTCATCCAGGCACCGCTGATCGTGGTGTTCGGAGCCGGTGCCGCCCGCCCGACCGCCCGCGGCGACGCCATGTTCGCCGCCATGGCGCATCGCGCCGCCGTCGCACTCGCCGACCTCGCCCCGGAGATGCCCCGGTGAGCCGGCCCGTCACTACGGTGTTCGGCGCCACCGGCTTCCTCGGGTCGCGGGTGGTCCGTCGCCTCCTGGACCAGGCGAACAGCGATCAGACGGGTACCGTGCACAACGCGGCGGTGCGTGTGATGGTGCGACCGGGCTCCGACACCTCGATGCTCGACGGCCTCGACGTCGAGACCGTCGTCGGCGAACTCGACGACGCCGACGCGGTGTCGCGAGCGATGTCGGGTGCCGCTCGAGTGATCTACTCCGTCGTCGACACCCGTGCGTGGATTCGTGGTCGGGAACCACTGTGGCGCACCAACGTCGAGACCCTGCGCGGTGTTCTCGACGTCGCGGCCCGCCACGACCTGGAGCGGTTCGTCTACACCTCGAGTATGTGCACCATCGGTCGGGTACGGGGCCGGCCGGCGTCGGAGCGCGATGCGTTCAACTGGGCCTCGACCGCGAATGCCTATGTGCTGTCGCGGGTTGCGGGCGAGCGTACGGCGCTTGACGCCGCCGGACGTGGCGTGCCGGTGGTCGCGATGTGTGTCTCCAACACCTACGGCCCCGGCGACGTCAAGCCCACCCCGCACGGCGCCTTCGTGGCCGGTGCCGCACTGGGCAAGCTGCCGTTCGGGCTGCGCGGGATGTGCGCGGAAACGGTCGGCGTCGACGACGCCGCCGAGGCACTGATCCGGGCCTCCCGCGGCGGCCGGATCGGCGAACGCTACATCGTCAGCGCCGACTACCTCGACCTCGGGGAGATCGTCCGAATCGCCGCCGACGAGGCGGGCGTCGCGCCCCCGCGACCGACGTTGCCCCGCCCGGCGATGTACGCGCTCGGCGCCGGCGGCGATCTCCGATCGCGGATCACCGGGACCCCGCAACGGTTGTCGGTGGACACGGTGCGATTGATGCACTGCATGTCGCCCATGGATCACCGGCGGGCGAGCGACGAATTCGATTGGCACCCCACCGATGTCGAGGACTCCGTGCGGGCCGCGGCCCGCTATTGGGTACGGCGTCGAGCCGCTCGAGGCGCGGTCACACGCTGATCCGTCGGAACCACCTCACACGGGCAGTGCACCGATGTCGGCGTCGTCGGAGCCGAAGTGCCGGTAGGTCGCGAGTTCATGGGCCCGGCGTCCGCGCCATTCGAGGTAACTGTCGGCCACCGGGGTCCTGCCGAGCACCCGATAGCCGACCGTGTTGCGCACCCATGCCGCGCCGAATGCCCACGGAAGGCGTTGCGGCAGGCCGAGATCCCGCATACCGCGGGGTCCGAGGAATCCTTCGAGCATGCTCAGCAACCGTTCCCGCGTGTAGCGCGCGGCGAGGTCGGGTGCGTGGCGGTAATGCAGCTCGGACTGAGCGTCGACCAATGCCCGGGACAGCTCACCTCCCGCTTCGGTGACCCCGGTCTGGCACAACAGGATCGCGTAACTGAGCTGATGCTGATCGCGTTCGTGGTCGAACAGCCAGTCCTCGTCGACGCCGACGAGCCAGCCCACGTACTTCCACAGGTGCATGATCGCGCGTGACTGCTCGGCGTCGACGGGCACGCCGAGGGATCGCACGCCCATCATGAGCGCACCACTGAACAGGTTGAGTGTGGAGGCGAGATCGGTCTGATTGATCGGCAGCCCCCACTGCGTGGCATCCCAGCGGCCGTTCTTCTCGAAGGCGTCGTTGACCAGCGCATGCATCAGCCGCACGTGCACGGTGAGCTTCCAGCCGTCGCCGTCGCGGGCCATGCCGCCGGGTGCGCCCACCGCGATCGCCCACGTCTGGGTCTCCCCGAGTCGACGTGTCGCGGTACTGCGGGACAGTCCGCCGGTCTCGGCGAGCAGGTCGACCGGCCCGCCGAACCGATAGCCGCCGATCAGGGACAGGGCGAGCAGGACGTCGTTGGCGTTGCGTCCGAACCGCCGGAAGACCTGCGCGCCATACTCGACGAGTTCCGGATCGACCCACGACGGCGTGGCCTCGGCGCGGGTGAAGAACTCGCGCAACGCGGTGGGCGCGTCGTCGGGGACACCGTCCTGCAGGGCTCGGTGGACCGCGCGCATCGAGACACGGTCGGGATGCTCCCGAGGTAGGCGCATCGCCGCGACCAGCGCTGCCGCCGGTTCGTCGCGCATCATCAGCCGCCGGCCGAGCAGCGACATCTCCTCGGCCGTCGGCTCACGCAGACGCCAGTACGCACGCAGCGGTCGACCGATCCGCCGGCCACGGTCGGGTGACGCCCGGAATCGGCGGGGTGGTTCGAGTTCCTGCGGCGCCACAACGGTCATGAGACGAAACTAGCAATTGGTCTCATCGGGGGCAACCACGCCCGGTCAGGTCAGCAGATCGGCAAGCTCACTCATGTCATAGGGTGCGGTGGCGCCGTGGTCCCGATATGCGACGAAGGTGGGTTGCTGCGGATCATAGCGTCCGATGAAACCACCTGCGGCGCTGAATATCTGACCGGTGATCTCCGATGCCGCCGCACTGGCGAGAAAGGTGTAGAGCGGTGCGACATACTCCGGCGGAGCCGGATCGAGAGCGGCATCGCGGGTGAACTCGTCGAGAATGCCCCGCTCATGCAGGCTTTCGATGTGCCGCACGTACTCCGGTCCCGACGACAACCGTGACTTGGCCCCCGGCATCACGACGTTGACGCGCACACCGAGCTCACGCAGATCACCGGCCGCGGCGAGCGCCAAAGCGTTCACTCCTCCTTTGGCAGCGGGATATCCACTGCCACCGAAGGTTCCGAGCGAGGCGGCCGAGCCGGTCAACACGATCGACCCCGACTGCTGCTCGGCGAACACCCGCCCGGCGATCGAGGTGAGGTGAAACGCACTCATCAGGTGTGCGTCGATCTGCTGGCGGAACTGGTCCTCGGTGATCGTCAGGACCGTCGAGCCCGGTGGCTCGGCGATCCCGGCACAGTTGATCGCGATGTCGAGCGCACCGAACCCGGACAGCGCGGCGTCGGCCATCTTCTCCACGACGCCCGCCTGCCCGGCCGGCCCGCACACCCCCACCGCCTGCCCACCACCGCCGATGATCTCGTCCACGGTCGCGGCAACGGCCTCGTCGTCGCGACCGTTGATCACCAGCGAGACCCCACGCCCGGCGAGCGCGTATGCCACCGAGAGTCCGATGCCCCGGGTGGCGCCGGCGAGCATCGCGACCCGGCCGGCCAGATCGAGCTCGACCATCACACCCCGCTGGTGATCGGAGTGATCGGCAGCGCCGTGACCGGGACCGAGCGGCCACGGTCGGTGAAGCTGAAGTCGGCACCGGAACTGAAGCGGGTGATCGCCACCTCGCCGCTCTCGGCCTGTTCGACGTCGCCGAGCGCGAACCGCACACTGAGCCCGCTGCCGGTAGACGTGCCGTCAGTGGACGTGCTCTCGGTGATCACCCACCTCGGGTCGACGGCCACCCCGATCGCGCGCAGCGGCTCGATGTGGTCGTGGGTCAGCAAGGTGATCCATCCGCCGTCGGTCCGTGCGTCCGACTCGCCGGGGATCGTCACCACGACCTCATCTCCCTCGACATCGACCTCGATCCCGCTGTAGCTGCGGGGACCGAGCACCGGCACCAACGCGATGACCTGCGCCAGCGCAGCAGCGTCGGTTCCCAGGCGCAGCACCCGCCGTAGCCGATCCGCGGACAATCCCGCGATGCCGGTGAACTGTTTGCCGAAGATCTCACGCGCCTGCTCGTCGGAGTCGGCGTGGCGACGCACACTCGTCCAGAAGCCGAGCGCGAGCAATTGGTGTTGCAGGGCAACCTCTTCGGCGATCCGCGCCAGCGCCGAGTGCGACCACTCCCGGAACTGCAGGTCCGCGACGAGCGGTCCGCGATAGTCGACGAGCCCGTCGTCGGCGTCCGGATCGATCGCCACCAGCTCGATCTGCGCGGCACGTGTGGTGAACATCGTCTCGGCGTCGGCCGGCAACGGGAGTTCGTCGCGGTCGGGTTCGATCGTCACCGTCCACGCGCAGTGTGGATGCCGGTCGGCCGGACGCCGCGGCGGCCGGTGGATCGGCCGGATACGGGCCCGCCGATTGGTGGCGATCGCGGTCGCGTCGAACGTGGGGTCCTCGATGTCGTGGCACATCGCGGTGACGTACTCGTCGCCGAGCGGCTCGACATCCATCAGCGCGCCACAGTAATTCAGCACGAACGCGCCGTGGTGGTGGTCGGTGATCTCATACCGGAAATCCATGAACTGCGGGGGCGCCCCGATGTCGAGCTGCAGACACTTGAACATGTCCTCGACACCGTCACCGTCGACACCCAGCGCGGTCCGCATCCGATGGGTGTAGACGGGGCTCGCGGCCATCCACTCCTCGATGGCCACCTGCGCCATCGTGTCCCGGCCGAAGGCGCTGATGAGGTGCGCCATACCGCTGCGATCGATGAGTTGCCCCGACAACAGCAGCTCCGGAATGAGGTCGGCGAGCTGGTCGCCGGTCAGATCGGAGTAGGTGCGGGCTGGAATCTCGTGGGCTGTATCGGTCATGGGCTCAGGTCACCAGAAGGGCACCGGCGCCTTGCCGAACGGATACCAGCCAGGCTGATCGCCGGTGGCCTTCTCGATCCGTTTGAGCATGCCGTCGCTCATCGCATTGTTCTTCAGCATCTCGATGAACAGGGCGGAGACGTTGCCGTAGTCGAAGAAGTCACGCTGCCAGGAGAACTGGAAGTTCCCGGCATATTTGAACCAGCTCCCCTGGATGCCTTCGAGCGCATAGTGGGTGCCGTCGTCGCGGGTGCCGGAATAGATCTGCTTCCACAGTCCGATCATCGAGCCGGTCTGATCGTCGATCACCCATTCCTGATACGGGTAGGTCCAGCCCTCGAGGCCTTCCATCTCCTGCCCGAGCGCGATCTCACGGATCTCGTCGCGTCCGACCGCCATGAAATCCTTGTCGGGGCCGTAGTTCCAGCCGTAGGTGGCGTCCTCGGTGTAGAAATCCGCCAACGGTTTCCAGTCGCCGGCTGCCTCGGCGTCGATGTTGGCCTGCAGCCAGCGCTGCTTCATCTCGTCCAGTTCGGCACGATCGAAAGGCATGAAAGGTCCTCGTCATTCGTTGTCGTCGTCGATGATTCTCAAAGCTTGGGTCGGGCAGTACTGCACGGCGGCGAGAACTTGCTCGCGCAGGCTCTCGTCGGGCTCCTTGTCGAGGATCTCGGCGTGATCGCGGTGCGCGACGAAGACCTCCGGGGCCTCCATCTCGCACATCCCGTGGCCCTGGCACAGGTCGAGATCGATCTCGATGCGCATCACGACTCCGTGTCCCGGACCCGTTTGCGGTAGCGCACCCGGCACGGTTGCGCGAGCTGCACCACCATCTTCGAGTGGTCGTTGTGATAGCTGTCGGCGGGCTGGGCCATCTCGAACTCGTAGTTCTGGAACAGCACCGAGAAGATCGCCTTGAGTTGCATGATCGCGAATTGTGCTCCCACACAACGGTGTCGGCCGGCACCGAAGGGAATCCAGGTCCAGCGGTTGACCAGGTCCTCCTGGCGTGGCTTGAGGTAGCGATCCGGGTCGAAGGTGTCGGGATCGGGAAAGTCGTCGGCCAGCCGATTGGACACCGCAGGCGAGACCGCGATCGTCTGACCGGCTTTCACCTCGAACTCCTCGATGTGGAAATCGTTCTGCACCAATCGCATCAGGATGATCAGCGGCGGATGCAGACGCAGCGCCTCCTTCAGCGCGTTCTCCAGCAACGGCATCTGCCGGGTGTGGGCGAAGGTGTACTCCGGGCGCTCGCCGGGCGGTGTGCCGCCGTAGATCTCGTCGAGCTCGTCGTAGACGCGCCGCAGGTACTCAGGATTGCGCAGCAACTCGATCAGGGTCCACGCGGCCGTGCCCTGGGTGGTGTGATGGCCGGCGAACATCATCGAGATGAACATGCCGGTGATGGTGTCGGCATCGAATCCGACCTGGATCAGGACGTCCATCAGGTCCCGATCTTCTTTGTCCGCCACCGGGTTCGTGACGCGTTCTTCCATCACGCCCTGGATGTACTCGACGAGTTCGGCGCGTGCGGCGTCGCGGCGTCGGAAGCTCTCGATGTCGGCGTGGGCATCGACGTAGGCGATGGGGTCGGTGCCCTTCTCCAGGTCGTGGAACAGTTCGGAGACGTGCTTGTCGAGTTGCTCGCGGAACTTGCGGCCGATCAGGCACGCCGAGGAGGTGTAGAGGGTCAGCTCGCCGAAGAACTCGAGCAGATCGATCTCACCCTCATCGCCCCATCCGGCGATGATGCGCTCGGCCTCGTTGGGAATCGTCACCGCATGTTGCTTCATGTGTGCGCCCTTGAGCGCCGAGTTGTGAATCGCCTTGGAGCGCTCCTCGGGGCTCGCGTCGAAGACCACGCCCTCACCGAAAACCGGTGTCATGAACGGGTATGCGGCGGCCTGGTCGAGATCCTCCTCGGGCGCGCGGAAGAACTCTTCGTTGGCCGCGGCGCCGGAGACGAGCACCACCTCACGGTCGGCGAGCTGGAACTGCCCGACGTCACCGCACTCCGCCCGAACCCGCCAGAACAGGCCGATCGGGTCGGTGGCGAGCTCGTCGAGATGACCGTGTTCACCGTCGCCGCCGGACACGCGTTTCGGGGTCGTGAGGGTGGTCATTGCTCGGATCCTTTCGGGGGGAGTTTGCTCTTGGGGATGGCGCCTTCGGCCTCCACCTCGACCGCACGCATGTGCGCGCCGCGCGGCATCGTGATCATGGCCGCGACCGCCTGCGCAATGTGTTCCGGGGCAAGGAAATTGCCGTGGCGCGCCAGTCCGTGCGTGATCCAGTCGTTGAGCATGTTCTCGGTGGTCTTCTGGTCGAGATTCATGCCCATGCCGGTGAGGGTCTGGCCCGGGCGCACCACCCCGGCGCGCACGCCGGTGCCCTCGAGTTCGAGTTGGATGGTCGCGACGAGACCGTCGATGCCGGACTTGGCGGCCACATACGCCGACGACCACGGCCGGGGGTGCAGTGCCACATCGGATCCGATGAACACGACGTCCCCGCGCGTCCGCTCGATCATGCCGCCGATGACCGCACGGTAGAGGCGGTAGGCGCCGGTGAGGTGGATGTTGATCTGATCGGCGAACTCGGCGGGCGAGGTCTCGTACGACAGTCCGACGGCGAGGTCACCGGCACCGGCGACGACGATTTCGAGATCACCGATCGCGGCCTGCGACTTGGCGACGCACTCGAGGACCGACGCCTCGTCGGTGACGTCGAGGGGCACCGCGACGGCTTCCCCGCCCGCGGTGATGATCTTGTCGGCGAGCTCTTGGAGTCGGTCGACTCGGCGCGCGGCCAGGGCCACCGGATGCCCTTGCGCTGCCAGCCATTCGGCGGTGGCCGCGCCGATGCCGGAGGATGCGCCCGCGACCAGGACCGGGCGTCGTGCGGGATGCGGGAGGAAGGCCATCAGCGCACCGTCACTCGTACCGGGAGTTCGGCGAAGCCGCGGACGTTCACCGAGTGCACACGCACCGCGTTCTCCATGTCGATGTCGACCGACCGGATCGACCGGGCCACCTCGGTCAGCCCGATGTTGGCCTCCAACCTCGCCAGGTGGGCGCCGAGGCAGAAATGGGTGCCCATGCCGAAGCTCATCAGCGCCTGACCGCAGTCCCGGCCGATGCGGTAGCGGTCGGGATCGTCGAAGACGTCCTCGTCGCGGTTGGCCGAGCCGACCAGCAGCAACACCCGTTGGCCGGCGGCGATGGTGTGTTCGCCGTAGTCGACGTCGGCGGCGACCCGGCGCAACACCATCTGCGTCGAGTTGTCGTAGCGCAAAGTCTCCTCGGTCCAGTCGGGTACCAGGTCGGGGTCGGCGACGACGCGCGCCATCTCGTCGGGATTGCGCCAAGCCCAATACAGAGCATTGGCAAGGAGTTTGGTGGTCGTCTCGTTGCCGGCCACCACCATCAGCACCATGAATCCGACAATCTCGTCGTCGGACAGCGCCGTCTTGGCCCCCGACTCATCGTCGATCTCGGCGGTGAGCAGTGCCGAGACGAGGTCCTCGCCGAGGCTGGTGCGACGTTCGGCGATCAACGCCGAATAGTATTTGTGCAGTTCGATATACGCGTACACGGCCGCCTCGGGGACGTCGAGCACCCCCTCCTCGCGATGCAGCAGCAGATCCGACTGCTTGCGCAGGAACGCCCGGTCACTCTCGGGGACGCCGAGCAACTCCGACACCACGTCCATCGGGAGCAATCCGGCGAAGTCGGCGATGTAGTCGAACTCGCCCTTATCGAGGCACCGGCTCCAGTGTTCGTGGGTCAGGGCGGTGATCCGGCCGGAGAGGTCGTTGACGCGGCGCGGGGTGAAGCCCTTGCTCACCAGTTTGCGGATGCGCATGTGTTTCGGGTCGTCGAGTGCCAGAAACGACATCGACTTGTGTGCGTCCGGACCGTACGACGCCGGGTCCATCGATACGCCCCAGGCGTTGGACAGGTTCACCGAGTCACGAAATGCGCTGCGCACGTCGGCATGCCGGGCCAGCGCCCAGAAATCCAACTCGGAGTTGTAATACACCGGCGCCTCACGGCGCAGGCGTGCATAGGTGGGATACGGATCCTCATGAAAGCCATAGGCATACGGATCGAACGGAATATGCTCCTGCATCCCGGCCACGGCAACGGTGTCGGTCATCGGGTGTGCTCCATCATCACGATTGCTTCTCCATCAGCAGGTGGGCGGCGGCGACCAGACGTTCGGAGGTCTGCTCGTAGCTGAGGTGGCCCATCCCGGCGTGCACGAGCCCGCCGGCGTACAACATCTCCAGCGCGTCGACGACCGGCCCCGGGTTCTCCGGGTCCACCTCGAGCGCCTGGGCGAGGCGTTGGCGGATGAATCCGCCGATGCGCAGGCGCAGGTGTTCGACGTCGGGGTCGGTGCCCAACAGTGCGACGGTAACCGCGCCGCCGAGTTGCCCTTCACCTGCGACCACGAGGGAGACGTCGCGCAGCACCGCGGCCACCCGGTCGGCCGGTTCGAGAGTCGGGTCGGGGGCGGGTACGCCGTCGGCCAGACGACGCCAGAACACCTCGGCCACAAGGTGACTCTTCGACGAGAAGTAGGTGTAGGCGGTGGCTGGCGCAACACCGGCCCGCTTGGCGACCACCCGAACCGTCAACCCGTCGAAGCCCTCGTCGTTGAGCACGTCGACCGCCGCGTCGGTCAGCCGGGCAACGGTTTCGGCCTGCTGGGCGGAGAGTCGCCGTCGGGTCGATTCCTGAGATACGGGACTGGACATGTGACCGACGCTACACTAGCTTTGAACTCGAGTCCAGACACCTGTCCAGATGGAGTTCCAGTTCATGTCACTCAGACCCGTATCCGCCTCGGATCTACTCATCGACGGCAAGCTGATCCCCGGCGGGGGTTGCACTTTCGATGTCATCAACCCCGCCACCGAGGCCGTGATCGGCAAGGCGGCCGACGCCGACACCGCCGACATGGATGCCGCGATCGCCGCCGCCCGACGCGCCTTCGACGAGACATCGTGGTCGCGCGACCACGCATTCCGTGCGCGTTGCCTCCGGCAGCTGCGCGACGCCCTGCTCGCGCACGTCGACGAACTCCGTGAGATCACCGTCGCCGAAGTTGGTTGCCCGGTGTTCCTGACGCACGGGCCGCAGCTGGAGGGACCCATCAACGACCTCGGCTACTTCGCAGACCTCGCCGAGAATTATTCGTGGACAACCGATCTCGGCGAGGCCAAGCCGATGGGTCTGAAGAACCATCGCGAGGTGCGCAGCGAGGCGGCCGGCGTCGTCGGCGCGATCACGCCGTGGAACTTTCCGCACCAAATCAACTTCGCCAAGATCGGGCCGGCACTTGCCGCCGGATGCACGGTCGTCCTCAAGCCCGCCCCCGACACCCCATGGTGTGCGGCACTGGTCGGCAAGGTGATCGCCGAGGAAACCGACTTCCCGCCCGGCGTCGTCAACATCGTCACCTCCAGCGATCACGCAGTGGGCGCCCAACTCGGCAGCGACCCGCGCGTGGACGTCGTGTCCTTCACCGGGTCCACCGCCACCGGCAAGAAGGTGATGGCCGCTGCCGCGGAATCGCTCACCAAGGTCTTCCTCGAACTCGGCGGGAAGTCGGCGTTCATCGTCCTCGACGACGCCGATCTCGCGGCCGCGTGTTCGATGGCCGCGTTCGCCGTGGTCACCCACGCCGGGCAGGGATGCGCCATCACCACCCGACTGCTCGTCCCGCGCGAGCGACTCGACGAGGCGATCTCCGCCACCCGCGACAGCCTCGCCGGGCTCGCCGCGGGCGACCCGACCGACCCCGGAACCATCTGCGGGCCCTTGATCTCTGCTCGCCAACGTCAGCGTGTGGAGTCCTACATCGCACTCGCACGCGCGGAGGGTGGCACCATCGAGATCGGCGGCGGACGACCCACCGACAAGCCGACCGGATTCTTCGTCGAACCCACGTTGATCTCCGGGGTCGACAACTCGTCCCGGGTCGCCCAGGAAGAGATCTTCGGGCCGGTGCTGGTGGTCCTCCCCCACGATGGTGACGACGACGCCATCCGCATCGCCAACGACTCTCCCTACGGCCTCTCCGGAGCGGTATGGGGTACCGATGAAGATCGGATCAACAAGGTCGTCAACGGAATTCGCACCGGAACCATGTCCGTCAACGGCGGCATCTGGTACTCCGCCGATGTGCCCTTCGGCGGCTACAAGGCATCGGGTATCGGCCGCGAGATGGGCGTCGCCGGCTTCGAGGAATACCTGCAGACCAAGGCCGTCGCCCGACCCGCCTGATCCATCACCCAACGAAAAGAGCAGCAGCACATGACGTCTTCACGATTCACCGACAAAACCGTCATCGTCACCGGCGCCGCCGGCGGCATCGGCGAGGCCTACGCACGAGCACTGGCCGGCGAGGGCGCCAATGTGGTCGTCGCCGATCTCAACGACGAGGCCGGCGAGAAGGTCGCCGCCGACATCGGCGGACGCTACGTCCACACCGACGTCTCCGATCCCGACTCGGCCGCGGCACTCGCGCAGGCCACCGTCGACGCGTACGGCCGGATCGACGGTCTGGTCAACAACGCGGCGATCTACGGCGGGATGAAACTGGACTTCTTGATCACCGTCCCGTGGGACTACTACAAGAAGTTCATGAGCGTGAACCTCGACGGCGCGCTCAACGTCACCCGTGCGGTGTATTCGCACATGACCGACGGGGGCGCGATCGTCAATCAATCCTCCACCGCGGCATGGTTGTACAGCGGCTTCTACGGTCTCGCGAAGGTGGGCGTCAACGGCCTCACCCAACAGTTGGCCACCGAGCTCGGCGGTCAGAACATCCGGATCAACGCGATTGCCCCCGGACCCATCGACACCGAGGCAACGCGCACCACCACACCGAAGGAGATGGTCGACGACATCGTGAACCGCTTACCACTCAAACGCTTCGGCACGCCCGAGGATCTGGTGGGCATGTGCCTGTTCCTGTTGTCCGACGAGGCCGGCTGGATCACCGGCCAAATCTTCAATGTCGACGGCGGGCAGGTGATCCGGTCGTGAGCGCCGACCCTGCCGGCTCTCTGCGGCTCGGGTATGTCGGGCTGGGAAACATCGGTGGCCCGATGGCCGGCAGCCTCGCCAAGTGGGACGGCGGGATGACGGTGTTCGACCTGTCCGAGGACGCCGTCGCCAAGCTCGTCGACCAGGGAGCCGATCGCGCAAAGTCACTTGCGGATCTGGCTTCTCGCACCGATATCATCGGGGTCTGCGTGCTCGACGACGAGCAGGTCCGCACAGTCGTCAGCGGTGACGGCGGGTTGTTGAGCGCCGCGGCTCCGGGAACGATCATCACCGTGCACTCGACAATCGCTCCGGAGACGGCAGTCGAGCTCGCTGCCGCGGCCGCCGAGCGCGGCGTGACAGTGCTCGACGCCCCGATCTCCGGCGGCGCGGCCGGTGCCGCCGAAGGCCGTTTGGCGATCATGGTCGGCGGCCCGCGCGACGCCTACGAGAGTATCAAGGAACCGTTCGCACTCACCTCCGACATGCTGGTCCACGCCGGCCCGGACGTCGGTGCGGGCACGAAGATGAAGCTGGCGCGAAACCTGCTCCACTTCATCTCGTTCACCGCCACCACCGAGGCCGCCCGCCTTGCCGAGGCAGCCGGTATCGACCTGGTGAAACTGGGAACAGTGGTGCGCCACACCGACGCCATCACCGGTGGTGCCGGCGCCATCATGCTGCGCGGCACCACCGCCGAGATCGCACCGGATGATTTCTGGTACGGCATCTTCACTTCGGTTCGAACCCTGGGCGAGAAGGATCTCTCGTTGGCGTTGGCCCTTGCCGATCATTTGGGTGTCGACCTTCCCCTCGGCCGGTTGGCACGCCGCGACCTTGCCGAGGCACTCGGCGTCCCCCACCACGAAGGAGAACTCTCATGACATCCGAGCAGCGCCAGAAGTCGCTCGACATGATGTCGAAGGTCTACGGCTGGGAAATGTCCGACGGACCCGGCGACTACTTCGCCCATACCGCCGATCAGGTGTTCGGCGAAGTCTGGTCCCGCGAAGGGCTTTCCATCCGCGATCGCCGACTCCTACTCCTCGGTGCCCTTGCGCAGTCCGGCCAGATCGACGTCGCCGAGATCCAGGCGTCCTCGGCGCTGGCCAATGGCGAACTGACACCGGAACAGCTGGAGGAGATCTCCCTGTTCCTCTGCTACTACGTCGGCTGGCCCCTGGGCACCAAGATGCACTTCATGTTCGGCAAGGTAATCGACAACCATCGCAAGTCCCAGAAGGAATAGCCGACCGTCGAAGGGCGCTGACGCCCTCCCGCCCGACGGTGTTCCCATCCCGATGGACGAGGCCGCCCGCGCGGGAATGCTCCAGCCCCTCCCGCCCGATGGCCGTCCCATCCCGATGGTCGAGGTGCCGAGGAGCGCCAGCGACGAGCCTCGAGACCCCCTGTGCCGAACGCTTTCCGGTCCACGGTGGTTCGGTTCCAGCGCTACTGCAGGCGGTCTCGAGGCTCGCCGCACGCGGCTCACACCTCGACCATCGGGGGATGACGACTCGCCACGGAAGGATGCTGACGCCTTCCCATCCCGTGTCTTCTCACCCCGATGCCCTTCTCACCCCGATGGTCGAGGTGCCGAGGAGCGCCAACGACGAGCCTCGAGACCCCCTGTGCCGAAAGGCTTCCGGTCCGCGGACGCTCGAACACCTCGACCATTGGATGGATTTCACTATGGAGTTCTCAAACAACAGATGCGGTCCCGGCGATGCCGGGTGCGGGGAATCAGGTAGTGGGGCAGCGTAGGTCAGGCTGCCACGTCGTCGAGTCGCATAGTGCGTCGGTGATAGGACGGCACTGGTCGTCGTTTCGGATCCACGCTTGCGGGTGGGATCAGCCAGGGGTGGCGGTCGAATCCCATGACGATGTCCCATCCGTGGTGGTGGACGTCGTCGTGGCAGCTGTTGCAGAGCAGACAGCCGTTGTCGAGGTCGGTGGGGCCACCTTTGCTCCAATGAACGAGGTGGTGTCCTTGGCAGCGTCCGGCGTGTGCTCCGCATTTGATGCACCCGCGGTCACGCACGAGTAGAGCCTTGCGCTGTCCGGGGGTGAAGAAGCGTTCCTGGCGTCCGACGTCGAGGGGTACACCGTCGGAATTGAGGATGATCTTGGTGATCGTCGTGTCACATGACAACATTTTCGCGGTCGCTTCGGTGATCGCGCCCATGTTCTGCAAATCCCCGCCGAGCGCCGGGTTGTCCGCCGACCAGGTCCACAACAGGCCGTTGGTGGGTTTGGCCGAGAAGGTGGTGTCGGCCAATCCTTGTGCCGCGAGTTCGACGATCGTTTCGAATGCGGCAGCACAGATCTGCTCGGGTGTACGGGGATCCGGTGACCCATCGGGTTGCGGCCTGGGCGCCGACAAGGTTTCCATCAGAGTCCGGGTCTTCTCCCCGGCGATGATGTCGAGGTTCGCCGAGATCTCCAACCGTCCGTCGTCGGTGATGCGGTCGGTGTAGGAGTTGATTCGCTTGTCCTCGGCGGCCGGTAACCCACCCGGTGTTTCGGCAGCCAACTCGTTCCCCAACTGCCGCGCGTAGGTGTTGATCTCGGCGGGGGTGAATCCGGCGAAGTAGTGCGACAAGAGTTTCCGCAGAAACTCGCACCGTTGAACGGTGTCCAAAGGTTCGGGAGATCGGGTGTCGATGTGCGCCAGCCCGCGGACGATGGCATCGGCGTGTTCGGACGAGATGGACCCGTCCGCGGCATGCGCCAACAACAGATCAATGTCGCTGGTGGCCGAGATCCGCACATACCGACCCGCGACCGCGGGCGCGAAACCCATGCTGATCAACAGTTCTCGCAGTCGGGTGGTTTTGTGGTCGGCCACCCCTAACCGGTCCATTTCGCCGGTGAGGGTGGTGGCGTGGTGATCAACCAGGTTCCGCAACAGCAGGACTTGTTTCATTGCACCGAAGGCCTGGGGTCCGGTCATCTCCGGATTCCATTGCAGGTCGCCGAGTTGGGTGACGATCACAGCGAAGACTGCTTCGGCATCAACATCTTTGACGTCAAGAGTTGTGGTGGTGTCGATCATCGGCCCCTCCCCGGTGGCTGATCGGTGTGATGGCTCCAGTGTACCTCGCCAGGGTGTTCGACGCAAGGGGAAGTTTGATCAATTCTGCTTGTGGACAACGTGTTTCGGCGCTGATCTTCTGTCGGTGGGGTGTGGTAGGGGTGCGGTTTTCGTTTGTCTTGATGTCGATGTGGTTGGGGGGCTTGTTGTCTCGCCGGGCCTCGAGGCTCGCCGCACGCGGCTCGCACCTCGACCATCGGAGGGAAGACCCGGCGCATGGGGCACCGCGCACCTCGACCATCGGAGGGAAGACCCGGCGCATGGGGGCACCGCGCACCTCGACCATCCGGGGGGAAGGCCCAGTGCCTGGGGCATCAGGGGGAAGGCCCGGCGCATGGGGCGTCGGGGGAAGGGTTCCGGCCATTGGGCAAGACGGGCACCTCGACCATCGAGGGGAAGGCGTCTCGAGGACGTCGACGTCAAACATCAGGAAGGCCTCGTCGAACCGTGAACGAGGGCTATGGTCGAAAGATGTCGTCGCAAGTGACCTTCATCGAACTGACCGGCGGGAATGGTCACAACATCCTCAGCGCCAGTCCCGGTCCGGACCTGGCTGCCCACCGGTACGAGGAGCGCGAATATGCTGCCGTAGGACGTGCCCGCCGATTCGAGAGCACCTCGTCGGGCGCCGTCGCCGAAGCCGACTCCGCGGAGTTCACCACTCGAATCCTGGTGCGGCGACCCGAGAATGACTCCGATTTCAACGGACACGTCGTCGTCGAGTGGTTCAACGTGTCCAGCGGCACCGACGCCGCACCCGAGTACACCTACCTCGCGCCGGAGATCGTCCGATCGGGATATGCGTGGGTGGGGGTGTCGGCGCAGTACACCGGCATCGAAGGCGGTGCCGGATCTGTCGGAATGGACGGCGGTGACACGCCCACGCGTCTCGCCGACAAGGACACCGATCGATACGGGTCACTGCACCACCCGGGTGACGGCTACAGCTACGACATCTACGGCGCCATCGGTGGCGCACTCACCGCGAACCATACCGAAGGCCATCCGCTGGCGGGGCTCACGGTGCGCCGACTGCTGGCCGCGGGCGAATCCCAATCGGCGATGGCACTGACAACCTACGCGAATCATTTCACCAACCTGCACAACGTCTTTCACGGGATTCTGATTCACAGCCGATCACTCGGAGCACTACCGCTCGGCGAGGCCGGTGGCCCCGCCGACATCACCGAGGCCTATCGCGGGTTGCCCGTGCGAATATCCACCGATCTGACCGTTCCGGTCTTCGTCGTGCAGACCGAGACCGACGTTCTCACCAACTTTCAGTATGTGCAAGCCCGACAAACTGATTCGTCACTGTTACGCGTATGGGAGATGGCCGGGACGTCACATGCCGATCTCGCCCAGATCGGCGAGTACGAGTCGATGCTCGGTTGTCCGGCGCCGGTGAATCGCGGACAGCAGCGCTTCGTGCTGCGCTCGGCGTTGCACTATCTGCGGTCGTGGGTCGACGAGGAGTCGGAGCCCCCGGTCGCGGACCCGCTCCTGGTGGTCGACGCCGGCGACGGCCACCGCTTCGAACTCGACCAGGTCGGCAATGCGCGCGACGGCGTGCGCACTCCGTGCGTGGACGTACCGACCCAGATCCTCAGCGGCGTGGTCGAGGACGACGTACCCCGGATCTGCGTCCTGTTCGGTGTGACGACACCCCTGCCGCCGACGGTCATCGCCGATCTCTACCCGGACCAGGACACCTACCTCAAGCGTTACGCCGAGGCGGCCGACACGGCGATCGAGGCGGGCTTCGTCCGCCCGGATGACCGCGCCGAGGTGCTGGCCGATGCCCGCGCCGATCTGGTGGCCGACGCCGACGCCTTCCGCTAGATTAGAACACGTTCTAGTCTGGTTTCGGTCCGCGGTTCGCCACGGCCGGCACGACCCGGGAGTCGCCGCATGCAGTTCACCCTCGAGGACATCTCCGACGACGAGATCGCCCGACGCCGTGCGGTCTACGAACCGCTGACCGAGTCCGTGCGCCAGCTCATCGATGCGGTGATTCGCACCGAGGTCCCCGACGATGTGGTGGCCGCGGCGCGCGAGCGGATCGACGCCATCGTTGACACCCTGCGCGCCGAACAGATCGACGGCCCGTACGGCGTGCGCTACACGCCAGACTTTGTCGGAATGCCTTGGGGCAATTCGGTTGTCGGCGTTCGTAACGCCATCGCCCCACCACTGCGGACCCACCACGACGGGCACGAGGTGTCTGCCGAGTTCACCCTCGGTGCCGCCTATGAGGGTCCCGGTGACCATGTGCACGGCGGAGTGGCCGCGATGATCCTCGATCAGGTCCTCGGCGAGGCCGCCAGCGTCGACAACGTGCCGTGCTACACCGGGACGATCTCGCTGCGCTACGTGCGCCCGACTCCACTGGGACCGCTGACCGCACGCGCGTCGATCGTCGGCCGCGACGGCCGTAAGAAGACCGTCCGGGGCACTCTCGCCGACGCCGAGGGGGTCACCGTCGAGGCCGAGGGCGTGTTCATCGTTCCCCGCGACTGGACCGGGCGCATGCCGCGCGCGTCCAAGGACCACTCCTCCGCTCACACGCAGGACTGACATTGCGCACCGCGGTCACCTCGATGGGAACGCACGGTGATCGGCTCTCCGTGACCCGTGGCGTCGCGCGCGGTACCGTCGACGCATGAACAGCGTCGTTCCCGAGCAAGATCCCTCCGCGCCGACACCGTTCAGCGAGGCTGAGGCACAACGGGTCCGCTCGATCTGGGGCACGTTGGGACTGCCGGGTCTGATCGACGTCCACACCCACTTCATGCCGCGGTCGGTCATGGACAAGGTGTGGGCGTACTTCGACTCGGCAGGCCCGCTCGTCGGACGCGAATGGCCGATCACCTACCGAGCGGACGAGGACGTCCGGGTGGCTGCGTTGCAGGCGTTCGGCATTCGCGCGTATTCGTCACTCGTGTATCCGCACAAGCCGAACATGGCCGAGTGGCTCAACGGATGGGCCGCCGACTTCGCCGCCCACCACCCCGATTGTCTGCACACCGCGACCTTCTACCCCGAGGAGCCGGCGACCGCCTACGTCTCGAAGGCCATCGTCGCGGGCACCCGGGTCTTCAAGTGCCACATCCAGGTCGGCGCCTTTTCACCACTCGATCCACTGCTCGACGGGGTGTGGTCGCAGATCGCCGACGCGCAGGTCCCGGTGATCATCCACTGCGGCTCCGGGCCGGCGCCGGGCACCCACACCGGGCCCGAGCCCATCGCCCGGCTGCTCAAGCGATTCCCGTCGTTGCCGCTCATCATCGCGCACATGGGCACACCGGAATACGAGGAATTCCTCGGTCTCGCCGAACGATTCGAGAATGTGCGACTCGACACCACGATGTCGTTCACCGACTTCTCCGAGGCCGACGCGCCGTACCCACCCGAGCTACGACCCCGGCTGGCCGACCTGGGACCAAAGATCTTGTTCGGCAGCGACTTCCCGAACATCCCTTACACCTACACCCACGCCCTCGACGCGATCATGCGGCTGGATCTGGGCGACGACTGGGTACGCGGGGTCCTCTATCGCAATGCGGCGGAGTTGTTCGGCGTGAACTGAGCCCCTCTCGGAAGACTCAACTCAAGAAACGACGAGCCCCTTTGTCTGCCCTGCGAAACACGGACAGCGCCTGACGAAGCTGTTCGTCGGTGTCTTGGAATATCCAGTACTTCTCCATGACTGCGACCACGGCGTCGTCATTGCCCGCGCGGTACATCTGTTCGCAGTCCTCGCACAGTGCCCAATACGAGGGGAGCGAATGCCCTTTGCCATAAACGCGATACCTGGTCCTGTCGATGTCGAGTGGATGTACCCAGACGACATTGACGCTTCCGCAGATTGCACATGACTGGTCGGTGCTGTTGGTCGGCGCGCCGTCGACCCAGTCGTCCGGATACCTCGGCGCACCGTCTGCCAGCGTGACGACGGCGGCATACCCACTCGCCGGCCTCGGTGGCGCCTGCACGTAGTGATCAGCGAACCACCCGGTCGACGGGATTCGCGGCACCGCGTCGCGGTCACCGCGCTCACGCGGGATCGGGCGGCCATCATCGGGCCAGAGCACCTCCACACGGGATGCGGCGTCGAGGATGATTCCCGCGTCGAACGTGATCTTTCGTTCCGAAAGTCCGAGGAAAGGTGCCGCAGTGACGAGTACAGACTCGCCGCGAGGCGGCAGGTGGTCGAGGCCGAAGGCGAAGGAGGCGTCGTGGGCGCCGGCTGTGCCGCGGAACCGCCCGAGTCCACCCGCGTTCAACTCCGGCGACGGCAGATTGGACGAGGTCGTTCCGTCGGCCCACTCGAACCCGACGAGCAACGGAACCACGGAGCTGCGGCGACCATCGCGCCCGAGCCACAGCCCGCCGTCAAAAGTCATCGCGTCCTTGCGGATTCGGACCTCGACGGTCATCTCGACCCCGGTGGTGTACACCACTGTCTGCGTAATCCAGACCACCACGTCAGCACAGCGATTGATCACGCCGTCGAGCGGCGCCCGGACCCCTACCTCGTTGAGTGGGGGCGTCCACCTGATCATCACCTCGCGCCGTCTCCGATCACTGCGCCGCAGCCCTACCCCCGCGCCGCGATCCGCGCCCGGACCTCCGGACGCCGCAGCGGCGGTACGGTTTTCGGCGGCTGGCGACGCTCCGGGAGCTCACCGAGCAGGGTTCGCGTGGCGGCGGTCACCGCGATGACCGCCGCCTCGAACACCTCGGCGTTGGCTGCCGACGGATGACGTATGCCGCTCACCTTGCGAACGTACTGGCGCGCGGCTGCCTCGATCTCTTCCTCGGTCGCCGCGGGTTCGAGTCCGCGCAATTCGGTGATGTTGCGGCACATGAGGTGACCTCTCAATCGGCGATGTGGACGACAGCTTTCCCCAGGATCCGCCCCTCGGCGAGATCGGTCAATGCGGTCGGTAGCTGATCAAGGGTGTAGGTGGTGTTGACCTGCGGGCTCAGCCCCGCCGCGATCATCTCGGTCAGCTCGTCGTGCAGCAGTTCCGGCACGCCCGGGTGCGTGCGCACGTACTCACCCCAGGCGGCGCCGACAACGGCGATGTTGCGGAACAGCACGCGGTTCAGCTTGACGGTCGGGATACCGCCGGCCGCGAATCCGATGACCACGTACCGACCGTCGGGGGCGACCTGGCGCAGCGCCTCGTCGAACACCCCGCCGCCGGACGGGTCGATCATCACGTCGACGCCCTCGGGCGCGATCTTCTTCAGTTCGGCTCCCCAGCCCTCTTCGAGCTGGATGACCTCGTCGGCGCCCGCGCTGCGCAGCAGTTCCTCGGCACCCTTGCGGTGCACGATCGCGATGACCTTGGCGCCCATCGCCTTGGCCACCATCATCGACGCGGTCCCGACGCCACCCGCGGCACCGAGTACCCCGACGACCTCACCGGGCGCGGTCTGTGCGCGCAACTTCAGCGCGAACAGCGCGGTCTGATAGTTGATGCCCAGAGCGGCGCCCTGATCGAACGTCAGTCCCTCGGGCAGGGGCAGCAGCTGCTCGGGCGAGGCGGCCAACTGTTCGGCGAAGCCGCCGACGATGGACGCGACGAGAACCTTGTCGCCCTCCTTCACCGAGGCACCCTCGGGCGCCTGGCGCACCACGCCGGCGACCTCGGTGCCGGGCGTGAACGGCGTCGGCATGCGGAGCTGGTACTTCCCCTGACTCATCAGCAGGTCGGGGAAGCAGATCCCGCACGACTTGATGTCGACGAGGACCTGGCCCTCGGCGGGCGTTGGATCGGGGACGTCGGTCAGTTCGAGGGCGGACGGTCCGGACTCTTCGGTGAGCACCTGAGCTTTCATGGTTGTCCACCCTACGCCGGGGAGAACAATCGCTCGGTCGGTAACCGCAGAGATGCCCTAGGATCGGTTTTCATGACCGCCTCGCCGGCATCGCAGCCGCTCTCCGCTCCTTCACCCGAACGTCGTCAGGTCGCCGACGACGCGCCGGGTTTCATGCCGCTCGACGAGGCGCAGACGCTGTTCGAGATCGCCGGCGAGTATCTGACACAACCGGATTCGACGAAGGTCGGCGTGGAGATCGGCACCTATTGCGGCAAGTCGACGGTGTTCCTGGGCTCGGCGGCCGAGGCGGCAGGGGCGGTGATCGTCACGGTCGACCACCACCGTGGCTCCGAGGAGCATCAGCCCGGCTGGGAGTATCACGACGAGTCCCTGGTCGATCCGCATTCGGGCACGCTGGACACCTCGGCCCGCTTTCGGCGCACGATGTTCGACGCCGGCCTCGAGCAGACCGTGATCGGGATGCTCGCGCCGTCGACGGTGGCGGCCCGGGCCTGGGGCAAGCCCGCCGACTTCGTGTTCATCGACGGCGGCCATTCGATGGAGGCCGCGCAGAACGACCTCGACGGGTGGGCACCGTGGGTGCGCATCGGTGGCGCGCTGCTGATCCACGACGTGTTCCCCGACCCTGCCGACGGCGGGCGGCCCCCCTACGAGATCTATTGCCAGGCCTTGGAGACCGGACAGTTCACCGAGGTCCGCGCGGAGGGTTCGTTGCGCGTCCTGCGACGCGACTCCGGCGAGGTCGGGGCCCCGTTGCCGCGGGGCTGACCGCCGCCGAACACCCGGATCACCCGCCTGCGAGTGCCCGCACCTTACCCAACACGTCCGGATAGCGCTGCAGGTGCGCGCCGCCGTTGAGATCGATTGCGGCACCGGTCATCCACCCCGACGCCGGGGAGGTGAGGAACGCGATCGTCGCGGCGATGTCCTCGGGAGTACCCGCCCGACCCAACGGCGTGTTCTCGATGTACTCCTCGGTCAGCCCGGGGACGAAGGCGATGCCGGCGGTCAGCGGTGTGTCGACGAGTCCGGGCGAGACGGCATTGACGCGAATCCCACGCTCGGCGAGTTCGAGGGCGGCCACCTCGACGAGCATCAGCACCCCGGCCTTCGCTGCACAGTACGACCCCATCCCGGCACCGGGCTGGCGGCCGTTGAGCGAGGCCACGCAGACGATCGAACCACCCTGGGCGACATGGCGTCCCGCATACTTGAGCACAAGGAACGTTCCGGTCAGACAGACGTCGACGGTCGTCTGCCACGCCGTCAACTCCAGGTCGGTGAGCGCTCCCGGCATCGACAGCCCTGCGCAGTTGACGACGGTCGTGAGGTCGTCCAGACCGTCGAAACCTGCAGCGACAGAGGCCTCGTCGGTGACATCGAGGTGCACCGCGGTCGCGGTTCCTCCCAGTTCGGCGGCAGTTGCCGACGCGGCATCGGCATTGACGTCGGCGACGACGACGCGATGGCCGTCCTCGTGCAGCCTTCGCGCGGTGGCCTTTCCGATGCCCGACGCGCCGCCGATCACCAGCGCCGTACTCACGCGGTCACCGCCGAGGTGGCGAGATGGCGTGTCAGGAACAGGATCTGGTGGGACACGACCGGATCGAACCACGAATCCTGAACCTCGGCGAAGATCCCGAAGTGGTCACACGGGTAGTGCCGAATCTCGGCGCGCGCGGCGAACCCGGCCTTGGCCGCCGCGTGGGGCGGCGCTCCCCGATCGAGGTCGGCGATCTGCATGAGGACCGGCGCGGCCACATCGGGCGCGGCCTTGTCGGCGCGAAATGAGCTGAGCTCCAAGCCGATCGACGCGTCGACCTCGTTGCGCCAGCTGGGGCCGGCGATCGCGAGGTAACTCTCCAGGTAACCGTCACTGGTCAGCGCGGCCTTGTCACCGGGCTTGCCGACGACCGGCATCATCACCGGGTCGCGCCCAAGTCTGGCGCCCAACGCACTGCCGATGCCGACGGCCGTGGATCGCAACATCGAGACCGCACCCACCTGCGGGTAATGGTGAACACCGGCCGCAAGCCCGCTGACCATCGGCACCGCCGAGATGACGGCGGCCACGTCGTCGCGTCCCGTCCGCGCACGTTCGGCTGCCACGATCAACACGTGCCCGCCGGATTGCGACAGCCCCCACAGGACGATCCGGGAGGCGTCCACACCGGGCTGACGGCCGGCGGCGTCGATGGCGGCATGGTAGTCGGCGGCCTGACCGGACATCGAGACCCGTTGGCGCGGTTCACCATCGGAGAGTCCGAAGTTCCGGTAGTCGAACGCGAACACCGCCAGACCGGCGTCGGCCAGGCGTCGCGCGAACGGCTCGAGCCCGGAATCCTTGGTACCACAGAAGCCGTGGGCCATCACCACCACCGGCACTCCTGCGTCGGTGGCGAATGCGGTGCCGGTGGGTGCGAAGAACCAGGCGTCGCAACCGGTTCCGTCAGAATCGAATCGTACGGACTCGAAACGCGCGGTGCGACGGTCGGTGTCGGCGGTGGTCATCGTGCCTCCTGCAGCGGCGCGGCGTCGACGCCCGCCCAGCGGACGGGCCCCTGCTCCGCGGCACGCGCACGCCCGGCGGGCAGTTCTTTGGTACGGATGTTGTGTTCGTAGAGATAGTGGTCGAGTTGCTGTGTGTGCCTTGCCGTGTGCAGCATGTGCCCGGTGAAGTACTGCTGGTCGGACGCAATGGTCTCGCGCATCTGCGGCACCGACGGCGGTCGGTACTGTCCGACTGCATAGGCACCGATGACCCTGGCCTGGCATTCCACGAACGGAAACAGCGTCGGCGTGGACTGGGCGAACCCGGCGAACACGACGTCGTCGATGCCCGGATGGAAGATGCGCTTGTACAGGTCGATGTGGTTGTCGGGGGCGCTGATCACGTCGGGGTCGAAGAACGGGAAGGTGATGTTGTATCCGGTGGCGTAGATGATCACGTCGAAGTCGGCACTCGTACCGTCGGCGAAGTGCACGGTGTGGCCGTCGAGTCGCTCGATGTTGCCCTTGGCGGTGACGTCACCGGAGCCGAGCCGCAGCGGCAGCTCGACCGACTGCGTCGGATGTGCTTCGAAGAACTTGTGATTCGGGGTCGGCAGTCCGTAATCCTCGGGGCGCCCGGCGGTCATCGGCTGCATGATCTGGGTGAACTTGCGCTGCCACGAGAACGGAATGTAGGGCGAGGTGTGGTAGTACTTGTCGGCCGGTTTGCCCGCGAAGTACTTGGGGACGATCCAGGCGCTCGACCGGGTCGAGATGGTGACCGTGGTGTCGAGCGCCTTGGACGACAGCTCGACGGCGATGTCGGCGGCACTGTTGCCCAAGCCCACCACCAGGATTCGTTTACCGGCGAAGTCCAGCGGCGTACGCGGGTCGATATAGGAATGGGAGTGGATCTCGTCACCGGCGAATTCGCCCGGGAAGTCCGGCCACCGCGGATCCCAGTGATGCCCGTTGGCCACGACCAGCAGGTCGACGCGACGCGTCTCGCCGCGCTGGGTCGACAACTCCCACCCGCCGCCGTCGAGTCGACGGGCGTGGGTGACACCATTTCCGAACTCGATGTTCTCGCGCAGACCGAAGGCGTCGGTGTAGTCGTCGAGGTACTGCTTGATCTGGGTGTGGTGCGGGAAGTCCGGGTATTCCGACGGCATGGGGAAATCGCGGAACGACAGCTGATGCTTGGACGTGTCGATGTGCAGCGAGCGGTAAGCGCTGGAGTGCCCGTTGGGATTACCGAACGCCCAGTTGCCGCCGACCCGATCGGAACTCTCGAAGCAGGTATACGGAACGCCGTAGTCGGTAAGCATCTTTCCCGATGTCAGACCGCTGATTCCGGCGCCGATGATGGCGGTACGCGGGAGATCGCGCATGGGAGCCCCTTTTGGATAGTTGACAGATCTCTGAATCTGTCTACCGCACGCAAGGCCTCACAGTGAACACTTTGGCGAAACTGTCCACTCCGGTTGTTAGAGTTGGTGACCATGACACCCGCCCCGGCCACCAGCGTCGCCGACCGCCTGCTCGACGCGGCCGAGAAGTTGCTCGCCGACAAGGGCATTCGGGCCACGACGATGCAGCAGGTCGCCGACGTCGCCGGGGTGTCGCGGGCGTGGCTCTACCGACACTTCCCCGACAAGCAGTCGATGGTCGGGGCGACGATCGTGCGGCTCACCGATTCGTTCTGGAGCGACGCGCGCGTCGAACTCGAAACACTGGGCGACTTCACCGCGCAACTCGTGGCAGGCGTCCGAATCGGCCGCGGCGCCTACGACGACCCCGGAACACTGCTGCTGCGGCTGCGCACGGAGGAGCCGGAGGAATTCGCCGCGTGCGCGGGCGTGGGCGTCAGCGCCCTCGTCCCCGACCTCGCACTGTTCTGGAGACCATTCGTCGACGCGGCGATCGAGACCGGACAGGTACACCCCGATCACGACGCCGTCGAGGTATCGGAGTGGGTGGCCCGCATTCTCATCAGCCTCGGCACCGTTCCCGGCACCACCGTCGACGCCGACGACCCGGCGTCGGTGCGACGACAGGTCGAGCGCTTCGTCATCCCGGGGCTCGCGGCCGCGCCGTAAAGGAGCGCTGTCGACGGGGAGAGGGGCGCTGTCGGCGGGGAGGAGAGCGCGGTCGACGAGGTGGAGAGCGCGGTCGGCGAGGTGGAGAGCGCCGTCGGCGATGGGGAGGGCGCTGTCGGCGGGAAAGGGCTACACGACGGCAGGGGCGAGACCGAGCTTGCCGGCGAGTTTGGCGAGGTAGCCGCGGGCGCGTTCCACCGAGTCGTCGGGGAGGCCGTACAGGACCTGCGTGACCCCGATCTCGCGCCACTTCTCCAGCTTCTCGGCGACCGGCTTGAAGTCGAGGACGACGACCTCCGGCGCGCCGTCACGGCCGGCGTCGGACCAGATCCGGTGCAGCAGGCCCACCGAGCCCTCGATGTCCTCTTCACCCGGCGTGGTGATCCAGCCGTCGGCGCTGCGGGCGATCCATCGGAAGTTCTTCTCGTTGCCTGCGGCGCCGACGAGCGTGGGGATGTGCGCCTGTGGCTTGGGCCATGCCCAGCTGGGCCCGAAATCGACGAAGTCACCGTGGTATTCGGCCTCCTCGTCGGTCCAGAGCGCGCGCATGGCCTCGAGGTATTCACGCAACATCGTCCGCCGCAGCTTCGGCGGCACCTTGTGATCGGCCAATTCGTCGAGGTTCCAACCGAATCCGACACCGAGCGTCAGCCGTCCGCCGGACAGGTGATCGAGGGTGGCGAGGGTCTTGGCGAGGGTGATCGGATCGGACTGCACCGGTAGCGCGACCGCCGTGGCGAGCCTGATCCGCTCGGTGACCGCAGCGGCCGCGGCCAGCGTGGTCCAGGGGTCGAGGGTACGCATGTAGCGATCGTCGGGCAACGAGGAATCACCGGTTCGCGGATGCGCCGCATCGCGGCGGGTCGGGATGTGCCCGTGCTCGGGCACAAAATACGACGCGAACCCGGCCTCTTCGATGAGCGGGGCCAGGACCTGCGGCGTCAGGCCGCGGTCGCTGGTGAACTGCACGATCCCGAAATCCATGCCCTCACCTTAGACACAGGCCTGGACACCTGTCTAGAACAAGTTCTCGTTTTACTTCAGCCGGGGCAGACGTCGGGGTACGCGACGCCCTCGGCGAATTCGTCCCACGTGCCGCGATCGATGTGATTGTCGGCCGCGCAGACGCGGCTCGCGACGGCTCCGGCGTCGATCGTCCACCACTGCAGATCGGATCGGCCGCCCGCATAGATGACGTCGTTGGGCGCGATCATCGGCTCGCGGACGTACGCCGATTCGGCGGTGATCGACTCGTCGCGCGCAATCGGCTTCGGCGCATCGGGCGTCGAGATGTCCCACAGCTGCACGCTCAGGTCGGCGCCCACCACCAGGGTCGCGCCGTCGGCCGACACCGACAACGACGTCACCCGGACGCCGGCCGGAACGCGCACGCGCGCAGTCGATTCGGAACCGACCGCGGTCACCGAGATGGTCTGGTCGTCGGCGCCACCGTAGATGTAACGTCCGTCGGGGCTGAACACGGCCGCATTGACCGCACTGGTGTGCGAGGCCATCTGTTGTGCCAGGTGGGGATTCTGGGGGTCGTCGATATCCCACCGTGTGATGCGATGTGCGGCGTCGGCGACGACGAGATCACCACCGTCGGGGTTGAATTGGACGTCCTCGATGAAGCCGTCCGCGGTGGCGAACGGCTGTCCGAGCATCCGTGGCGCATGCGGGTCGGCGACGTCCCACAACTGGATCGAGTTGTCGTTGCTGCCGGTGACCAGCAGATCCCTCGTCGGGTCAAAGGCCAGCGGGAAGGTGTGGCGGGTCTGTACCGGAAGCGTCACCAGACGGCGCGGCGCCCGGCGATCGGAGATGTCGTAGAGATCGACCTCGCCGCCACCGGTGAACGCGCTCGCGAGAATGGTGCCCGTCCGGTTGAACGCGGTCACATACCCACCACTGGGCCGCGGTTGCGAGGAGATCCGCGACAGTTCGGTCGGCGCCCGGCCACGCGGCAGATTCCACAGCGCGATCGTCTGGTCGGCGGCGCTGGTGGCCAAGGTCGTGCCATCCGGGCTGACCGAGGTCTGGGTGATGGGCAGCGAATGCGCGGGCTGAGGTGACGCCGGGATATCCCAGGCCTGGATCGTCCCGGCGCCACCGGCGGTCAGGATCACCTGTGGGGCGATCTCACGGGCGGTGAAGAACGCACCGCCGGAGGTTCGCATCGGCACACCGAGTTCGGTGAGCAGATCGGCCGATGCCGATGTCCCAGCGGTGCCGACGTCCCAGCGACGCGCGAATCCGTCGAGACCGGACGAGATCAACGACCGGCCATCGGCGGAGAATCCGACCGACCAGATCGCCGCGCCGTGCGCCCGGACGCGGCCCAACGCGATCGGCGAGCGCGGATCGGCGATGTTCCACACCGCGACCGTCCCGTCGTCCCGGCCGGCCGCAAGCAGCGTGCCGTCGGGTGAGATCGCCACCGAATGCCACCCGCTGTCGATACCGTCGCGCAGGTCCGAGAGATGGACCGGCGCAGCCGGATCGGCGATGTCGGAGAGGCTGATGGTGCCGTCGTCGGAACCGGCGACGAGCACCGGTCGGGTCGGCGACAGCGCGACCGTCCGGACCGGACCGGTGTGATCGCGGATCGCCGACACCGCGCGGTACCCGCCGGGCGCGGTGGTGTCCCACAAGGTGACGACCCCGTTGTCGTGGGTGGTCGCGAGCACCCGGCCGGTGTGGTCGTACCGCAGGATGTAGGACGTCCCGGTGCCGTACGGCGACTGCAACGTCTGGGTCCGCACCGGATGGGTGACGTCGGCGATGTCCCACACCGCGATCTTGCCCTCGCCGTCGGCCGAGGCCAGGGTCGGCGAGCCGGGCCGGAAATCGACCGAGGTGACAAAGGAGCCGTAACCGCGCAGCGCCGGGCCCGCCGCCACGATGTCGCGCGGGTTGTCGGCGCGCCACAGGCGCACCGAGCGGTCGTAACTGGCCGTCGCCAGCAATCTGCCTCCCGACCCGCCGGAGGTCAGGCCCAGGTCGTACACCGACCCCTGGTGGCCCTGTCGTGCCGAGATCGGCAACGGAAGCTGTTGTGTCTGAAGCACCCGCATCCGCGCCAGCGGGTTGTCGGGGTGGATGCGCCACGCCCCCACCGCGAGTTGGGCGGCGAGGCCGGGATCGGTCTGGGCCAGCCGCCCCGCCGAGGACAGCAGCGCCGAGAACCGCGCATTGTCGCTCTCGCGGGCCAGCGCGACGTTGGAGAAGATGGCCACCCCCGCGGCGACCACCGAGATCACCGCGAGCAGCGAGACCGAAGCGATCGCCCATCGCCGGCGGCGGCGTTGGGTGTCGATGTGGTGGCGGCCGGTGTCGAGGAAGTCGCGAGCCACCGAGCCGAGCACCGGGTCGTCGGCCACCTGCGCGGCCCACTCGTAGCGCGTCGAGTTGTAGAGCAACGACGTGTCGCGGCCCTGACGGTCCCACTCAGTGGCATCGGAGGTGACGCGCTCGAGAACCGGAGCGCTGTCACGGGTGCGTTCGATCAGTTCGCTCAGGCGCGGCCAGGCACTGAGCACGACGTCGTGGATGATCTGGACCTGCTGGTCGGAGACGGTGACGAGGCGTGACTCCGATAGCGCCTCGATCACCGCGACCGTGCCGGCGCGATCGTCACCGAGGGCGACGAGGTCGGCGAGTGGGCGCGGCCGACGAGCGGTCACCCCGTCGGAGATGTGGATCAGCGAGAGCAACACCCGCTGCGCGGTGACTCGGTGGGCCGGTGTCAGGGCCTGCCACATGGCCTCTGCGGATTCGGCGATGGCCGAGGAGACCCCACCCGCCGCGTGATAGCCGCTGACCGTGAGCGTGGCGCCCGCACGGGTTGCCCACATCACCGACAGCACGTGGGCCACCAGCGGGAGCTGCCCGGCGCGGTCCTCGACCGGGCCGCGCCGCCCGGTCAGGCCGCGCAGATCGGACAGGATGGTCGGGGCGAGGCCCTTGTCGACGCGGATTCCCGACACCCGTGCGGGCGCGGCGATGACCTCTTCGAGTTCGGTGTCGGTCATCGGCGGCACCACGATGGACCGGTGTTGCCACGCCGAGGCGACCGGCTCGAGCGTGGAGGCCATCTCGTACATGTCGGCGCGGGCCCCGACCACGACCACGGTTCCCGGCTCCGATGCGAGCCCGGTCAACGCCTCCATCAGCTGCTGCACGCGCGGCGCGTGACGTGACTGCCCGACCAGCACCTGCTCGAGCTGATCCACCACCTGCACGGTCAGCGTCGGCGTGGCCGGGGCGGCCTGGTCCTCGAGTCCGGTGTCGGGGTTGGCGTCGGGTTGTTCGACGTTGGGTTGTTCGGCGGGCTCGTCGCCTCCCGCGCCCTCGGCACCCTCTCCGTCGGCGTCGTCGAGCAGCGCGACGGCCGGTCGCGCACGCACTTCCCAGCCGTTCTCGGGACGTTCGGCGAGCCGGGCGAGTCCCGCGCGCAACAATGACGATTTTCCCGCCCCCGAGACGCCGGTGACGAGCACGATCGCCGGCGAGAACTCGCGGTCGCGGTCGGCGGCTCCGATGAGGGCCGCGAGTTCGTCGAGGACGCGGTCGCGGCCGAAGAAGACGTCGCGGTCGTCGGCGGTCATCACCCCGAGTCCCGGATACGGACTGGCGAGCGTCGGGATCGGCTCGGCCGCGCGACCCTTCGACGTACCCGCGTCGCGGGTGCGGGTGCCACTGGCCGCCGACCACCAGCGTCGCCAGTCACTCAACGACGGCGTATCGGCTCCGCGCGACTGGGCTTGGAGGATGAGCCACGCGAGTACGGGTTCGAGTGTCTCGAACCGGGCTGGGAGGTGACGTCCTCGACGCCAGTCGGAGAGGCGTTGCACCGACACCTCGCCACGCCCGGGGGCGATGCGGGCGGCGCCCGCGATGGTGGCGGCGAGCGTCGGCGATCCGGCCGCGGTGAACAACGCGAGCAGCTGGGAACCGAAGCGTCCGGGGCCGTCGACCGCGGACGCGTCCGACAGACGCGTCGTCACTGGTACTCCCCCTCCCCCGGGTCTCGGGTTCCCTGCGAATCTACGAACCAGGCAGCCCGACGACAAATCAGAGTTTGGTCACATCCGCCCATCCGGTTCCGGTTTTCCGGTCCGGAAAACTCGTGCAATGACCTTACCAGCGGTTTTCGGCGGAAGTCCGGTCCACCGGTGGCATGGACCCAGCACGGTCGATTTGACTGAGGTCACTCCCCGGTCGGTGTCGCGACCACCGGGTCGAGTGTCGGGGGATGCGCTCTCGTCGCCGACGTGGGGCGGCGGCGAGAGCGCATTCGAGAGAAGGCGGCAGTCCGCTCAGGGCGACCCCCTCGGGGCGCACCGCCTCAGCGCCGAGCAGCCATCCAACTGCCGACGTCGCGGAAGATCCCGTTGGCCGCCGACGCCCGGCTGACCGCGTCGGCAGCGAGCACGACCGCCGCGGAGGTCCAGCAGCTCTTCTCGACCGGCCAGCGTTTGCCGTCGGCGAAGACCAGGCCGGTCCAGTACGAGCCGTCGGGATCGCGCAGGTGCTGGATCGAGGCGATCAGTTCGACGGCGTCGGCGGTGTCGCCGAGAGCGTCGAGGGCCAGTGCCAGCTCCGAGGTCTCGGCCCCGGTCACCCACGGGCGGTGGTCGACGCAGCGCACGCCCTTGCCGGGCACCACGAATTCGTCCCAGCGCCGCGCGATGAGCTCCTGGCCGGCGCGACCGCGCAGCGCGCCGCCGAGCACCGGGTAGTACCAGTCCATCGAATGCTCCGACGGGTCCTCGAAGACCTCGATCCGTTCGCGGAAGGCCTCCCCGAGTGCCGCGAGCGCACGCACCCACTCGTCGTCGGGCTGGTCGACCTCCGCGGCGATGCGGATCGCGCAGTCGAGGGCGTGGTGGATGCTCGCGTTGCCGGTGAGGAGGGCTTCGTCGAACATCGTGTGCGTGCGGTGGTCACCGCCCCACCGGAAGGCGCCGTCGGGCCGCTGGAAGCGACAGATGAGGTCGATCGCCGACCACACCGTCGGCCACATCCGCTCGAGGAACGCGGTGTCGCCGGTGATCATGTAGTGATGCCAGACGCCGACCGAGATGTAGGCGCAGAAGTTGGAGTCGATGCCGTGATCGGCGACCGTCCCGCACACCGTGCGGATCGGCCACGAGCCGTCGGGCCGTTGGTGACGCCGCGACCAGTCGTAGGCGGCCTCGGCCTCGGCGAGGAAGCCTGTGACGCTCAGCGCCATCGCCGACTCGATGTGATCCCAGGGGTCGGTTTGTCCGCCGGGGAACCACGGCAGAGCACCGGAGTCCTCCTGCATGCCGACGATGGCCGCCCCGGTCGCGGTGACCTGCTCGGCCGTCAGCACACCGGCGATCGCCGGTGTGACCCGACTCATTCTGGCTTGCGTAGATACAGGGCGACCGACTTGCCGATGACCGGGTTCAACACCTGCTCGCCGACCCGCGTCAACCACGGCTTGCTCATCATGTCCCACACCAACAGTTGGTGATAGCCCTTGACCAGCACGTTGTCGTTGTTCTCGATGCCGACAGCACACTTGAGCCACCAGTACGGCGCGTGCAGTGCGTGGGCGTGGTCGGTGCCGGTGACCTCGAGGCCCGCGGCCTCGAGTTTGCCGGCCAGCTCGGAGGCCTTGTAGATGCGCACGTGGCCGCCCTCGACCTCGTGGTAGGCATCCGAGAGCGCCCAGCACACCTTCTCCGGCCAATACCGCGGCACGGTCACCGCGGCGACACCGCCGGGACGCAGCACCCGCACCATCTCGGCGATGGCGCCTTCGTCGGTCGGGATGTGCTCGAGGATCTCCGACATCAGCACGACGTCGAAGGTGTTGTCGGCGTACGGGAGTCGAAGCGCGTCACCGACCTCGGCGCGCGCCTTGGCCTCGGCGGGCACGTGCCCCTCGGCCATCATTGCGTCGAACATCTCGGCCACATCGGCCATGTCGGACTCGGACTGATCGAAGGCGATCACGTCGGCGCCACGCCGGAACATCTCGAACGAATGCCTGCCCTGCCCCGCCCCGATGTCGATCGCCTTGGTCTGCGGCCCCACGCCCAGCAGGTCGAAATCAACTGTCAGCACGCACTCGTCTCCTTCGTGGTCATCCGATCGAGCCCTGTTGACTCAAGCCCCGTCCTGTCCAATACCGTCTGATAGTGCTCGGCGGTCTTCGCGGCCACGGCCGCCCAGCTGTAGCGTTCCTCGACGCGGGCGCGCCCCGCGGCGCCCATCGCGGCGCGCAGGTCGGCGTCGTCGAGCAACCGCCCGATCTCCTGGGCGAGCTTGCCCGAATCCCGGGGCGGTACCAGGCGGGCGGCGCTGCCGTCGGTGCCGACGACCTCCGGGATGGCGCCGGCGCGGGTGGCGACCAGTGGGGTGCCGCAGCTCATCGCCTCGACCGCGGGCAGTGAGAATCCTTCGTAGAGCGAGGGCACACATGCCACTTCGGCGGAGGCGAGCAGGTGCGCCACCTCCTCGTCGGTGAGCCCGGAGACGACCTCGACCCGGTCGCCGATCGCGAGTTCCTCGATGAGCTTGGCCGAGGGCCCCTCGGGGTCGAGTTTCGACACCAGGGTCAGCGTGACGTCACGTTCGGAGGCGAGTTTGGCGATGGCCTCGAGTAGATACGACACACCCTTGAGCGGGGCGTCGGCGCTCGCGATGGACACCACCCGACCCGCAACCCGCTGGTCGGCCGGTCGGAAGACCTCGGTGTCGACGCCGAGCGGAATGGTGGTGATGCGACCCGACGGGATGTCGAAGGCCTTGCGGATGTCGACCTCGCTGCTGCGCGAGACGGTCAACAGCTCGGGAATGCGCCGCGATACCCGCCCCTGCATGCGCAGGAACGAATGCCAGCGCCACGCGGTGATCTTGCGCCACCCTTTGGCAGCCTTGACCGCGAGCGTGCGGTCGCGGGTGATGGGGTGATGGATGGTGGCGATCAGCGGGAATCCGGCCTTCTGGATCTGCAGCAGGCCGTAGCCGAGGCACTGGTTGTCGTGCACGATGTCGAAGTCGTCGCGGCGATCGGCGAGCAACCGGGCCACCCGCAGGCTGAAGGTCAGTGGTTCACCGAAGCTGGCCGTCCACATCGACCCCACCTCGAGCGCGTCGATCCAGTCCCGGTACTCGCCCGGACGCGGCGTGCGGAACGGGTCGGGCTCGTCGTACAGGCCGAGGCTGGGCACCTTGGTCAGACGCACACCGGCGTCGAGGGCGGCCTGGTCGAGGTCCGGATACGGCTGGCCGGAGAAGATCTCGACCTCGTGCCCGAGTAACGCGAGTTCGCGGCTCAGATGCCGGACGTAAACCCCTTGTCCCCCGCAATGCGGTTTGCTCCGGTAGGAGAGCAGTGCGACGCGCACGTCGTGTACCCCGTTCTTCTCGTGTGACCCGATCGCCGGCGAGGCGCCCACCGGTCGGCGGGCGCCAAGACCTCAGGCAGATTCGGCCTCGGCGGCTTTTTCCAATTCACGGATGTCGACAAGCTTCACACGTCGCCGGCCCGCGGTCTTGCCGGCGCCGCGTTCGGCCAGGTCGATGCGCTTCCATCCGGCCAGGTCGATGCGGCGCGCGCCGCGGTCGACGACCAGGTCGGCGACGTCGTCCCGCGATGCCGCCGGCTCGGGCAGGCTGCCGGCAACGAAGTCGGCGATCACCGACTCGGCCGTCTCCTGACCACATATACGGTTCCTGCCGATCCCTCCGGTGGCCCCGCGCTTGATCCATCCGGCGACGTACAGGCCGGGGATGACCTCGCCGTCGGCGCCGGCGGTCACCCGGCCCGCGGTGTTGGGAACGACGCCGTGCCCCTCGTCGAAGGGCAGGTCGGTGATCGGTACGCCGCGGTATCCGATCGCCCGCAGCACCAGTCCGGCCTCGATGTCGAAGCGTTCCTCGGTGGGGGTGATGGCCACGCTGGCACCGGTGGCCTCGGCGTACACGTTGCGCACGCAGGTCAGCGTCTGCACACCGCCGGTCGCCTCGTCATCGGAGCCCTGGATCGACAGCGGGGACGCCATGAACCGGAAGACGATGCGACGGTTGCCCGGGGTGGTCGGACGATCGGAGAACTCGCGGGCCAGTCGGATCTTGGTGGCGATCGTCGAGTCGAGGGTTCCGTCGTCGAGCGCCTCCTGCGTGGCCGAGTCGAGGACCAGCTCGTCGGGATCGACGATGACGTCGACCCCGTCGACGTCACCGAGCGCGAGGAATTCGCTGTTGGTGTAGGCCGCCTGGGCGACGCCACGTCGACCGAGCAACACCACCTCGGTGACCTGCGAGTCCCGCAGGGCGGCGAGCGCGTGGTCGGCGATGTCGGTGCGGGCCAGCTCGTCGGGATCGGTGACGAGGATGCGCGCGACGTCGAGTGCGACGTTGCCGTTGCCGACGACCACCGCGCGCTGCGCCGACAGGTCGACGGCGAGATCCGCATAGTCGGGGTGGCCGTTGTACCAGGCCACGAACTCGGTGGCGGGCAACGAGTTCGGCAGGTCCTCGCCATCGATGCCCAGACGCCGATCGGTCGGCGCGCCGACGGCGTAGATGACCGCGTGATAGCGCTGGACGAGTTCGTCGTGGCCGATGTGTTTGCCGACCTCGACGCCGAGGTGATAGGTGAAGTTCTTCTTGGCCGCGGTCGAGGCGAAGCCCGATTCGACGCCCTTGGTGGCGGCGTGGTCGGGGGCCACCCCGGCGCGCACCAGGCCGTACGGCGTGGGCAGCCGGTCGAACATGTCGACCGCGATCTGCGGTCGGCGGACGAGGTCCTCGGCGGCGTAGAAGGCGGCCGGTCCGGCGCCGACGATCGCGACGTGCAGCGGCCCGTCCGGGAGTTGCGGTGCCTTCTTCGGCGGCACGAGGCCGCCCTCGACGTCGTGGTCATTGTAGTAGTCGGCGTTGATCTGCAGGTAGGGCTCGTCCTTGTCCTCGAGCTGATCGTCGGGGACGATCGCCTCGACGGGGCATTCGTCGATGCAGGCACCGCAGTCGATGCAGGTCTCCGGATCGATGAACAGCATCTCGGCGGTGAAGAACTCGGGCTCGTCCGGCGTCGGGTGGATGCAGTTCACCGGACACACGGCCACGCACGAAGCGTCGTTGCAACACGGTCGAGTGATCACATGCGCCATCTGGGGTTTCCCTGCTTCTCTCCATCTAGAACGTGTTCTAGTTTAGCGGTTCACTGTATCTTAACTCTGACACAGCGGACGAGACACGAGGACTTCGAGTGAGCACAGCCGCCCGGCCCGACGCATCCGGACAGGTCCCAGGCGATCCCGCCACGACGACCCCACTCCCCGATCGTAAGACCGGAGCGCGGTACTTCGAGGCCGGGTATCGGGTCCGCACCGGCGACGTCGACCAACAGATGCGGGTACGGCTCGACGCCGTCGCGCGGTACCTGCAGGACGTCGCCAACGACAATATCGAGGCCACCGACTTCGGCGACACCGATCCGTTCTGGATCGTGCGTCGCACCATCATCGATGTCATCGTCCCGTTCTCCTGGCCGGCGTCGGTCACCGCGCAGCGCTGGTGCGGTGCCCTGTCCACCCGGTGGACCAACATGCGGGTGCGTCTGACCGCCGACCACGAGACCAACCGCTTCAACCCCGATCCCCGCCAGGCCGGTCTCATCGAGACCGAGGCGTTCTGGATCAACGTCAACGACCTCGGGATGCCGTCACGGCTGTCGGACAATGCCTTCGAGATGCTCTCGTCGATGACCGACGAACACCGCCTGCGGTGGAAGTCGATGAATCCCGAGACCGCGCCGGCCACGGAGATGCTCGATGTGCCCGACCGCCCACATGTGTTGCGCAGCACCGATTTCGACCCGTTCAAACATCTCAACAACGCCGCCTACCTCGAGGCGATCGAGGACGAGCTCGGCGAGCACCCCGATCTCGTCGACGGTCCGCACCGGGTGGTCATCGAATATCTACGACCGATCGTGCCGGGCACGCCGATCACGCTGCGCCGCGTACGCGAACCCAACCGGTTACTGGTGTGGATGATGATGCCCGCAGACGAAGACAGCCCGGACGAATTGCGGGTCGCAGCAACGGTGTCGGTGACGCGCGCGGCATTCACCGACGACGCAGTGTGATGACCTGACCGGTCTCAGAGGTCGCCAGTAGTTCCCCCGGCCGGTCGCGCACGATCGCGAGCGCGGTCAGGGGGTAGCCGACGCTCGAAGAACAGACACGATGGCCACGAAGATCGACGAAGTGCACCTGGCCGGCCGCGGACGCGACTGCCAGCGTGGTCGAATCGACGGCGGCGAGGTCGTCGAGAATCGCGGGCACAGGAGCCGTCAGATCAGCGGCCGAACCTGTAGCCGCCGGATTGTCGATCGGAACCTGTAACACCCGGCCGGTGCTGCTCATCGTCATCGTCAGGAACAGGTCGTCGCCGACGGCGACGAGCCCGTTCATCCCGGTACCGTCGATCACCGGTGTCGGTGCAAGATTCTGCGGGGCTCGCGCGGACCATTGTGTGTCGATCGAACCGTCCGCCCGCAAGCGAAGCAGTCCGAGCACGCCGTCGGCGACGAACACGGTCCCGTCGGGCTCGACGACAAGTCCGTTGGGCATACCAAGCCCCGGTGCGAAGACTTGCGCGATCGGTTGTGCCGCATGCGGATCGAGGCGCACCACTGCTCCGGTACGCGGCGCGCCGGGGATCATGTTGACCGTGGAATCGCCGGACGCGACGTACACCATCCCGTCGGGCCCCTGCCGGATCGAACCGGGCGCATTCACTACGGTCGAGGCGCGGAGCCGTCCTGAGTCGTCGTACCGCTCGATGACGTTGCGCAGCGTCCGGGATATCCAGACCGATCCGTCGGCGACAAGCAGGTTTTCCGCCCATCCGTCGAGCCCGGGACTCGGAAGCCACGTCTGCGCCGAGTAGACCGGACAGGACGCGGCGACGGCGCGCGCGCGGGCGCCACCCATCCCGCCGTGACCGCGACAAGCGCGGCTCCGAGTGCGATCATTGCCCGACTCATCACACGCATGTGGTGCTCCTTCAGCGACCCTCGAGCGGCTTACTGGCCGCCGCCGAGTACCAATTCCATCAGTTTCGTCGGCGCGGCACACGGGTCCGCAGCGGCCGCGCCGCCCACCGGCTCGACCCAGAACGAGTAGACGCCGCGACTCGGCGCCCGGGTGGTCACCCCGCAGACCGCGGGCCGGCGCGGGTCGGTCGAGGTGAAGGCGGCCTGGCTGGCGACCTTGACGTTGTCGGTGGTGTACCCGAGCTTCTTCGCGGTGTCCTTCTCGACGTTGACGGTGCCCCACTCGAACCAGTTGAAGGTCACGTACGCCGCCACCGGGCCGTCGACGTACCACCGGCAGTTCGCCCCGAAGAAGATGGCATCGGCGCCCGTACCGCCGACCGCCTTGGCGATCTGGTCGGTGCGCAGGATCTGGCACTCGAGGGTGAGCTGATCGTATTGATCGGTGTCGACGTTGCCGGACTGGTCTCCGCCCTGGGAGTTGGCCTGCTGCACCGACAACGGCGTTCCGTCCACTGATCGTGAGCATCCGGCGGCGACGACGGCCACCACTGTCACGATCAGCAGGACCAGCACGGCGCGAAGTCGGTTGCGGCGCTTCATTTCGCACGCTCGATCGACATCGTCGACAGCTGACGCGCGGCGGCGCAGATTGCGTCGGGGTCGGTCGGCGTGGTGCCCGCGACGCCGGTCCCGGAGCTGACCGACCATTCGAAGAAGTCGGCGCCGAACTGGATACCGATCTCGCAGATGCCCGGGTCGGAGGCGATGAAACCCTTGTGCCCGTTGATGTCGATGTCCTTGGTCGATTCCCGGGACAGTTGTTCGGTGGCCCGTTCACGACCGATCGGCGAGCCCCGGTACCAGTTGAACGACGCCACCGCGCCGGTGCGACTGGGACCCGAACTCCATTCGCACACAGACGGATTGTCGACGACGAGGGACAGGCCGCCGAAGTTGGTGATCTTGCCGACCTCGTCGGTGGTGACGCCCCCGCACTCGCCGAAGTACGGCCCACCACCGGCCGGCCCCGGGGCCTGCGGGGTGTTGCGGGTCGGCGCAGACGAGTCGTCGGAATCCGACGAGCACGCACCCAGGAGGACCAGGAGCACCGCGAGTGCCGCGGTCAGCCCGAGAAAGCCTGCGCCACCGCGGAATTTGTCGAGGTCGCGCCGCTCTCGCTTGGTGGGGCGACCCGCGCCGCGATCGCGGCGCGGCTGGCTGGCCAGGATCTCGCGCGGCGGCGGTGGCGGGCTGTGGTCGATGTAGCACTCGGCCGCCGCCGGCGCCGATACCCGTTTGCTGATCAGCTTGGTGACCTCGACGATGCGTTCGCGCCCGGCCAGTCGCACCTGCACGCGGTCGCCGACGGTGACCTGCTGGGCGGGTTTGGCCGTGACGTCGTTGACCCGCACATGACCGCCGCGGCAGGCGGCACCTGCCGCCGATCGCGTCTTGGTGAGACGCACTGCCCAGATCCAGCTGTCGACGCGGGTGGACGCCACGGTCAGCGCTCCCGTCGGGGACGGCGCACGATCTCCCCCGGTGACATCGACCTGGCCTACTTCTGCCGGGTCAGCAGGTAGTAGCCACCACCGATCGCCGCGACCGCGAACACGATGGCCAGCCATTCGATGCCAAACACCCAGAGCAGCACGAAGATCGCGATGGCCGGAGACACGGCGACCAGGCTCATCACCGGGTGCTGCCGCACCACCTGACCGACGGCTTTGCTCTTGTTCGGATCGATGGCCATCACGTCGGGGTCTCCTTGTCGGCGAGTTGCCATCCACTGTAACGAACCGGGCGTGGTGCATCGGCGAAGTGCGCAGCGGTGGTCCCGCCGACGTGGAGAACCCTCAGTGGGACCTCAGTTGGCCGGGCTGACCGCCGGGACGCCACCGGAGCTCTGGGTGCCGCCGGAGTCGGCGCCGGTGTCCGAGCCCGCCGACGAGGTCGGGGCCGCCGACGGCGCGCTGGTTCGCGTCCCCGACGAACTGCTCGACTGTGACGACCGGCTGGTGCTCGACGACGAGCTCGCAGTGGTTGTGGTGCTCGACGTCGTCGTGCTCGGTGTGGTGCTCGACGTCGTGGTCCTCGAGCTCGAGGAGGTGGTGCCGGTCTCGTCGTCGGCGGCGGCTCTCCGCGCGACCCGTGAGGTGGTGGTCTTCGTCGCGGCCAACGTCCGGGCCGACGTCGTCGTCAGCGCAGGCGTGCTGCTCACATACGGCCCGAGCGGTGCCAGCCCGAACGGGAAGGTGATCTGCGGGATCGTGATGATCGGGATAATCTGGGAGGCGTCGAGGTCACCGGCCACGATCTGCGGCAACGCAAGCATGTTCGGGCGGGTTGCGCCGTTGACGGTCGCGGTCGGGTAGATCGTGATCGTCGACCCCAACCAGTTCACGGTGATCGGCGCCGACAGCCCGTAGTCACTCGTCAGCGCCAGCAGCGAATCGCCGCCGAGGGACAGGCGGGTGAAGTCCTTGCTGAGGGTCGGTGTCTTGCCGGCGAAGATGTCGGTGATCACCTTGTTGAAGACACCAGAGGGGTCGGTCAGCACCGCCGACGGGTCGGTCAGCGCGAACTGCACCTGCGGGATCGACAGCGACTTGCCGGCTGCGTCCAACTGATTGAACCGGAAGTCAAAGGTACCCAGCACATTTGCGCATGCACCGACACCCTCGGCATACGCAGCGGTGAGGCCGCCGTAGCAGCCGACGGTCTTGATGCCGGGGATCTTCAACCCGGTCGGCTTCGAGAGGACCACGATCGGGATGTCGTCGGTGGTCCACGCGTTGGCGATACCGACGAGCGCGAACGCGTAAGCGGTTCGCCCGCCACTAGCGCCGGCGGTCGCAAGACTCACCGGGAGATACGAGATCGCCGTCGCCTTACCGCCGGTGGAGGCCATCGCGAACTGGAAACCGTCGCCGATCACGGTGGCATTTCCGAGCGGGGTGGCGGCGCTGGGGAGGGAGCTGTCGATACCGAACCAGCCAAGGATCGTCTTGATGGCCTCCTTGTTGGCGATCGATTGAGCACCCTTGTAGATGACATCCGGTGTGAGCTCGAGCTGACCCGGCATCACGATGGCGATGCCCGTGCCCGTTGATCTCGAACAATCGGCGCCGCCACTCGATGCACCGGACCCACAGGCTTGAATGCGCCACTGCTCGAGCGCCGCCTGCGATCCCTTGTTGTTGATCAGCACTGCGACGACGTTCCCGATACCCGTCGCCGGATTGAGGGACTTCATCGCATTCAATCCATTGATGATGTCCTGGGTGCTGGCCGCCCGTGCCTGCCCCTCCCCCATGCTCACACCGAGTCCGATGGCCAGCACCGAGAGCAGCGCGACCACCGCGATCCCGAAGCGCCGGTGCCGCGGTGGCCGCGAACTCGGCGGGGAAATACGTTCTGGGCGCGCGGTTTCGCGGCGGGTCAGCACATCGGCCATGGTGTCCAACTCCTGGTTCCTGAAGAGAAGCTGAGACAGTAAACCACGGCTAACCCGAGCTGCGCATCCAATTCATCATCAGGCCATAACGTGCAGTTTCGACAACACGGCCAGCGCGTCCGGAGGGGTCAGACCGAGTGCGACATCTCGGCCACGTTGTGTCTGCTGCGCTGCGCGGCGGTCTTGGTTCCCAGTCCCACCGGCACAGCACCCACCGCTTCGGCCAGACCCCACGGCGGCATGCCACTGGTGATCGTCTCGTGTTCACCGATCACGTAGGTCTCGTGCCAGATGCCGACGGCATTGCGGTCGGCGAAGCGCTTGTTGAACCATCGCCATGCCAGCAGATGTGGCGCCCGGGCGTCGGCGGCGAACCGGCGGATGTCTTCGGCACTTCGCCAGTACGACACGACCATGATCGACGCCCCGACGTACAGCCTGCCCGACAGCAGTCCCGCCTCGGGGTTTCGCTTGAGATACACCAACATTCGTGGCATGGCGAGGAAGACGGCAAGCCACGCCCCGGCATGCCGGAGCCGCGGCATGCTCATGCCGATGAGGAACAGCGTCGTGCCCTCGGGCGGGGTCTTGTTGGTCATGCGTCGAGCCTCGCGTGCGGTCATGACGACTCCTCGTTTTGTAACATTGTTACGAAACGATGTTATGGAACGATGGCGGATATGGCAAGACCCAAGATCCACGACGATGACCTCCGCAAGCGCCTTGTCGACGAGGCCACCGCGATCGTCGAGACGGACGGGCTCGGGACGCTCTCGGTGCGATCGGTGGCGCGCGCGGCGTCGACGTCGACCACCGCGGTGTACTCACTGTTCGGCAGCAAGGACGACCTCACCCGAGCGGTGTTGGTGCGCGCTCTGCGTGACTTCGCAGCGGCGCAACGCGACGCGCGAACCGAGGAGCCGATCGGCCACGTCACCGCGCTCGGAACCGCTTACGTCGGTTGGGCTTTGGACAACCCTCGACTTTACGAGCTGATGTTCGGCCTGAGCGCACTCGGTATCGAGGCGACCGAGGAGACCATCACGGCCGGCGCCGAGGCCTTCGCCCCGCTGCACGAGGCGGTGACGATGGCCATCGCCTCGGGCATGTTCCGGCCGGCCGACCCGACGACGGTCACCGCGTCGTTGTGGGCGCAGGTACACGGCGCGTCACTACTCCTTCTCGCGGGCTTGTTCCCCGACGGCGCCGACCCCGTCCTCGCCATCTCGGCCATCGTCGACGGGTGGCGAGCGAGCGCGATGGGTGACGATTGACCGGCGCCGGGCAGCGGATACCCGTCGGCACAAGGGGTCTCGAGGCCTCGTCGCTAGCGCTCCTCAGCACCTCGACCATCGGGAGAAAGCCGCCGCCACCCGCAATGACGGGTCGTTTCCCATCGATGGTCGAGGTGCGAGGCGCGTGCGCCGAGACTCGAGACCGCTTGCTACGGCGCTGATCCGGTGCCATCGTGGTGCAGATGCCCATCGGCACAAGAGGTCTCGAGGCCTCGTCGCTAGCGCTCCTCAGCACCTCGACCATCGGAAGAAAGCCGCCGCCACCCGCAATGACGGGTCGTTTCCCATCGATGGTCGAGGTGCGAGGCGCGCGCGCCGAGCCTCGAGACCGCTTGCTACGGCGCTGATCCGGTGCCATCGTGGTGCAGATGCCCATCGGCACAAGAGGTCTCGAGGCCTCGTCGCTAGCGCTCCTCAGCACCTCGACCATCGGAAGAAGAACCACCTCGTCCATCGGGAGAAGTCACCATCGGAAGAACAACACCCCGAACATCGTTGGGAACGTCACCACCGATCGCGATCGAGCCTCTCCCCTTCCGCGCCTGCGTCGGCCGCGCAGCCGAATCCGACGACCCATCGACCGTCGGACAGCTCGACCCGACCCAGCATCATCGGTTCGGGCAGGGCGGCGAGGAACTCGCCCAGGGCCGAGGCGGAGAGTATCCACCGCTCTCCGTGAATCGGCGCACCGCACTCCGGATCTCGGATGAGCCCCGGCTTGGGCGGTACGGTGTCGAGCTTCACCAGACGATAGTTCGGTGCGGTGAGCACCTCTCCGGCCCACCGGGCACCACGCCCGGACAGCTCGTGGGTGAGCGGACCTCCCCGCATGTGCGCACCGAAGACCGCCAATTCCACGCCTCCGGCGTGCGATTCCGGCCACGCCGCACGCGGCAGGCGATCACCGCGGAACCGACGGGCGAGATCCATGATCGCCGCATCGTGATGCGCCTTGCCCAACAGCGTGATCCCGAATTGCGCTGTACTGCAGTCTGGTTTGTCGAGAGTACCGGCCGGCACGGCGACCGCGCACAGATCGAGGAGGTTACAGAAATTGGTGTAGGTACCCATCGCCGAGTTGACGCCGATCGGATCGGCGGTCACCTCGTCGATCTGGGGGTGGCGCGGCGCCGTCGGCACCATCAGCGCGTCGGCGTCACCCCACTCGCGCATCGCGCGCTCGCGCAGGTCGGCCAGTCGGCGGCGTGCCCGCAGCAGGTCGACGGCGCTGAACCGATCGGCACCGGTGATGATCGCCGCGACCGTCGGATCGACGCCCGCGGCCACCGGATCGGCGAGCCCGGAGAGGAATTCACCCACCGCGTCGTAGCGCTGGGCGACGAGTGCGTCGTCGTAGAGCAGTGTGGCGGCGGCGAGGAAGGCCGACACATCGATGGTCTTCACCCGGAAACCGGCGTCCTCGGCACGTGCGACCGCTTCGCCGAACGCAGCCCGCCACGCGGCGTCGAGTTCGGGAAGTTGTTCCGGGACGGCGAGTACCGGCGTCTCGGGCGCGGCGAAAGCAACGTGCCCGCCGAACGGCCGGGGGCCGCACGCGTCGGCCATGGCCGCCATCGCACGGTCGGCGGTGTCGAGGTCGGCGGCAAAGATCGTGACGACGTCATGATCGGCGCAGGCCGGCACCACGCCCGTCGTGGACACCACCCCGAGGGTCGGCTTGACCCCGACGATGCCCTGGAGCGCCGCGGGGACTCGGCCCGACCCGGCGGTGTCGGTACCGATGGCGATGTCGGCGAAACCCAACGCCACCGCGACCGCCGACCCGGAACTCGATCCACCGGAGATGCGGTCGGGACGACGCGAATCCCGCACCGCACCATGGGGACTGCGCGTACCGACCAGCCCGGTCGCGAACTGGTCCAGGTTGGTCTTGCCGATCACCACGGCACCCGCCGCGCGCAACGCGGCGACCGCCGGGGCATCGGTGTCGGGGGTGTAGGCGTAACCGGGACACGCCGCGGTCGTCGGCACACCGGCGACGTCGACGTTGTCCTTGACCGCCAGCACGATTCCGGCCAGCGGCCCGCCCGCGGCGAGCGACTCGGCGTACTCGGCGGCGACCTGCGTGTGCGGTCGCAGCGTGATGAAGACCTCCGGCCGGTCGGCCTCGGCAATACGTGCGTAGAGATCGTCGATGCGTGTCATGCGGCGAATTCCCCTCTCTGCGACCAGCGTTCGCGTTCCTCGGCGCGCGCACTCTCCATCGCCCCGCGGGTGGCGTCGATCTCGTCGGCGTGCGCGTCGAGGAACTGTTGGTGTGCCGACAACGAGAACATACCGTCGGTGATGCGGACGGAGTCGCCGCGGCCCGCGGCGACGTCGGCGCGCATGTCGAGGAGTTCCTCGGCGCTCACCGGATACCAGCGGATGCGGTCGAAGAAGCGCAGCAGCCACGGGTGCTCCGGGTCGAAGCCGGGTGCGGTCTGCGGGTGGCGGTGGTTCCACACCTGGGTGGTGCGGCCGACGAACTGGTAGCCGCCGGGGCCCTCCATCCCGTAGATGCACAGGTAGGCGCCACCGATGCCGACGGCGTTCTCCGGGGTCCAGGTACGCGCCGGATTGTATTTGGTGGTCACCAACCGGTGACGGGGATCCAGCGGAACCGCCACGGGTGCACCGAGATACACGTCGCCCAGGCCGAGTACGAGGTACTCGGCGTCGAAGACGATGCGGTGGACGTCGTCGACCGAGTCGAGCCCGTTCATCCGTCGGATGAACTCGATGTTCCACGGGCACCACGGCGCATCGGAGCGCACGCCGAGCATGTACCGCTCGATGGCCTCACGCGTCGCCGGATCGTCCCACGACAGCGGCAGATCCACCACCCGGCTCGGAACCACCAGGTCGTCGGCGGACGGGAGTTGTGCCTCGCATTCGCTGAGCCACTGCAGCATCGAGGTCTGCGACCACACGTCCGGGTCGGCCTTGACCTGCAATGAACGAATACCCGGGGTGAGGTCGATGAGCCCCCTCGGCCGTTCGGCGGCGATGCGTTCACTGAGCGCATGCACGCGGGCCCGCAGCTCCAGATCCAGTCGCATGTCGCCGTATTCGACGAGGATGTTGTCGTCGCCGCTGCGCCGATAGGTCACCTCGGTGGTGCCGTCGGCGGTCGTCGTGCGCCCGAGGATGCCGTGGTCGGCGTCGCCGCCGGTGGAAAGGACATGCGGGAAACTCGCGCGACGGTCGCGGCCGAGCGACGACGGAGACGCCGCGGCCCTCGAGCGCACCGCGACGAAGCGCACCGTGTCGCCGGGCTTGAGCTGCCCGAGCTTCCATCGTTCGGCAGCGACAACGGTGACCGGGCAGACGAACCCGCCCAGAGACGGGCCGTCGGGCCCGAGCAGGATCGGGGTGTCCCCCGTGAAGTCCAGTGCGCCCACCGAATACGCGTTGTCGTGGATGTTGGACGGGTGCAGGCCGGCTTCGCCGCCGTCACTGCGCGCCCACCGCGGTTGGGGACCGATCAGACGGATGCCGGTGCGGTCGGAATTGAAATGCACCTCGTAGCCGGTCGACATCAGGTCGTCGATATCGGCGGCGGTGAAGAACTCCGGCGCGGAGTGCGGGCCGACGGTCACCGCGAGTTCCCACGAATTGGTCAGCGCGGGGATCTCGTCGGTGAGAATCCGGGTGATCGGCCCCGATCCGGCGGGCCCGATCGTCAGTGAGTCGCCATCGGCGAGGGTCCGTCCGTCCTTGCCGCCGAATCGGCCCATCGTGAAGGTGGACCGGCTGCCGAGGTACTCCTCGACGTCGATGCCGCCGGCGACTGCGACGTACACGCGCAGACCAACGGTCCCCACGGTTCCGATGTCGAGGACCTGCCCGGCCTCCAGGTGCAGCGGAACCCATTGTGCAGCAGGTGTTCCGTCGACGGTGATGAACGCCGGTGCACCGGTGACGGCGACGACGGTGGGTTCGTCGAAGCGCAGTCGGGGGCCGGCCATCGTGGCCTCGAGGCCTGCGGCCGAGTCGGGATTGCCGACCGCTTGATTGGCAAGCCGGAACGACAGATCGTCCATTGGCCCCGACGGCGGCACCCCGACCTTCCAGTAGCCGGTGCGGCCGGGCCAGTCCTGGACCGTGGTGAACGGTCCGGCACGCAGGATCTCGCACGCGGTCATCGGGTCACCACCACACGCACCGCGGTCGGGTCGAAACCGTTGCACGGGTTGTTGATCTGTGGGCAGTTGCTGACCAGCACGAGGGTGTCGGCCTCCGCCCGCAACGCCAACCGGCGGCCCGGTGCCGACAGGCCGTCGACGATGCCGAGCGAGCCGTCGGGGTCGACGGGCACGTTCATGAAGAAGTTGATGTTGCCGACGAGGTCGCGTTTGCCCAGCCCGTGCCGTGCGCCGCCGATCAGGAAGTTCTCCACGCACGCGTGCTGGTGTTTGGTGTGGTGTCCGTAACGCAGCGTGTTCGATTCCTGCGAGCAGGCGCCGCCGAGGGTGTCGTGATTGCCGACCTCGTCGGCGACGATGGTCATCATCGGTGCCGATTCCTGGTCCCTTATCACCGTTCCGGTGGTCAGGAAGATGTTGCCCTGCGCGGCGATCGTGGCCTGTGCGCTGTAGCGGATCGTGTGATCGTGGGCGCCGTAGAAGAGGGTGTCGACGGCCTGGTTGCCGTGCAGATCGACGATGGTGAGAACGTCACCGGCGGTGACGATTCCCGACCAGGGGCCGCGTTCGCCGACGATCTCGTCGAGGATCACCTCGCCGGGAACGAGTGCGATCTCGGCGGCCGGTGCCGTCGTCGGGTCGAGGGTCGGATCGAGTGTGGTGGTCATGGTTGTCCCTGTGGGTGTGATCGGGGTGGGTGTGGTCGCGGGTGGGTGTCGAGGTCAGAAATGGGTGGCGCGGTGGGCGTCTTCGCTGTTGGCGACGGCCCGTTGATACTCGGGGTCGCGGCGCTCGGCGTCGGCGATGAGTACCTCGAGGTCGGCGGTCGCGCGCCAGGCGAGCACCTCGAGCGGGCCGGCCTCGAAATCCGTCGCGGGGTCGAGGGGGTGGGCGGTGTTGGCGAGGGCGACGATGCACGGGAGATGAAAGATCAGCTCCACCGACGTATCCGCGCCCGCCGACCCGGTGGATCGCAACGAGCCGTCGGCGTCGACGGTGACGCCGTGGAAGAACGACAACGACGGTGCCACGTCGGTGGGTGTCAACCCGTTCTTGGCGGCGGCCAGCACAAGCATCTCGCGTCCCGCCGGGCTGCCCGAATGCGGGCTCCCGGCACCATATTTGGCGATGTTTCCGGCGAGCGTCGAGGTGCCGCAGAGCGCGTCGTGATGACGGCTGTCGTCGGCGACGACGGTGGCCAGCACCCGACCCTGGTCACTGAGCAGCGGGTGCCCGGTGGTGAGGTAGGCCTGCCACGGCACCTTGACGGTGTCGGCGACGTTCAGGCGTTCATGCGGGGCGTCGGCGCGCCACGCCAGCAGATGCGCGCAGGCGGTTCCGGTGATGTCGCGCAGGCGAAGTCGGCTTCCTCGGGAGAGCACCTTGGTGGTGTAGCGACCGCCCGGGACGGTCTCGGCCCAGGTGAGGTCGGCGGCGTCGACGGCGGCGGGCGGGTGCGGCCATCCGGTGGCGGGCACCACCGGCATCGAGTCGGTCAGGGTGGTGGCCTGGGCCCGGGCGTGCGCGCGGGCGCCGGCGGTGGTTGCGGTGGCATTCATGGTGAGAGTCCTTGGGATCGAACAGGTGTGGTGGTTGGGTGTCGCCGGCGCGAGGTCAGTCGACGGTGGCGATGTCGCTGGTCTGGCGGCTGGTTGCGGCTCGGCCGATGGGTGTGACCGGCTTGGGATGCTCTTTTCCCCTGGGGTAGCAGGCGATTCCGACGAGGACCGTGATGGCGATCGAGATCGGGCCGGCCCACCGCAGGATCGGCATGTCACCTGCGGGGTCGAAGATCTCGGTGCGCGGCCAGGCGAGGTTCACGACCATCAGTGCCCCGTAGATCACCGCTCCGAGATTCACGACGATGCCGAATCGCCCGAGCCCGAACAGCTTCTTGCCCTCGGCGTCGACCTCGACGGTCCCCTTCGGCCAGCCCTGTAGGCGTCGATACAGCATCGGTCCGGTGACCGCGAGGTAGGCCAGGTAGATCAGGATGATGCAGACACTCGCGAGGGTCGCGAAGATCGCCGGGTTGCCGACGTTGACCAACAGGGTCGCGACGCAGAGCAGCCCGATCAGGATGGACGGCGCGATGGGGGTTCCGGTGCGGGAGTTGACATGTGCCAGTCGCGAGGAGAAGGGCAACCGGCCGTCGCGGGCCATCGAGAACATCAACCGCGAACACGCGGTCTGGATGGCCAGGGTGCAGATGAAGATCGCCACCGCGACGTCGCACAGCAGGACCTTGCCCCAGAAACCGCCGAGCACCGAATCCAGCACGTAGGGCAGGCCGCCGGTCGCGAGTTCGTCACCGAGTGTCGGAGCAGCCATCAGCGCGCCCAGAAGCATCAGGCCACCACCGATCGCCGAGACGGTCAGCGCCATCCGGATGGTGCGCGGTGCGACCCGTCGGGGGTTGCGGGTCTCCTCGGCGAGCTCGCCTGCCGACCCGAAGCCGACCATCACATATGCGGCCATCAGACCCGAGACGATGAACGCCCAGATGTAGCCGGGTTGCTGTCCGGGCAGCCCGGTGTCGAAGACGACGTCGGGGCCGCGCTTGGCGTGGGTGAACAGGGCCAGCACCACGGCGGTGACGCCGACGAGCTCACAGGTCACGCCGATGTTGTTGACGCGGCTCATCCACCGCACCCCGACGCAGTTGATCGCGGTGACGGCCACCAGCAGCACCGAACCGAGCAGGACGGCATTCGCCGCACCGGAGGTGCTGGTGAGCGTGGGGTCGTCGCCGATGATCTGGAAACCGGTCCACACGGCGGGCAGGACGACCTGCAGGGCGATCGCGGCCGCGGCGGCGGTGACGATCTGCGCGATCATCATGAACCACCCGCCGAACCAGCCGACGACTTCTCCACCCATTCGGCGCGACCACTGGTAGATCGCACCCGAGATCGGGTAGCGGGCGGCGATCTCGGCGAAGCACAACGCCACCAGGAACTGGCCGCCGTAGACGATGGGCCAGGTCCAGAAGAAGGCGGGCCCGCCGAATCCGAAACCGAGACCGAACAATTGGAAGATGGTCGTGAGGATCGAGACGAATGAGAAGCCGGCCGCGAACGAGGCGAACTTACCCAGCGAGCGGTGCAGCTGCTGGTCGTAGCCGAGCTCGAGGAGGTCGTCGGAGTCACCTGCGCCCGACGACGGTGAGGCGGGAGTCGGGGTGGGCTCCGGGGATGAGTGAGCGGTCATGGTCATGGCGATGTCCTTCGTAGGGCTCCCCGTCGAGCGCTGTATCTGTCAGTCGATAGATAACTGCCCGTCTATTTCTGTCGAATGATAGATATGTTGCGGGCGGGGAAACCCCTGTGACAGCCGTGTTACGCACCGTTGCGTTAGGCTGATTCTGTCGCGAAACCGACCAGCATGCAGCTTTACGAGGAGCCGACCGCGAGGAGCCAGCCGCCATGTCCCGTACCGCGCCACCCCGCGGCACCGGCCCCGGGCGGCCCCGCCTGACCGAGCCCAAGCGGCGCGGAGCCACCGCACGCGAGGAGATCCTCGACGCCGCCGGCGAGTTGTTCGTCCGACACGGCTACAGCGGTACCTCGACGCGGATGATCGCCGACGCGGTCGGGATTCGGCAGGCCTCGCTCTACCACTACTTCAAGAACAAGGACGACATCCTCGCCGCGTTGCTGGACACAACCGTCGTCGGATCGCTCGAGACCGCACGCGAGCTACTCGATTCCGACGCACCCGCCCTCGACCGGCTCCTGGAACTGGCACGCATCGACGCCCAGCAACTGGTCGACGCACGCTGGAATCTCGGCTCGCTCTACCTGCTACCCGAGGTTGCCGACGATCGATACGCCCACTTCCGTTCCGCCCGACAGGAATTGGCCGGAGCGTACGAGTCGCTGGCCGCCGAGGCGCTCGACGACCCCACCGACATGCGCCGACTACTTCCCTTCCGCCTCGTCGAATCGGTCATCATGCTGCGTTCCGACGAGCAACGCGGCGAACTCGGTGATCACACCGTCGCCGCGCTCATCGACACCATCGTCGGTGCGATCCGCGTGCTGCTCGCTGCGCCGTGACGCCGGGGCCGGGCGCCGTCGACCCACCTGTGCCGACCGATCTCGGGCCCTCCCGTGCGTGGCGACCAGGGCGATCAGTCGCCACGGCACACCGGGTGCCGGGATAGGGTATGACGCATGGCAGGCCGGAGCATGCGTTTCGATCCCATCGCCGAGGCGAAGGACAACTGGGCCTCGGCCGGATGGGGTGACGTCGCCGACGGAATGGTCGCGGTCACCTCGGTGATGCGCGCCCACCAGATTCTCTTGGCGCGCGTCGAGACAGCCTTGCGCCCTTACGATTTGACGTTCTCTCGCTTCGAGTTGCTCCGTCTGCTCGCGTTCTCGCGGCACGGCGCCCTGCCGATCACCAAGGCCAGCGACCGACTCCAGGTCCACGTCACCAGCGTCACCCACGCGATCCGTCGACTCGAGGAGGCGAAGCTGGTCCGGCGCCTGCCCCATCCCACCGACGGACGCACCACACTGGTGGAGATCACCGACCTGGGGCGCTCCACCGTCGAAGACGCCACGACGACACTCAATCGCGAGGTGTTCGCCGACGTCGGCATGGACCGCGACGAGATCCGCGGCTTGGTCGGTGCCATCCACTCGCTGCGTCATCACGCGGGGGATTTCTGACGGTGGTCGTCGCGCCGGCCGATCAGTATGACAATTCCGCCGAATTCCGGGCGAAACGTCATACTGATCACGCCGCCGACGAGCGCAGGGCAGCCGCGACCTCCGCGGCAACCTGGTCGGGGCGATCGATGAGGTCGGCCCACGTGTAGTTGAGTACCTGCCAGCCGGACCGAATCAGGGCATTGCGTTTGGTGCGATCACGCTGAAAGGCGACCGCGTCACGGTGGTAGGCGAAACCATCGATTTCCACCGCGACCTTCTGGTCGGGAAACGCGAAGTCGATCACGTACCCGCACGCCGGCAGGTTCGCCACCCAGCCGGAAACACCGGCCGCACGAAAGATCTTCACGGTGAGCCGCTCCGCTTGCGACCGCGCGCCGTCGCCGATGAGCCTCAAGTAGGCCGACGTCTTGGCCGCGCCATGCCGCTTCGGGTAACGGGCATGAACGTCGGCGAGGGACTCAGGGGTCACCCGCCCGGACAGCAATGCCGAGTCCATGAACGACAGTCCCAGGGCAACTGACGCTTCGAGCACCGTGAGGTCTGCCGCCGTCGTCCGAAGGCCGTCGTGCACGACGATGTCGTCGTCATGGAGTTCGCGATAACGGGTCACCGCCGTCGCCGATGATCGGCGAGCGCGGCCTCGGGTCTGAGTGAAGACCAGGTGTTTTCGCGGTTCCTCGGAGCACAAGCCGAGCCACCACGCTGCCGCCGCGCCACCCAGAACGGCATTCCTGTGCACCGAGAGCACCGCGATCCGCGCTTGCGCCCGAGGACCCCGGGCGTGTCCGGCGACAAGGTGAACGCCGTGCGCCACTTCTTTCCACGCGCCGGACGCCACGCGCCGCGCGATGGCCGACTCGCTCACACCGCAGTCCAGCGCTTCTCTTGTGGTGAACACGCCGTCGCGACGGACCGACAACTCGTGAATGTCCATGGGGATTGGACGCGAGCGGACCGCATCCGGTTCCATCGGCGACGTCGTCGTTGATCAGTATGACGTTTCGCCCGGATTCCGGAGGAAACGTCATACTGATCAACGGGTCAACTCAACGCAAGGTCTCGATGATCGCCGAGAAGTCCAGTCCCGCGTTCTGCTCGGCGAAGGCCCGATACAGTTGTGCCGCATGGGTTCCCAGCGGTGCGCGGGAACCGGTGTCGGCGATGGCGTCCATGGCCAGGCCGAGGTCCTTGTTCATCAACGCGGTGGCGAAGCCGGGCTTGAACTCGTTGTTGGCCGGCGACGCCGGCTGCGGGCCGGGCACCGGACAGTTGGTCTCGATGGCCCAGCAATTGCCGGTCGCTCCGGTGACGACGTCGTAGAGCGCCTGATCGGAGAGGCCGAGTTTCTCGGCGAGGACGAAGGCCTCGCCGACCGCGATCTGCTGCACGGCCAACAGCATGTTGTTGCAGACCTTCGCGGCCTGTCCGGCACCGGTGTCACCGCAGTGGATGATCTTGCCCGCCATGGGATCCAGGGTGGTGCGCGCCGCGGCGAAGGCCTCCTCGCTGCCGCCGACCATGAACGCCAGGGTGCCCGCGGTCGCGCCCTTTACACCTCCCGACACCGGGGCGTCGACCTGCGCGAAGCCGAGATCCCCTGCGCGTGAATTGATCTCACGGGCATCGGCGACCGAGATCGTCGAGCTGTCGATGAACAGCGTTCCGGTGGCACTCGCCGGGAGGACCTCGTCGTAGAGTTGCTTGACGATTGCGCCGCTGGGCAGCATCGTGATCACGACCTGCGCCACCGCGACGGCTTCCACCGCGGTCGGGAAGGTCTCGACGCCGCTCTCCTGCGCCGCTTTCACCGCCTCGGGCACCGGATCGAAGCCGTGCACCGTGTGCCCGGCCTTGACCAGGTTCGCCGCCATCGGCCCACCCATGTTGCCCAGTCCCAGAAAGGCGATCGTCGTCATTGTCGAATCTCCATATCGAATCTCTCGGTGATGTCAGTTCGAGAAGCGCGACGCGATGGACCGACCCACCACGACTCGCATGATCTCGTTGGTCCCCTCCAGGATGCGGTGCACGCGCAGATCCCGGACGATTTTCTCGATTCCGTACTCGGCCAGGTAGCCGTAGCCGCCGTGCAACTGCAGCGCCTGGTCGGCGACGGTGTAGCACGAGTCGGTGACGTAGCGCTTGGCCATCGCACACTGTTCGACCTTGTCCGGGGCGCCGGCGTCGAGTGCGCTCGCCGCGTGCCACAGCATCAGGCGCGCGGTTTGCAGTGAGGTCGCCATGTCGGCCAGCGTGAACCGGATAGTCGACTCGTCGATCAGCGCCGCCCCGAAGGCTTTTCGGGAGGCGACGTAGGCGGCCGCCTTGTCGAAGGCCGCCTGCGCACCACCCAACGACGACGCCGCGATGTTGAGCCGGCCGCCGTTGAGGCCGTTCATCGCGATACCGAATCCGATGCCCTCGGTGTTACCGAGGAGGCTGGTCGCCGGAACCCGCACCTCGTCGAGGATCACTTGCGCGGTGGGTTGGGCGTGCCACCCCATCTTGTGTTCCTGGGCACCGAAACTCAGCCCCGGCATGTCCTTCTCGACGAGGAAGGTGGAGATGCCCTTGGGCCCGGCATCCCCGGTCCGCGCCATCACGACGTAGAGATCCGACGAACCCGCACCGGAGATGAACTGTTTGACGCCGGTGAGAACGTACTCGTCCCCGACCCGCTCGGCACGGGTCGACAACGCTGCCGCGTCCGAACCGGCACCCGGCTCGGTGAGGCAGTAACTGGCGACGGTGTCCATGTTCGCCAGCCGCGGAACCCACTGTGCGCGTTGTTCATCGGTGCCGTACTCGTCGACCATCCACGTACACATGTTGTGGATGGACAGGAAGGCGGCGACCGCCGGATCGGCGTAGGCGAGTTGTTCGAAGATCCGGACGCCGTCCAGTCGGCGGAGCCCACTACCACCGGCATCCTCGGCACAGTAGATCGCACCCATGCCGAGCTGCGCGGCCTCGCGCAGCTCGGCGACCGGGAAGTGGTTGTCGGCGTCCCACCTCAGGGCATGGGGGGCAATGCGTTTCGCGGCGAAGTCGGCCGCGGTCTCGACGATGACACGCTCGTCGGTGTCGAGACCGGAGTCCACGAAGGTCGTCATCGCCGATCAGTCCATCGTCGGGATGACGAACTCCGCGCCGTCCTTGATGCCCGACGGCCAGCGTGAGGTGACGGTCTTGGTCTTGGTGTAGAACTGGATCGACGCGGGACCGTGCTGGTTGAGGTCGCCGAAGCCCGACCGCTTCCAGCCGCCGAAGGTGTAGTAGGCCACCGGAACCGGGATGGGAACGTTCACCCCGACCATGCCCACCTCGACGCGGGCGGTGAAGTCGCGGGCGGCGTCACCGTCCTGGGTGAAGATCGCGACACCGTTGCCGTACTGGTGATCCGAGGCTAGGGCGAGCGCCTCGTCGTAGTCGGCGGCGCGCACGATGGCCAGCACCGGCCCGAAGATCTCGTCGGTGTAGATCGACATGTCCTTGGTGACATGATCGAACAGCGTCGGGCCGATGAAGAAGCCGTTGGACAGGTCCTCGTCACCGAAGGTCTGCTCGTTGCTGCCCCGCTCCCGACCGTCGATCACCAGGTCGGCACCCTCCTCGACACCCTTGCCGATGTAGGTGCGCACCCGCTCGAGTGCGGCTGCGGTCACCAGCGGCCCGTAGTCTGCCTTCGGGTCGAGTGAGTGTCCGACGCGCAACGCGTTGACCTTGTCGACGAGCTTGGCGCGCAACCGTTCTGCGGTCTGTTCCCCGACCGGCACGGCCACGCTGATCGCCATGCACCGCTCCCCGGCGCTGCCGTAGCCGGCGCCGATCAATGCATCGACGACCTGATCGAGGTTGGCGTCGGGCATGATGATCATGTGGTTCTTGGCGCCACCGAAGCACTGCGAACGCTTACCGTTCGCCGCGGCGGTGGAGTAGATGTACTGCGCGATGTCGGAGCTGCCGACGAAGCCGAGTGCCTTGACGTCGGGGTGATCGAGCAGCGCGTCGACGGCCTCCTTGTCGCCATGGACGACCTGGAACACACCGTCGGGAAGTCCTGCCTCGGTGAACAATTCGGCGAGGCGGACCGGAACCGACGGGTCCCGCTCACTGGGCTTGAGGATGAAGGCGTTACCGCAGGCGAGCGCCGGGCCGGCCTTCCACAGCGGGATCATCGCCGGGAAGTTGAACGGGGTGATGCCGGCGACCACACCGAGGGGCTGACGAATCGAGTGCACGTCGATGCCCGACCCGGCGCCCTCGGTGAACTCACCCTTGATCAGATGCGGGATGCCGATCGCGAATTCGATGACCTCGATGCCGCGCTGGATGTCGCCGAGGGCATCGGCGTGGGTCTTGCCGTGCTCGAGCGAGAGCGTGGTGGCGATCTCGTCGGCGTTCTTGTTCACGAGATCGACGAAACGCATCAGCACCCGGGCGCGCCGCTGCGGATTCCACGCCGCCCACTCCAGCTGGGCCTTCTTGGCCGTGTCGACCGCCTTGGCCACGTCGTCGGTGCTGGCGAGCGGGACCTGTGCGGCGATGGCGCCGGTGCTCGGATTGAAGACGTCGGCGAAGCGACCGCCGTCGGCGGGCACCTTGGTGCCGTTGAGGTAGTGCGGGATGGAGGTGGTGGTTGTACTCACCGCGAGATCACCTGGACTTCTGCTCGGGGATTCTGGGGACAGCCCCAATACTAGGACATCCAAGTAATTGCGCAAGGGCCCCCCGTCACGAAGCGGCGGCGACTGTGGTGAGCGGCACCAAGCGGACCGGATGGTGGAGCACTCGTGAATTAGGGTAGCCTTGCCATGTTTTCCGAAGGGAGTCCCATGTCCGTTGTCATCCTCTACGGCACCGAGACCGGCAACAGTGAGCTGGTCGCCGACGCCATTGCCGACGCCCTGAGCGTCGGTCACGACCCGTCGATCTACGACATGAGCGAGTTCGCGGTGGAGGATCTCGACGCCGGGGACTTCCTCGTGGTGATCTGCTCCACGTACGGCGAAGGCGAATTGCCGACCGGTGCCGAGCCGTTCGCCGACGAACTCGATGCCCTGACCCCCGACCTGACCGGTCTGCGGTTCGCGGTGTTCGGACTCGGCGACACGGTCTACGGCGAGACCTTCAACCGCGGCGGCGAACTGATGGCCGAGAAGCTCACCGCGCGGGGCGCTACGCAGGTCGGCGAGCACGCCCGCCACGACAACTCCTCGGCGGTCAAGCCGAGCGTGATGGCCGCGACGTGGGCGCAGAACCTGATCCCTGTGATCGATCCGGTAACCGCCTGATCTGATCACCGCCAGTCGACGCTCCGGGCTCGGGCTGGGCCCGGGGCGTCGGCGCATCCCCGGTCGGTTCGACCCGCGCGTCCTCGGCGGCAGTGTCCCCGGATACCGCGGGCGCCGGTTGGCCGGGCAGGGTGCCGCACCGGACCGCCGATTCCTTGGCCAGCTCGACGACCGACCGGATCATCACCGCCAGCACCACCCCGAGGAACAAGGCCGTCGTCGTCGACACCTTGAGGTTCTCGCCGAGCAGCACGACGCCGAGCGCCATCGCGACCGCGGGTTCCATCACGTTCATCGCCGGGAACGACGTCTGCAGGTCGCCGGCACCGAAGCCCTTCTGCTGGGCGATGATCGCCCCGGTCGCGACCACGACGAACAGGTACAGCTCGGGGTGCAGGAACAAGTGCATCGGATGATGCAGCAGCTGGTAGACGATGGTCTTGATCAGCAGAGCCGACACCCCGAACAGGGTGCCCGCGGCCAGCCCGTAGAACAGTGCCCGATAGTGCGGGGTCGAACGCTCGGCGCACGCCACGCACAGCACGATCACCGCGGCGACCGCGGCGACCGTCGCCCACGCGACCAGGTCGTGCGGTCGGCGCATCGACGGCTCGGGGCGCGAGATGAGCAGGAACGTCGCCACGCAGATGACCAGCACCGCGCCCCACGCCCACTCGCGCTTGGCGGGATGGCGCCGATCGGCCCACGCCTCGAGCGGCAGGGCGAACAACACCGCGAGCACGACGAGTGGTTGCACCAGCAGGATCGATCCGAGACCGAGCGCAGCCGCCTGGAGCGCGAACCCGGCGATCGCGATGGACGCCCCCGCCCACCATCCGCGGGTGATCGCACCCGACGCCCGGGACGCACGCTGACGCAGCACGGTTCCGGCGGCGATCAACAGTGCCGCGAGAACCGCGAGTATCGCCGGAACCCAGGAATGCACGTCCACAAGGCTAACGGTGTGCCTACCCGCGAGGCGAGGTTTGCACGTCGTAGGTTGGATGCATGCGGTTGCGATCAGAACTGGAGATCCTCGCGACCCTCGATGCCACCACGATCGAGGCCGTGTGCACCGACCCCTCGCTCGTCGACCGCCTGATCGTGGCGTGTCTGGACGAGGCCGCCGACTCCGACACCGCCGCCGAACTGGCCGAGACCTGCGCCGAGACCGGCATCGATGACGACGACACCGACGACGACATCACCGTCCGTGATCGCGGCGAGTGGGACCACGCCGCCGAAGTGGCCTGCTTCCATCGGCAGGAGGCCGCGGCGTGGCGGGCCACCGCCCGGGTGTTGGCACGCTCACAGCGCTCCCGCGACACGCCGTCGTCGCGCCCGGCGACGATCCGCAACGGCCGGGGCGTGGCGTGAGCGAGGTCGCCGGGCCGGGGCGGACGCTGGTCCTCCTGCGCCACGGCAAATCCGGTTACCCGCCAGGCGTCGGCGACCACGAGCGCCCGCTCGCCGATCGCGGTCGGCGCGAGGCAGCCCTGGCCGGTCGATGGATGACCGAGGAGGGACTGGCGGTCGACGCCGTGCTGTGCTCGACGGCCACCCGCACCCGGCAGACCCTCGACCGAACCGGGATAAGCGCCCCGACCGTCTACCTCGACGACCTCTACGGCGGCAGCCCGTTCGACGTGCTCGAGGCGCTGCGTATCCATGCGCCCGCCGACGCCACGACCGTGCTCGTCGTCGGCCACGACCCGGGTATGCCGACCACCGCGCTCACCCTCGACCCCGAGGGCACCATCGCCCGCTTCCCCACCTCCGCCTACGCGGTCATGCGCATCGGGGTGCCCTGGGAGACGATCGGCGTCGACCACGATCCCGATGCCCACCTTCTCGGCGTGCGCGTTCCGCGCGACTGATCTCGCACCGACCGCACCTGTCGACCACTTTCGTGGTCTGCGATCTCCGACTTGTCCGGCGGGCTTCTGCGCCGTACTATCGCGATTAAGAAATCACGTAATCCATCAATTCATCGTTGACGCCAAGTGATGAATGACCGAGGAGCCCCCGTGTCGACCAACGGATTCTCCGACACCGATCAGCCGCTGTATGAGATCAAGGCCAACCTGTTCAAGGCGCTCGCCCATCCGGCGCGTATCCGGGTCCTCGAGGTCCTCTCGGCCAACGACTCGCCGACCCCGGTGAGCGAACTCCTCACCATCATCGACATCGGCCCGACCACCATGTCGCAACATCTCGCAGTGCTCAAACGGCATCACGTCGTCCGCTCGACGCGCACCGGCAACGCCGTGTTCTACACGCTCGCCCATCCGAAGGTGTCGGAGTTGCTGCTCATCGCCCGGACCTTCCTGGCCGACACGCTCGACGAGCAGCGCGAGCAGTACGACGCGATCTCCGCGTTACCGCCAGTCGTCCGGGCCTGACCGCACGCGGCGCACGTCGACCAATCCCCCGACGTTCCCGGCGACCGTGGTGAACTCACCCGGCTGGGCCCACCGTCGCCGAGTAAGCCATTGCGGCCGAACAGATTTGGCCACCACGGTGCATACGCCGCCGCTCCGTGCAGGCGGACGGGCGCAGCAGGTCGCGGACGGCGGGCGTCGATGTGAGTACCATCCGTGATGTTCACTGTTCGTCCACTGAGCATTGTCCACAGAGATATGTCCATCGAGTTGTGCACCAACTCACGTCCACAGCAGAACAAATGTCTCGGCCGACGTGTCGTCGGCCGGACCACACAGAGGAGAACCCGATGCGGTTGAGTGTCGCCGAGCGACGCCGACTCGCCATCGAGGCCACCTTGCGGGTCATCGCGACCGAAGGTGTCGAGAGCGCCACCACACGACGGATCGCCCTGGAGGCGGGCGTTCCGCAGTCGGGGCTGTTCTACGCTTTCGACAGTCGCGACGAGTTGCTCGCGGCGGTGGCCGAGCATGGCATCAACGAGGAATTGGATGCGCTCAACGAGCGGATCCGCGCGCTCGAGGAACGCTCGAGTGACGCACCACTACATCCGCGCGAGGTGATCCGCGCCGGATTCGAGAGCTTCGCCGGAGACGTCGCCGGCAACGCCACCCGCGAGCATGCGCTGATCTCGCTCGGACTGTTCGCACGCCGCACGACCGGCTTGGAACCGCTGGCCGAGTATCTGTACGCGCGCTACACCGAGTTGGTCATCCGGATGCTGCGCGAGGGCGCGCGGCTCGGCGGATTCCGTTGGGCGGTACCCGAAGAGCAGATCGCCCCCGCGGTGGTGGCGGCCGCCGACGGGCTCACCCTCGGCTTTGTGATGACCGGTGATCAGGTATCGCTCGAGCACACCACCGATGCCTTCGTCCGGATGCTCGGCACGTACGTCACCGTCTGATCAGCCACCGGTGACCGGCGACACCAGTACGCACGGCACCGGGCGCGGATGAGCCGGGTCGAGGGCGTTGAGCACCAGCGCAGCAGATCGCCGGTTCGCCACGATGGACAGGTGGTCGGCGTGATCGATCGGACAGCCTTCCTGCACAACGATATTGGTGACGTCGGTGCCGGGCGGCCCCGGAAGGATGCCCGCCGAGTATGGGGTGACGATCTCGTCGTCGCGGGTCACGATGTTGGTGTACCGCACCCCCGGAAGGTAGGGCGTGGGCAGGCGGACCGCCTGATTGAAGTTCAGATCCGCCGGCGCGGGTGTGCATTCGGGACACGCCGGATGAGCTGGCGGCGCAATTCCCAGGCGCGCACGGAATTCGGCGATCGTCTCGCCGCGGACGTCATCGTCATCGGGGCCCTGCCGCCAGTACGGCGCGAGCGACACGTAGTGGGCCACATGGCCGCGCCCACCAAGGTATTTCAGCCAGTAGGTGGGGATCTCGGTGCCCAACGAGTGTCCGACGATGTCGACCTGATCACTGCCGGTCGCGGCGCGCACGTGGTCGATGAATTCCTTGATCTGCCAGGCACTGTCGGGTTTGGGGCCGAGCCCGCCGAGTGCCGAGACCGGCCACACCGTGCCGAGGGCACCGTAGGTGGGTGCGAATACGCAGTAGCCGGCGTTGACCAACACCGGTGCCAGCGTGGCCCAATTCGTCTGCCGCCCACCGCCACTGCCGTGAACCAGGATCACCGGCCGCGGGTGGGCCGCCGACGGGCGACACGAGTAGTCGTTGGTGCCGGGCAGCGACCCGCCAGGATGGGCGAGTTCGGCGGAGATACCGGCCAGGAAGTCGTAGGTCACGGGTAACGGGGTGTGCGGCCGGGCCTGGGCCGTCCCGATCCCGAGAGCCCCGATCCCGAACACGGAGGCCATGACCATCGCCGCAACGGCGACGGACGTGACGCGACGTCGTCGGCCCCGACTCCCTGGCGAACGGCAGTACCCGGAGCGGCGCACCCGGTGATCGAGAAGAAACGACACACCTTACGGTAACCCCGGGCGGCGAAGGTCGAGAAGACCTTGCTCCCCCGTAGATGAGCCGCGGCTGATGCCGTCAGCCGTGACGGCGGCGGGCCACCGCGTCCCGGGCCTCGGGTGCGCCGTGCGCGGCGAGCCAGTCGAGCAGATCCGGATACGTCGCGGGATTGGCGGCGAGATAAATGTGTAGATCGCTCGCTGTTGCGGCGATCTGCGCGAGAACGGCCGGGTCGGTGGCGGGATCGGCGGCCTGTGCGGCCGTGAATCCGTGCCCGGGTGTCGTCGGTCGCGCCACGATCTCGGTCGGCGGATCGACCGGTGGTGGGATGTCCACCCCGCGTGGTCCCGTCGGCGGGCTCGGGAACTGCTGCCCGGTCGGCGGGCTCGGGAACTGCTGCCCGGTCGGCGGATTCGGGAACTGCTGCCCGGTCGGCGGATTCGGGAACCGCTGCGCGGGGGGTGACGCCCCGGCGGTCGCGACGCGGGTGCGCCAGAGGTATCCGACGTGGGCGATCGTCGTCGACGTCCCGGCGAACGGATCCATCCCGGTGCCGAGGAGCACCGTGTACAGGGCGGCGACGGCAAAGAGGAGGATCGCGACCGGCCAGAACAGGAAGACGAAGACCAGTGCGACGAGGCCGATCGCGCCGCCACCGATCAGCGCGCGCATCCCCGCGCCCTGCGGATTGGGTCCGGTGGGGGCGGGCGGGCGCGCAGGTGAACCGAACGGCCGACCACCGAAACCGGGATTCGGGGCGCCGTGATTCGGGAAACCGGGATTCGGGAAACCGGGGTGGTCGCCTGGACCGGGAGGCATCGTCATGTCGTCACCCACATTCCGCCGCGATGTTGCGGGTGTCGCTCCGGAAGCCCGACTCGCTGATCAGCCCCGAGGAGGAGTCCACGTCCTCCCCGTCGGAGCGGACGCCGGAGTCGTCGTAGTCCTTCGCCGCGTCGGCGAGCGCGTTGAGCTCATCGGTCACGTCGAATTCGGAATCGTCGTCGAAGGCGTTGAGCGCGGTCCGATACGCCGAGCAGAGTTCCGAGCGGCTCGTCGAGTATCCGCCGACCGCCGACAGTCCACCGCCGCAGCCTCCGGCGAGCGCTCCGATCAGGCCGACGAGCACCAGTGCTCCCGCGATCGCCGGCAGCAGTGGGATGCGGCCGGCCACCTCGGCTGCCGGTGTGGGCCGGCGAGGCGGTGTCGGGGGTGCGGTCATCGGGAAGCTCCTGCGAGGACAAGGACGTGGCGAGCGCTCAACGGTATCAACGACGACCCGTTCGTCGGTGTCGTCCGTTTGGACGCAATCGCGAGGACCCGACGCTCCGACCCCAAAGCCGTCCGCTCAGTCCGGCTCGTCCCCGTCTCGCACAGCGCCGTCCGAGTCCTCGAGGAGGTCGAGGCGCACCCCCAGCAGTCGGATCGGCCGTCCCTGTTCGAACTTGCCCAACAACTCCACGACGACCGGGGCGATCACCGCCGCATCGGTGCCGGGGGCGGACAACTTTCGCGACTTGGTCCGGGTGTAGAAGGTGGAGGTGCGTACGGTGACGGCCACCCGAAAGGCCACCCGCCCCTCCGCGACGACCTGGGTCAGTAATTCCCTCGTGAGTTCGGTTGCTGCCGCGGCGATCTCGTCGGGCTCGGTGAGATCGGTGGCGAAGGTCCGGGATTTGGAGTGGGATTTCGCGACGAACGGTTCGACGGTGATGGTCGAGTCGCCGCCGCCACGGCAGAGTACATACAACCAGTTGCCCTGGTGCGGGCCGAATCTCGCGATGAGGTCCTCGCGGGAGGTGGCGATGAGCTCGTCGACCGTGTGCACCCCCATCTCGGTCAGCTTGTCCGCGGTGCGCGGACCGACACTCCACAGGTCACGGCTAGGAGCAGAACCCATGAGCGGCAGCCAGTTCCGGTTGTCGAGCAGGAACACGCCGCCGGCCGACTCGTCACGCTTGGCGAATCCGGTGGCCATCTTGGCGCGTTGTTTGTTGTCGCTGATACCGATACGACAGGACAGCCCGCTGCGGTGCGCGACTTCTTCGCGCAGTCCGGCGGCGAGGTCGCGGATCTCGGCGTCGGTCCCGTCGTCGACCCCGGCGTAGGCCTCGTCCCATCCCCAGACCTCGATGGGGTGGCCCGACTCCCGCAGGATGTTCATGACCTGGGCCGACGCCGCATCGTAGGCCGCCATGTCGAGGGGCAGATACACCGCGTCGGGCATCTTGCGGTAGGCGGCCCGCAGTGGCATCCCCGCTCGCACACCGACGGCACGCGCCTCGTACGACGCGCAGGTCACGACCTTGCGCGCCTCGGTCGGATCCCCGTTGCCACCGACGATCACCGGCACCCCGGTCAACTCGGGGCTGCGCAACCGTTCCACCGCGACCTGGAATTGGTCGAGGTCGATGTGCAGGAGCCACCGGTGGCGCACGGGAGTCGGCGATCGGTGGGTCGACTCACTCACCTTCGCCACGATACCGCCGACGCCGCGGCGCCCGAGCGTGATCGGGGGTGGGCGAGATCAGACCGAGCCGAGCAACCTGAGCCCAACCTGTTCGCATGCCAGCGCCAACGAGTGCCGGTTGTAACGCAACAACGTCAGATCCGACGTGCCCGGGGCCAACCGGTCGCCGACGGCCGGCAACCGTTTCTCGTCGGGCACCGAGAAGAACGATGCCGCCTTGCTGACGGTGATCTCGAACCACGCCCGGCGTGGGCTCGTCAGCGCCGGCACCACTTGCGCAAGAACCGTATTCATCATCGTGCGATCGCGATGCAGCGGCGGCGGAACGAGATTGAGCGACCGCGAGGCCGTCGCCACGTCGGTGGGATCACTCAACGCATGGGCGGCGACCAGCAGAAAGGCCAGGCGCACCAGATCCGACCGGGCGGCGTCGTCGCCCTTGGCAGCATCGGACAGCAAGAAGCCCTGGGCACGCACCGGGAGCGCACCGGCGACCCCACGCAAGGGGTGACCGACGCCCCGACCATCAGTGCCCCGACCATCAGTGCCCCGGCCGTCGAGGTGACGGTTTCCGAGGGCGTCGCGCAGCATGCCCGCCAGGACGTCACTGGTTCGCAGATGCCTTGCGATCGAGGCGCGCACCTGGGTTCGCGCCGACTCGTCGAGCTCCCACGGCGTCGTCGATGACGCGTCGGTCCCGTTGTCGCACAACAGCATCCGCAATGCGGGTAGCACGATCACCTCTTCGACGTCGTAGGCCTCGAGGATCGCGTTGCCGCCGAGAAACGCTCGGCGAGTCCGTGTTTCGCACTCCATGAAGTCGAACAAGATGCAGCCCCCACGTTGAATCGATGGTCCGCCGACGTCCCCGAGCGTCAGTTACTCACGAGTAGGTCTCGTACTGAGGAGTAAGTTAGACCACATTTAGTGCTGTGTCCATATCTGGCCCACAATCTCTTGTGGTAACGCGTGTATATGAATTGCGCACGGGCCGAACGCAATACAGACCAGTGAACATCCGTTATCAACAGGCGAAGTGTGCGCAGCATTGACGAGGGGCGCTTCACTCCCCGCGATGCATCAGCGGACTCGCGGTGTCAATACAACTCCGGACGTCGATCGGCGATGTATCGCCAGGTCTCACGTGACCATCGAAGAGTGTCACGGTCGGCGGTGGCGATGACGACCTGCTCGTCGCGCCCCGCCGAGACATCGATGATGCCGCCGGGACCGACCATCTCGCTGAGACCGCCGAACGACAGATCTCGTTCGCTACCAACATAATTCGCGTAGGCCAGATACACCTGGTTCTCCAACGCCCGCGCCGGCAGGAGGATCTGCTGCACCTTGTCGTAGTCGGGCATGTTCGCCGTCGGCACGCACACCACGTCGGTTCCGCGAATCGCCAAGTCGCGCACCATCTCCGGGAACTCGACCTCGTAACAGATGAGCATGCCCAACCGCCAAGACCGGAAGTCGACCACCGGCGCACGCGTCGTGCCGGCGGTCACCATCGCGACGTCGAGGTCGCCGAACAGGTGCGTCTTGTGATGGGTCGCGATCGTCACGCCGTCGGCGTCGACGAGCCGAATGGTGTTGTACACAGCCTCTTTCACACCGGCGCCCGTCTCATGAGCGTCGGTTACGCGCTCGGCACACCCGTAGAGCACCGCGAGACCGTATCGCGAACACAGTTGCGCCACCGATGCCGCGATCGGGCCGTCGGCCTCGTCGGCTCGTGCGCGCGCGGCCGCGGCGCCGATGTTGTAGCCGCACAGGAACATCTCGGGGGTGATCAGCAGATCGGCCCGCCCGGCCACCTCGGCCATGACGCGCTCGAGCCGCTCGAGGTTGCCCGCGACGACGCCCGCGTGATCATCACGGTCGGAATCGGCGGTCGGTGCGCACTGCCAGAGCGCGAGTCGCAGCGCATCCGGCGACTCGGCGTCCGGTGATCGGTCGGCCATGCTCAACCCCCGATGTCGATCGGTCCGAGTTCGGCGTAGCGGTCGCCCGGCCCCGGGTTGTCGGGGTGGCACCGCCCGCCGAAGTGGTTCATCACACCCCAGACCGCGTTGAGTCCGGTCTGCACAGCACCCTCCACCCACGCCGGGGTGAACGACACGTCGTCGCCGGCGATGAAGATCCCCCGCTCGGATTCGGGAAGGAGGTGCTGATCGTGGAAGTGGCCGTACATACGGGTGTTGTACCGGTAGTGACCGGGCAACGCACCCTTGAACGCACCGAGGAAATTCGGGTCGTCCTCCCAGGAGACGGTGATCGGACGGCCCACGATGTGTTCGGCGATGTCGAGATCCGGGTAGATCTTGCGCAACGCCGACAGTGCCAGCGACACACGACGTTCCACGGGATGCGGCAACATCTTCAGCGCGTCGCTCATCCACGAGTAGGACAGGCAGATCACCCCGGGACGGTCGGGGCCGTTGTCGAACAGATAGGTGCCGCGGGTCAACCGGTCGGTCAGCGTCATGCTGAGCACGTCACGTCCCGTGCGCGGGTCCCGGTCGGTCCAGAACGGCCGGTCGACCATCACGAAGGTCTTCGACGACTGCATGTACCGGGTGCGGTCGAGGGCCATCCACAGGTCCTGGCTGAACAACGCCTCGTCACACTCGATCTCGGTGGAGAGCAACCAGGCCTGACAGGTCGCGATGACCGCGCCGAACACCCGTGAGTCACCCCACCGGTCGGTGACCTCGATGCGGTTGGGTCCGAGCCGACGCAGTGAGCGCACCCCGGCCCGTGGGGCACCGTGATGCAGCGACGACAGGCTCGTCCCCACCGGCCAGTGCGTGATCTGTTGCGGCGCATCGGCCCACAACGCCCGCGGCACCTGCTCGGCACCGCCGACGATCAGGTGCTGATCGGAGTCACAGTTGGTCAGCACCACCCGCAGGATCTCCAGCATCGAGTTGGCGAAGTCCGAATCCCAACCGCCGGTACCGAATCCGACCTGACCGAACAACTCCCGGTGACGGAACGACAGCGAGCCGAACTCGGTGGACGTCGCCAGGAAGTCGTAGAAGCTGCGGTCGTCCCAGTCGGCGACGAGCGCATTCCATCGGCGCTTGAGCTCGACGGTGTCACGCTCACGAATGGCCTGCTGCAGAGCGGTGTAACCGGCGATGCGTTCGAGCGCCGCGTCCCACGCGTCGGAGATATCGCGATAGACCGGCGGCAGATCGTCGAGGGTGCGGGCGTAGAACGTCTCGCCGCCGATGTCGATCACCGTGCTCCCGGCGGCCTCTGTGAGTGGATTCGGGAACGGCGCCGACCGCATACCGAACCGGTTCACATAGCCGAAGAAGGCGCTCGACGAGATCGGAAAGCGCATGCCGCCGAGCTCGGCGACCTCGGGTTCACCGGGCACGAACGGCTCCGACCGCAACCGCCCCCCGATGCGATCGGGTTCGTAGACCACCGGCCGTAATCCCATCCGCATCAGCTCATAGGCCGCGACCATGCCGGCCATACCGGCACCGATGACGGCGACCTCGGCACCGAGTGCGTCGGGCGGCACCTCGCCCAACCCGGTGGGATGGGCGATCCAGTCGTCGTAGGCGAAGGGGAAGTCGGGGCCGAAGATGGTGATCGGGTCAGCGCCGATCGCGGGAGCATCGGCAATCGGGGAAGCGGCAGGATCGCCGGCTCCGGACATCGGTGTATCGGGGGTGCCCACGCCTGTAGAGGTTATGCGGTCGGCCGCGATTCGTCCTCGGGTGACCCACGACACACCGCACGTCGGGAACCAACGTCTCCGACGCCCCGACCTCTTCTGCGATGACCCGGCGAGCGCCGGGCTCCCCTTCAGTCCACCCGCCCAGCCCGAAAGCAGGACGCACACGTGGTGACGACCCAGACCACCGATGTCTCCGATCCCCTTGAACCCCGGGGCCCGTCGACCCCGAACCGGCCCGAGCGCGACAACACCCTTCGATCTGCCGCCGACCGGTGGCGTCCGCTACTGCTGCGCTGGCACTTCTACGCCGGCATCCTGATCGGCCCGTTCCTGATCGTCGCCACCGTCACCGGCACCCTCTACGCGTTGATCCCGCAGATCGATCGCGCCGTCTACGCCCACGAGCTGACCGTCGACCGCATCGGCAACGCAGAGCTACCGCTGTCGGCGCAGGTCGACGCCGCCCGACGCGCGCATCCGGAGGGCGCGATCGTCTCGGTCACACCCGCCCCGCGTGCCGGGGACACCACGCGCGTGGTGCTCGCCGCCGACGACCTGCCCGCCGACCGCACCCGCACCGTGTTCGTCGACCCCTACACCGGGGAGGTTCGCGGCGCGCTGCTCACCTACGGTGCGTGGCTGCCGGTCCGGACGTGGTTCGACGATCTACACCGCAATCTGCATCTCGATGACTTCGGCCGCAACTACAGCGAGATCGCGGCGAGCTGGTTGTGGCTGGTGTCCCTCGGTGGGCTGATCCTGTGGATCGGTCATCGTCGGCGCACCCGCAAACTCGCCCGGCTCGCCGTCCCCGACCGCAACGCACCCCGCCGCACACGCACCCTGAGTTGGCATGGAGCAGTGGGGGTCTGGATCATCATCGGCCTGATCGGGCTGTCGGCGTCGGGGCTGAGCTGGTCGCGGTTTGCCGGCGAGAACATCAGTGACCTGCGCAGCGAACTGTCGTGGACGACGCCTGCGGTGTCGACGACGATCGCCGGTGCCGCCGCC